>JACNIZ010000362.1 GCA_014382805.1 Planctomycetota bacterium
GGATGGCTATGGCGATTACCGCGCCTCCTACATCGGCGAAGGAGAGCGACTCGCGCTTGGTACTAATATCGCCTCCCTTGGCGGAGCAACTAATGGTGCCGGCTCCATTGATATTTTTGCCATCGGATTCGATCTATTTGGAAATTTGGGACCCTGGACCTACCAGGGTGAATTTGACACGGTCCGGAAAAACCAGACTACGGGCACCGGATCGGATTCACGCACTTCAGGTTGGTATCTGCAAACCGGATACGTGTTGCCATTTGAGGTTCCTTTTGCGGGCAGCAACTTGAAATTGGAACCAACCCTACGCTACCAAAAGCTCGAACCCGATAGCGAGGTTGCAAATGACCGTTCGACCTGGACCTCCGTGGGCATGAACGCATACCTAAAAGGGCACAACCTCAAGCTTCAGATGGATTTCACTATGAAGGACGAGCAAGGGCCTGAATTGGCGAACAACACCTTTATGGTTCAGGTTCAATTCGACTTCTAGCTCCCCCTAGCCGGCCGGGCTTCTTCGGCTATTTAAATCTAATCCCGCTCGTAGAAACGGTGGTTATCCTGTCTTTCCTCCCAGACTGGATGATCGCCTAAGAATTGACCTCCGTTTACCACCACGCACCCGCGTCCCCCGGCCATGTCATGCGCGTTGCGTGGCCGATTGGCGTGTCGATGATTTCCTTCACGTTGAAGGGAGTGGTCGACATGTTGATGGTTGGGCAAATCGGCACCGAGGCTTTGGCGGCGGTGGGTTTGGGCGCATTGTTGGCGTGGAACTTGATCGCTTTTCCGATGGGCATGTTCCGCGGCCAGCGGCCGTTGGTAAGCCAGTACTTGGGCGCGGGCGACCGCACGTCGGCGTTTTCTTATGGCGTGCACGCGGCTTATTTGGCGCTGTTTTTCGGGGTGATTTACCTGGTTTTTAGTGAATGGATTTCAACTTGGGTGACGGAATGGGCGATGGAAAAAGACCATTCGGCGACCACCTTGCAATACGGCAAGGACTATTTGGGCATTCGCCTGTGGTGGTCCATCGCACCGATGTTGGGCATGGCGGTTGGCGAATATTTACGCTCGGTTGGTCGGCCGCGAGTTTCGATGTCGGCGGATTTGCTGGTACACCCGGTGAATATTGCGCTGAACTACGTACTTATTTTCGGCAAGCTTGGTTTTCCAGAAATGGGCGTGAAGGGTGCGGCGTTGGGCACCGGAATCGCCGAAGTTTTTGGCGTGGTTTTGGTGCTTTACTTGGGTCGGACCAACAAGCTGCTACCGGTAGACGCGTTGCGTTTTCAATGGAAGCGCATGAAACGAGTGCTGGGCGTCGGCTTGACCGGTGGCGTGCAGTTTTCGATTGAGACTTTTTCGTTCACGCTGATCACCAAGTTGATTGGTGAACTCGGCACTATGCCGTTGGCGGTGCACAACGTTTGCGTCAGCATTATTCATATGTCAATGATGCCGGCGGTAGCGGTTGGTGATGGCGGTTCGGTGCTGATTGGTCAATACATGGGTGAAAAGCGCCTCGATTTGGTCAGCAAATCACTCAACAGCACACTGAAAATTCTGATGCCCTTCATGGGCTTGATGTCCATCGTCTTTTTCATCTGGGGTGACAATTTGGTGGCGATGTACATGAAACCCGACGACCCCAATTTTGCCGAAGCGGTGCGTTTGGGCAAATGGGTCATGGTGGCCGCCGCCGTATGGCAAATGGGCGACGCGCTGCAGATCGCTTACCGCTTTGGCTTGCGCGCGGCCGGTGACCACAAATGGGTAATGTGGACCGGCATTTTGTGCGCCTGGGTTTTGAGCGTGCCGATTTGTTGGTACGTGATCCGCTACTGGGAAGGCGCCACGCTGGTGCACGTTTGGTACGCGTGGACTTTCGAAATTTTCATCGGCTCGCTGATCTTTTACCTACGTTGGAGAAATGGAGGTTGGAAAACGAAGCGAATGGTCGAGGACGAAGTTGAGGTGACTCCACTTGAATCAAATGGCGGTGATCTAGATAAGGAAAGTGGGGAAACTTTTGGCCTAACCGATTAATTCAACGAGATACAGCGGATACGTGTGTAAAAAATAGTTGAGCCTGCCGCCTTGTGGCAGATGCGCTTGAAGTTTCTCCACCCCTCCTGTTCCTGAATTCAGCCTTATTCCCACAGCGCCATCAGAAACAGCAAGATACTGGTGCAATGACTTAAGCGAACCTGATGCTCCGGACTTAACCTCAATGGGAAGTACTCCATTTTCAGTAGGGAGCAAATAATCTATTTCCGCTGAGGACGAGGCTTTCGATTCTCTAGTCCAGAAGTGCAGGTCCCGAGATCGATGTGGATTGCGGGCCAACAGTTGGACTCCGACGAAGGCTTCAGCGACACGTCCTCCAAGTAAGCCCTCCACTTTTGTGGTGGCTAAGTGCTGCGGCCTCACTCCCCATTGGGATAGTGCCAAACCCATGTCTAGAGGTATAAGTTTGTGTGCAGCTCTAGCCCTGGGTATCAATGGCAATTGCATGTGATAGGTCGGGCGAGCACGATGTAACACCATGGCTTTTTCCAGCAGGGCCATGGCCTCGGACAGGGCCTTGCTCCTCCATTTGACCGCTAATTCCTGAAGCTTAAAACGACTGCCGTAAAAATTCGGAGCGGCAGCCAAAACAGTTTCCAAGATCGTGGTTCCGGTTCGAACGCCGTATTTCAACAAATCTTCCAAGTAAGCCTGTTGAAGAGATTCATGAACCAACCCGACCTCATTCCAATCGGCTGAGGCGTCCCACTTGGCAACTGCTTCTGGCATTCCGCCAACCAACAAAAAGCTACGAAACTTGTCCATCGCCAATTGATGTAGACCCTCGGGAATGCCGTCGGGGTTTGAAAATTCGTTCCGCAAACTGGATGCAAGTTGGTTGTTGGACGTCGCGTCAAGGAAGTCGAGGAAAGTCAAAGGCTCGATGCGCAAAAACTCAACTCGGCCTACAGGAAACGGCAGCGCACTATCCCGCAATCGGACTTCCATAAGCGAACCGGCGGCAACGACGGCAATTTGGGGGAAATCTTCGTAAAAGAACCGCAGCCAATTTATGGCGTCTGGATGTTCTTGGACTTCATCCAGAAAAAGCAGTGTGCCGGAGGGGAAATCAGCGAAATTGAAGACCTCCTTAAGTCGCTGGAGCAATTGTTCCGGAGAATTACAGGATCGGACGATCTGGAGGTCTCGATGACGCTCAAAATTGAGCTCAATAAATTGTCTAGCTTTCTTCCCTAACTCTCTTACAGCGGTCGATTTACCGGTTTGCCGCGCGCCCCTAAGGATGAGAGGCTTGCGATCGGGACGCTTCCACCAGGACTGGAGTGCACTATCGAAGTATCTTGAGAAGGCCATTGGGGCAGAGATGAGACGAAACTACCGGAATGATATACCAATCTCGCCCGAACAACCCTTTGTTTGGTCTAATTTTTCTCCCAAACAACCTGTATTTTTGGTCTATTCTTCGGCGACAGCCGTGGTTTCGACCTCGTCTGCAAAGCCGATGTAGCCAACTTTGGCCTCAAATACTAGATCCTCAACCTCTGTCAGCGGCACCTCCAACTTCACACTTTGGGCGTCCCCCATTTCCCAAGTGGCGTTGGCTGGCAACGGGATTGCGGGGGCATCGTCCATCCCGGGAATGAAAACGGTTAAGGAGTGGGATCCAACTTTTGTTTTGCTCGGATTAAAATAATCAAACTGGACTACAGCAAATCTAATTGGACGCGGGCCGCGGTTCTCTATGTCGAAACGGAATTGAGGCACGGGGGTGCCGTCTGCTGCCGCTATAAAACTAGCTTCGTAGTTCACTAGGTCGACGTGATCGGAAACATAGGCAGCCATTTTTTCATAGTCGTTTGGTGCGCGCGAGGAAGAGCATTGAATACAGGCGACGGGAACTAGGGCGAGGAACAGCAACGCCCATTGGGATAGTTTGAGTGCTGTGGGCGTTGAGATTTGGAATAGTGGTGTAGGCATGGGATCGGAGCCGAGGTCGGTGCTTAACTGATGTGATCCCGAATCCGTTGGGCGACTTGGCCTGGATCCGGGTGGCGGTCGCCTTCGCTGAGCTTGCTGAACACACGCTCGCCGTCGACGAAAACGTCAAACTCACCGCCACCACCTGGGTCTAGCTCGGAGTCAACGCCAAACTCCTCTTTCAATTCGGCGGCCAAACTGGACGCACGTGGGAGGTAGTTTCAAACCTTGCAGTATTTGATTCGGATTTTCATCGCTGAATTTTACCATGTGCAGTAAAAACATTTACCTGGAAGAAAGCGCTAAGATCGGTTTCTTGCGGAACCGAGTTCACTAGATCAGTCATCCATGCACCG
This sequence comes from Planctomycetota bacterium, assembly GCA_014382805.1. Taxonomy (GTDB): domain Bacteria; phylum Planctomycetota; class UBA1135; order UBA1135; family UBA1135; genus JACNIZ01. Next base: position 4,368 of record JACNIZ010000362.1, read on the forward strand.
CACGTTTCGTATTTGGACCATTTTTGTTGCCGTTCTGGCATGTTCGGCTGGGGCTGCAGCCCAGGACCGACCATTGGATGCGCAACAAGGCGCGGCCAAAATGGCTGAGCTATTTAGCCAAGCGCAGCAACTGGATATCAAAATCAAGCATGCGCCATCGCTAAACCCAACAGTACTTGAGCTTTATCCCGAAAATGCAAGCCAGGTTCAAGCTTTCGGCCTGCACCTACACGGCGGCATGCCGTCGGAAAAATTGGAACGCATCTTGCGCGAATCGCTGCGGGCAATTGCATTTTCCAACGCCATCAGGGGTAACGATTTGGAAGTGCCGACGCTTAGCCCCGCGCGTGAAATCGTGCTGCTGCATGAAAACGATCGCTTCGATTTAGCCTTAGCAGAGGCGATCAAAAATCGCGGCTTAAGCCAAGGTCAAGCCGATGACTTAGTACTCATGGATTCGCAATCTTTCGTCGACCGTCGCGGCTGGCGCACCAGCCGTTGGATGACCGAGGCTGGCTATCAAGCCCTTGTGATATGGGACACGAATGAATTGTGGTTAAGCAAAGATACCCAGCCTTGTTTACTTGCCGGTCACCTCAATTGGTTGAGTATGAATTTTTTTGGCACTTCTATGCCGGTGGTAACTTGGCGCGCAAATGACGAAAATCGACATGTCACAATCGCAGGAGTTCCGGTATGCGAAGGAGCGCTTTGGCGGTCTGCAAAATCCAGTACCTATGCTTGTCGAACTTGGATGAAAGCGCGCATGCAAGCCGGTGACTCATTTCCCTATACTTTCGCCATTGTTGATGAACTTGGGGAGGTGCGAAATGAATCCTTGCTCAAAGCAACGTTTGTGAATGAATACCTGCAATGCAGCGGAGAACTAGGCAAACTCATTGGTGCCACCTCATTAAAGCCGCGCACTGCCAAAACTATTTCTATGGGTCTTGGACGATCCCTAGCAGAGTTCGAACGAGAGTGGGCGAATTGGTTTTTATACGAGGATAATCAGCTGTTACTCCTTCAAGCAGCGGCCGGAAAAAAAGAGATTGGTGAAAACGTGGAGTCAGAGGACGATGCTTTGGCTGCACTTCACTTTTTACGTGAAATTAGAAAACAAGCTTATTCCAATGCGAATATTTGGGCCGAGGAAGTCAACCTATACCCGGACTTATCCTTGCAAGCCCAACTTCACGCCCAGTACTTGAAGTTTAATCCTAAGCAGGCAAAAAAGTGGCCCGGGGCCCATGAAGAGTATTCTAACCGTAAGGGGTTTACTCCTGCAGGTGCATGGGCCGCTAGGCACAGCATGATTCATTTTTCGCCGGACCCAATCGTGGCGATGGAAGAATGGATGGCAACTTTTTATCACCGTTTGTCCATGCTCGAACCTGGCTTGTTTGGCATAGGATTCGGGTCGGAGGGTAAGTTTTGTGTGCTGGATACGGGTTCATTAATTGCTCCCTATTGGGGAGAAGAATGGGTGGTTTGGCCGCCGCAAGATGCGTCGAATGTGCAACGAAATTATCAACCAGAGTTACCCAATCCGGTTCCTGGATCTAACCTCAAGTCCATGGGGTACCCCATCACCTTGCAAGCTTATTGGGGAGCCAAACCAGGATCTCATTCCATTCAAATGACACTCTATAAAGGGAAATCTGAATCGAGCAATGCAGTGCCTTGCTATTTCATAACTCCCGACGCACCTCTTTCGAAAGTCCTGGCCCCAGAAAACGCCTATTGCTTAATTCCAAAAGCAGTCTTGAAATCGAATCAAACTTACACCGTAGTTGCGGAATGCGACGCGCTGCAAAAAAAGTTGGTGTGGAATTTCAAAACCGATTCCAAATGAAGGATTTCTCTTTTGCGGTTCTTTTTAGTTCTTATTACTAATCAAACGCGCAATCTTCCACGAGCCGTCGGCTTGACGGTGGTAAATCACAATTTGCTTAAGGTCGATGGAGCTCTGTTCCCCACCGCCCATAGGCTCAACGGTACCAGTCACGCTTGAACGTGCAAACGCCCAATCCCCGTTGAGAATGATTTCATCGGGAGAGATTTGAATATCGGTTTGCCATTCGGTGAACCCGGAGCGCGCCATTTCGCGCAGTTCATCGCGGTCGGAAACAGCATGCATGCCGGCTGGCATGTAAACGGCGCCCGCTTCAAATAACGCTACCCAGCCGTCGATGTCGCCTTGATTATTCATCGCTGCGGCTTGATCAATCAAGCCGCGGATCTGCTGGGTATCGTCGCTGGAATTGGGTGCGGTGGCGCAGGAGGCTAGCGACAGCAACAAGGCTGAGATTAGACCGCATTTCGTGGCTGGATTAATCGGCATGATTTTCTACTAGCGGTTCAGCAGTGCGAGGATCGCCATTTCCGGCTTGAAATTTTGCCTTCCAGGTCTCGCCAACGCGACATACACGCAATGCTACCCATCCTAGGACAGAGGTAAGGATCAAATACGGCGAAACCATGAATGCAAGCGCCGACCCTAGTGATACTAGTAACACGGGCCAAAAAACCGACGCCCGGAAATGCTCCATATGCCGAGTCAGCATTGCAGCGATGCGTGAGTAGTGGCCGCAGTGATCACATTGGGTTTGATTGGCGGCCAGTGTGGCAAGGCAATAGAGGCAGTATTTTCTCATCCGCAATTTGTAGCTGAGACTAACCGGGGGCTATTCATGATTCGGATATATGCTGATGGACACGATGACGTCATAGTTGGTGCTCCGGATGCTCAAGGAAACGGCAAGGATTGCTCAGGAACTGCCTATGTCCATTCAGGCAAAAATGGTGAAGTATTGTATTTATGGCACGGGTTGAAAAATTTCGACCACTTCGGTTCCGCGGTTTGCGGCGCCGGTAATGTAAACCAAGATGGGGTTGACGACTTTCTAGTGGGCTCCCCGGGTTACGATTCCTTTCCTTACAGCGACAATGGAACCGTCGGCCTGGACTCCGGCCCTGATGGAATCTTGAATCCAAACGCGGAAGCGTCGGCGAGCATTGGTGTGGCGGCGGGCAGCGCAAATTCTTTGGTAGGCCATACGTTTTGGCTGGCCGCGGTTTCCAACAGCGCCGGCCTGGTGCCGGAATTCAGCTCGATTACCGTCGCGATCACAATTGACTAGACATGTTTAGATCTCTATCCTCGCCAACATGAAACCTACTCTCGTTATGGCTGCCGTTTCCCTGCTGGCAGCATCCGCAGTTGCGGCACCCCAACAAACAGACGGGGCTCGTAACTCAGCCATGGGCGGCACCGGCGTTGCTTCGTCGGACTACTTAAACGCTGCCTTTGTCAATCCGGCGATGATGACGGAGTACAGCATTATCGGCGACGACGATTGGGCGCTGCTGCTGCCCACGATCGGCGTTTTGGCAAGTGATCCCGACTCCCTGTTGGATGATCTAGAAGACTTCACCGATGCAGTCGACGCGATTGATGATGCCTTCAGCACTGGCGTGCCGACCCAGGGTCAATTGGACTCTCTAGCCGACAGTTTATCTACCATTGGTGGGAAGTCGCTTTATGCCGGTTTTGATGCTGGCCTGGCACTTGCGATTCCTTCTCAATACTTCAGCACCGCTTTGATCATGGACTCCTACCTGGATGTGCAGACCTTCCTGTCCATCGACGGCACCGACGACGCGGCCATCCGCGGGGCTTTGAGCGGCACTTCCCTGCCTGATTTAGGCTCGGAAGCCGTCGCTATTGGCGCCAATGTCACCCAAGTCGGCTTAGCTTTTGCGAAGAAATTCGACATTGGCCCAAACGGCTTATCGTTGGGTTTTACCCCGAAAGTCCAGCGCATCGAGGTGCTGAACATTGCTGTCGGCCTGGACGATGACGCCGACGACATTTCCGACGATTTCAGCGATTCCAAATACCGCTCCGACGACACCGCGGTGAATTTTGACTTGGGTGCCGCTTTCCATGCCTCCGAAAACTGGACCTTCGGCCTCGCCGTGCGCGATGTCATGGGTAGCGATTTGGCGTCGAAAACCACCAGTGGTCGCACCTTCACCTACGACTTGTCACCGGTAGTCACCGCCGGCGCCGCCTACAACGGGGAAACCATTACCGTCGCTGCCGACGTCGACCTGACCCAACACGAGCGTTTCGGCCGCGGCGACGAGTCGCAATTTTTGCGCGTTGGCGCTGAGGCAGGCTGGGAATGGGCTCAGTTCCGGGTCGGTTACCAGATGGACATCGAAGACGGCACCAATGACATCGCCACCGCCGGTATCGGTTTTTCACCATTCGGCGTGTTGCACATGGATCTAGCAGCAGCTGCTGGCGACGACACCTACGGCGCAGTTTTGTCGATTTCGTT
>JACNIZ010000389.1 GCA_014382805.1 Planctomycetota bacterium
CTCGCGCGGAAAATCGGCCAACGACGCCACCAGCTCTTTATCCGTCGGTAAAAAAGCCCCCGAAAAAAAGCGCAGGGCGCAACCCAAAATTCCAGCCCGAATGGGCGGCTCTCCCCCCTTGCGCCCCGCCGCTCGGCTGTTGAATTCCGTCTCCGCTTGCTGAATTCCCGCCGAAACCGCCTTAAGCACATCCAAAATGTCAAATCCTGGATGGGTGCAAAGCTGCGGGGCAAAGCGAATTTCGATAAAGCGCACGCCATCGGCCTGGCAGTCTTTGCACAGCTCGTAGGTCACCCGCTGCAAACTTTCGTGATCTCGCATTACTGCGGTGGTGTAGGCAAAACCCTGCAAATAGTCCATTAAATCGGTGTATTGCTCCTTAAACACCTTCTTGTAGAGCCCCGCCTTGCTGTAGGCGGGTAATTTGACGTTGCGCTCCTTGGCCAGCTCAATCAGGGTTTCTGGCCGCAGCGAGCCGTCCAAATGTAAATGCAAATCGGTTTTGGGCAGCGCGCGCAGCAGCTCTACGCTCATTTTGCCCGGTCGGGGAGTGGACTTCATCTCTCCCAAGTTTGATGCGCGCATTTATTCTTTCAAGGGTGAGTTTTTCGGAAGACGTAGATTCGCTGCACCACCCATGGCTGCTGCCGTTTGAAGTGGTGGATATAGCCCCCCACCAGGTGCAACCGATATGGGGCGTAGTCATGGAGGACGGCAATGTCTTGCACGCTACTCCGCGCTGGGAATATGCCGTAGTTGCGCGCATCAACGATGGCGAGCATGTGCTTTGTGGCGACCCCGATTTGCGGCCGGTGGCGGCCAACTTCCTGGCCACCCAAAGCGAAACTAGGGCAGCTTGGCTTTTACGCATTGAACGACCGAGCGGTGCCGTCGGCGTATTTCGTGGGCCGGAAGCCATTCAACCCCGGCCGACGCGAGATCGCGATATTGCGCTGTTGATGGATTATGGGCGGGTTCTTTGCCACTTCGATTACACCTGGTTCTCGTGGGGCCACGCAGCGGTATTTGGCCAAGAGCCGACCCCTCACGCGCTGATTGAAATTGAAAGCATGCGGCCAGCCTTTGATGCTGGCGACGTCGCCGAAGACGAGTTTTTTGATTTCGTGTGCAAACACCTCAAGTTGATTCCGGCCGACCGCAAACTATTTGAATCGGCGTGGGCAAATATATTGCGCTTGAACGACGACATGGTTGCGCTGGTTCGTCGTGCGGTGGCGCAGGATGGATGGGTGATGTCCATCGTGTCGAACATAGACCCCATTTTGGTAAGGCAATCCCGCACCCGATTTGGCTTGGCGGACTTATTTGAAGGCGGCGTATTTTCACATGTGGAAAGCGTGCGGCCCAAACATGAGGACGGTTCCATGTGGCGCTTGGCGCAACGCGGTTGCGCAATGCGTTTGGGCAGTGAACCGGCGTTAACTGTAGCCGTCGACGATATGCCGGAAAATTTATCTACTGCTAACGCAGAGCCGTCAGTGCATCAAACCATCCAATTCCGCAATCCGTATCAATGGTGGTACGACTTGGGGGCTGCGGGTGCGTATATTCCGCGCGCTCGTTAGGCAATCAGCGTATCGGAATTAACCGAATACTAAATTGTGTGCCATTCGAAGTAGATTGCCGCAAATAATTGCAGCCCCGGTGCCTAGCACGTAACCAAAAGTGGCTAGCAAAACGCCGACCGTCGCCAGGGCGGGATGGAAAGCGCTGGCAACAATCGGAGCCGACGCAGCCCCACCAATATTGGCTTTGGAGCCAACCGCAACAAAGAAAATCGGTGCCTTTAAGTAGCGCCGCAGCAACATTAAAAATGCGATGTGGAAAAGCATCCACACTGCGCCAATAATCAAAATTCCCGTGTTTGCCGGATCAAATATTTTGCTGAATTCAGCCTTGGCGCCAATTGTCGTCACTAGCAGATAAAGAAACACCGACCCAACTGCCGAAGCACCACTGCCCTCGAGCTTGCGCACCGGGGTAAAGGAAAGGGTGAGTCCAATCAAAGTCACAAAGATAACGACCCAGGTGAATTCTTTCATAATGCCACCTGCCCACGGCCAATACTCTTTTAGCCAAACCGAAATAGCGCCGCCTGCCCAAGTGGCCACAACCGCGCCGATAATCGCAATCGCCGAAATGGTCAATAATGCCGCCAAGGTCGTCGGCTTCGAAACGGTGGCTTGAAACTGAGCCACTTTTTCGCGCACCGCATCCAAACTGCTGCGGTCGGCGCCCATTTTTTCATCCATTTCTTTTTCGCGGCCAGCAAAGAGTAGCAATACAGCCATCCAAACATTGGCGATGGCGACGTCGACCACCACCATGAGGGTAATGATGGATTCGGAGGCATCGAACTCTTCCTGCATGGCAAGAAAGTTTGCTCCACCGCCGATCCAGGTGCCAGAAAGTGCAGCCAATCCGCGCCAAGCTTGGTCGGCGAATTCGGGCGAAATTAATTCGAAGCCAAACATTTTGCCGACGCCCATGCACAGCAAATAGGCAATCGGGCCACCCAAAACGATAGACACCGTCGCGCCCAAAAACAAAACCACCGCATTGCGACCTAAACCCATAACGGCTTTGAGGTCGACTGATAAAGTCAACAGCACCAAACTTGCTGGCAATAACCAAGTTTTGATGAAGGTGTAGAGACCGAACTTAGAATCGGTCGGAATTACCCCGGTATTGGACAGCAAGGTTGGCACAAAATATGCAAAAACCAACAATGGGATGATTTTGAAAAATTTACCGAACTTCGCGTGAGCATTCATCGCGAATAATAAACCCAGCACAGCGAGCAAGATGGCCAACACCGACATAGGCTCGGTGAACATAGGTGCCTGCTCGGCAAAAGGAAGGACGCTCATCAAGCTAGCCATTCTGCGTTTCTCTTAATCAACTCGAGGTAAAGTCGCGCCCCATCTTCTTGAGACGATTTTTCAATCCATTCTCCACCCATTCGGTTGCCACCGATGACGTCGCGGTGTGCTTGGTGAATGGAGCCGGGTCCTACAAGGTACTTGCGCTGCGGCTGCCAGCGGAAAAAAGGTAGGTCGGTTCCGAAGGCTGCTACACCACAAGGGTGTTTAGGCAGCGAATCGAGGCCATGCACCGGATCGCAAGCCGAAGCTAGATGCCAATCCACACTTAGGTTGCCGTCGGCGGTGTGCGGTGCAAGGATTTCCGAGGCTAGATCCACCACTAATTGCGCTGGTTGATCGAGGCGGTACATCAAAGATGCGCAAGCGCTGCCCGGTACTTTGTTGTAGGCGTCGCCGCCATTGAGCATGGAAATATTCAGCGTGGTGCCGGCGTCGCTTTGCTGTGCCAGCCACGGAGCGGTACGCAAAGCTTCTAGCGCCGGCAGCAATCTTGCCACGGCTGAATCACACTGTTCGGGATAGCCGCTATGGCCTTCCGACCCATGCACTTTGATTTGCGCGGTCAGCAATCCCTTCTGCGCAACTAGAAACTTATTTTCTGTGGGTTCGCCGACGATCAAAACTTCCGGCTCGGGCAAATTTTGGCCAGCATGGATAGCGCCAACGTGATCGAATTCCTCGCCGACCACTAAAAGCAATCCTAGCCCGAATACGCCGTCGTCGCGGGCTTGTTCCAGGGCTTCCAACATCGCGGCCAAAATACCTTTGGTGTCACAAGCCCCGCGGCCAAACAAGCGCTCACTATCTTCGTCAGGGCCATAGGCTTCAGGAACTGTATCGAGATGCGTATTGAATAAAATTCGCGGATCGGCAGCGTCAAAACTGCACATTAAATTCAGACGCCCCCCACCTGCATCCACAGCTAGAGGGCGTACATTCCATCCGCGTTTCGGCAGTTCATTTTGCAACCACACCGCGAGCTCGCCTTCGCGCCCAGTCACCGAATCGATGGCAACCAGATCGCGCGTCCAGCGCCGCATGCGGTCAATCTGCAAAGCGACTTACTGCTGGAAGTCAGGTGGCGGCGGGAATCCAGGGCCACCAGGGCCAGCTGGAACTTCGGCTGGACCGGTTTGCGATGCTTCCTCAGGCTTTACTTCCAGATGATCTAAGGTGTGGCACGGGAAGGCAATCGGCTGACCAGCTAGAGTCAAGCGGAAAGTGTAAGTGCCAAACTCTTCGAACGGAAAATTGGTCAAACGAGCTGCGGCGCGCACCTTGAAAGCCGGGTCCGGCAATTCCACTGGTGGCATCTTCATATCGATGACCTTTCCGCTCGGCAACTGAACTTGCATGCCTAGTTCATAGGTCCCCTGACCACCGGTCATGCCGATGGCAAGTGAAAATAGCGGCAGCCGTCCTGGCAGCTGTCGCGAATACAAAGAATCAAACATGCCAATCAAACACATTTTGCCGGTTTCGTCCCGGAATGCGTTGTCGCAGACATGAATCCATTCAAGAGTTGGAGTCGGCTGATCCATCCTGGCATTGTAGCTTCGCGGCCGACGTCAAACCCCGGAACCACGCCTCTATAGCCGATTTCAAGGACGCCGGTGCACTAGCGTCGCGCTGGCTTGATCCACCGGCAAAACCAACATCTCGGCAATATTGACGTGAGCCGGACGCGCAGCAACCCATAACACGGCCTCGGCAATGTCCTCGCCAGATAAAGGAGTCATACCGTTATAGGTGGAGTCGGCGCGCGCTTGGTCGCCGTGGAAACGCACCGAGGAAAACTCGGTATTAACCAAGCCGGGGTCAATGGTGGAAACCTGTACCCCGCTGCCATTCAAATCCAGCCGCATGCCTTTGGTCAACGCGGTGACCGCGTACTTGGATGCGCAGTACGCCGCTCCATTGGGATAAACCTCGCGGCCAGCGATCGAACCGATGTTGATGACATGGCCACTTCTGCGTTCGACCATGCCCGGCAGGATCGAACGGCTAACATAAAGCAAACCCTTGACGTTGGTATCGATCATTTCTTCCCAATCGTCGATGAGGCCCTCCTGCAGCGGAACCAAGCCTCGAGACAGGCCGGCATTATTTACCAAGATGTCGATGTCCTGCCACTCATCAGGCAATCCGGCTATGACGTCGGCCACGTTTTGACGATTTTGCACATCTAGATCAAAAGCAAAAACGTCGGCGTCGAAGTTTTGGCGCAATTGCACAGTTAATGCTTCTAGGCGGGCGCGACGTCGGGCGCACATGAGTACGCGGGCGCCAGCAGCGGCAAAAGCCGTTGCGCAAGCTTGACCGATTCCGGAGCTAGCACCAGTGACAAAAACAGTACGGCCAGTCATCAAGGTCATGGCGAAGCTCCGGGTTTGCAGTGGATTTGCTTTAGTAATCCAGCGATTTGCTGTTGCGCTTGTCGGTCAAGTATTGAATGAAATCATCAATACTCATGGTTTTCTGCTCTTTAACGCCGTGGATGCGCAAGTTGACCTTGCCTTCTTCGACCTCGCGTCCACCCAGCACCGCCATGTATGGAATCTTCTCCAATTCCGATTCACGCACGCGCTTGCGCAGTGGACCGTTGGCAGTTAAAACCGATTTGAAGCCTGCCGCGGTCAGGCGCTGTTGCAATTCAGCACCGGCCGGCATCTGCTCCTCGGTGATCGGCAACACGGCAACCGGCGTCGGGCATAACCAAAGCGGGAACCAAGCACCAAAATGCTCGATCAAACCGCCGACGAAGCGCTCCATGGATCCGAAGATCGCACGGTGCACCATCACTGGTCGTTTTAAGTTATTGTCGGAATCGTTGTATTGAATGTCGAAGCGATCCGGCAGGTTGAAGTCCACCTGTACGGTGGGTCCTTGCCACTCGCGGCCTAGTGCGTCCTTGATCTTGAAGTCAATTTTCGGACCATAAAACACGCCGCCACCTGGGTCGTCTTCCAACTCGAGTTCTTTGCGCGCTGCGGCAATTTTCAAAGCCTCCAACGCGTGCTCCCAGATTTCGTCGGTACCCAAGTACTTCTCTGGCCGTGTCGCCAGATAGGCGGTGTACTCATAACCAAAGGTGCTAAGAATGGTGTGCACCATTTCCAACACTCCGACGATTTCGTCCGCCAATTGCTCTGGGGTGCAGAAGATGTGCGCATCGTCCTGAGTGAAGCCGCGCACGCGCAACATGCCATGCAGGGTGCCGCTCGGCTCGTAGCGATAAACGGTGCCCAATTCGGCGTAGCGTACTGGAAGGTCGCGGTAGCTATGACGCTTGGCATTGAAGATGGTGACGTGCCCCGGACAGTTCATCGGCTTGACCCGGTGGGGACGATTATCCACCAACATCGGCGCCCAAATCATGTCGGCGTAATTCTCCAAGTGGCCAGATTGCTCGAACACCGACTCGCCTGCAACATGCGGCGTGTATACCGGCCAATAGTTGTCGGCGTAGTGCAGGTCCCACCACCACTGCTCCAACTGGCGACGGACATGACCTAGCTTGGCGTGCCAAAAAACCAATCCGGCGCCGAAGTCAGGATTCAGTGAAAACAGATCCAACTCGCGACCTAAACGACGGTGGTCGCGCTTTTTAATCTCTTCCAAATAATCCATGTAGAGCCGCAGGTCTTTTTTCGAGAACCAAGCGGTGCCATAGATGCGTTGCAGCATCGCGTTGTTCGAATCGCCGCGCCAATAGGCGCCTGCAACCGACGTCAATTTGAAGGCATCGTTGCGAATCTGCTTGGCATTTTCGACGTGCGGACCTTCACACAGGTCGGCCCAAGTGCCGTGGTTGTAAAAGGTGATCTCTTCGCCTTCAGGAATGTCGGCAAGCAGCTCAACCTTGTACTTCTGCCCCGAGTCGGCCAGGCGCTGGCTAGCTTCCTCTCGAGTCATGGTCGACATCAAAAAGTCGCCCGCCTCGGCCACCACTTTGCGCATTTCCGCCTCGATCACCGGCAGATCTTCGTCGGTCAGTGCGCGCGGCAGGTCAAAGTCGTAGTAAAAACCGTGCTCAATCGACGGTCCGATGGCCACTTTGCCTTCAGGGAACAATCGCAGCACCGCGTCGGCCATGATGTGGCTGACACTGTGGCGCAGGGCTTCCAGCGAAACTGGACCATTTTGGGGTTTAAAGGGCAGGGTCATATCATTTTCTCGGCCGACCGAACCTTGGTCGTGCGAGGCGCGCAGTTTATCCGGTCGCCCTAAGCAAGGGCGGTCACAGCCCCCCGAAGCTGGCAAATTTTTGATATTTTCGAATTCTACCGATTTTTAACTACCACGGTAAAACTACCCGAGTAGTCTAGATGTCTGAGGCGCCACCGCCGTGGCCCACCGCTAAGGACATGAGTAACCGACACCAACTTGGAGATTTGCAATTAGCCATCATGCGCGTGCTGTGGTCTCAGGGGGAGGCCACAGCATCCGCTGTGCACGCCGCGCTTTTGGAGGAGCGCGGCTTGGCCCCGACGACCATCGCGACCATGTTGCGCAAGATGGAAGACAAGGGTGTGGTTGTACACCGCACTCACGGCAGGCAGTTCATCTATAAGGCCACCATCGCTGAAGCCGACGTCCAAGTTGGCATGGTCGGCGACCTAGTCGATCGCTTATTCCGTGGCAATCCGACAGCTTTGGTTAACCATATGCTCGATGCCGGCAATTTGAATCCACAAGAGCTCAGCGAATTGCTGGAAATGCTGAATCGCAAAGCCCCGCCGTTGGCGACTCCACTTTCCCGTCCTCACACCCAGGAGTAACCCATGTTGATTTGGCTTTACTCCTTTTTCGTTCAGAGCACGCTGTTTTTGGGTGCCACTTGGCTGTTGTTGAAGTGCTTGCCCAACATTCAATTACGCGCTCGAGAAATGGCTTGGAATACCGCGATACTCGCAGCCTTAATCGGCCCGACCATACACGTCGCGATGCCCCAGCTCTTGCCGACGTCCTGGCACCTGCCTGGCAGCTTGGCCTTGACTCCGCAAGCAACGCCTGCAAACCAAAGTACGTTTCAATTGGCGGCCGCTGCGGCACAACCCGAAATGGCGCCGAACTTGCTGAATGCTGCTTATTTTCAAAATGCGCAAAACGCCAGCATTACCCGGCCAGTGCCGAATCAAACTCAGCCAGTTGCTGTAGTAGCCATTCCGCCCAATCCATGGATCCAGAAATTGACTTGGATGTGGTGGTTAGGAGCGGCGCTTTGTTTGGCGTCGTTTGGTTGGCGCCTACAACGCTTCCATTACCTATTGAGAAATCGCCAGCCGGTGTTGAATCCGGGCATTCGATTGATGTTGGATCGGTTGCGTTTGGCCGCCCAGTTGCCACGCCCGGTTCGTTTGACTTATTCGAACAATTTGGGCTCACCTGTCGCATTAGGTGTAGGTCGGAATGCGGAAATCTGCTTGCCGGAACGCGCTTTAATGGAGCTACCTGCCGAGCAAATTCACGCCATGTTGGGACATGAAATTGCCCACCATATGCGCCGCGACCCAGTGCATTTGGTGTTACTGAACTGCTTGCAAGCGGTGTTTTTCTTCCAACCACTGCTGCGCATCGCCCGTGCCGACATGCACCAAACCGCCGAGCAACAGTGCGACGCTTGGGGCGCCGAGCAAACTGGTGACCGCTGGTCGATGGCGCGCTGTCTAGCGTCGGTGGCAACTTGGTTGATGCCGGCCGATGCGGGCGACCTTGCCGTCGGTATGGCGCGACATCAGCCGACGAGCCACAGGGGCGTGACGCATCACAGAATCCAAAGACGCTGAT
>JACNIZ010000390.1 GCA_014382805.1 Planctomycetota bacterium
TTGGGAAAACGCAAATTGGACCGGGGCCCCAAGGCCGCTGGTTTGGTGAAAAGGGAGGTGGCACTTTCGGAGGTAGTGAAGGCCTTTGCCGGGGGGGTAGTCCGCGTGGCCAAGGCCGAAGCAAGGGGGGGCGGGCATCGGCAAGTGGCATTGCTACCGCGGTGGATTGCACTGAGTCATGAACCGCAGCAAAACCGCGACTTTCTATTTACAAGAGCCGCCATTTCAGGAGCGCTCATTGCTGCAGCAATCGAAGCGAATGATTGCCAATCCGCCCCTGAATCCATGCCGAAGAAAAAGATCCTCAACGCCGAGGAGAGCTACCTGCAAAATGCACAGAAGGTCGTTGTTGAGCTCAGTGAAGAACATGGTTCTTTCGCTGAACGCGCCCGCCAAGCCGCTGAACTTGAGCTCAGCCGGCGGCCACATCCAAGCCTATTAAGCAAGGATCAACAGGCCCTGGAAGAACTCCGTCAAAAAACTCTGCGCCTGCTTTGCCGCGCACCTGAAGCCAAAAGTCATGAAACCGGCGCAATCCAAAGCGATCGCGGAAAGGACAAGGGAAAGGGGAAGGGAAAATCAGCGCCAATTTTGCTGCTGGGTAGCGCGTTGCAGAATTCGGAGCTAGAGCAAGCTCTGGGCTTGTTGAGCCAGGAAGAGGAAGGCATAGCCGCCGACGCGCGTGAGGTGGATGCGCCGAAAAAGGATCACATCAAACGGTTATTGTTTGAAGAAGATCCCTATAAGGCAAACATGCCCGAGCATGCTTTTGAAAAAGTTATGTTCGCCGAAAAATACGATGGCGGCCAGCGCCGATTGGACGGCGAAGACGACATGGACGAACATCAAGATTCGTTGGATGCCGTCGACTTGCGTGAATTGATCCGCGGAGGACCTGAGGTACATAGCATCTATCAAGCCGATATAGGAGCGGGTAGCGAGATTCCAGACGTCGGCGCGGCGGCGCCTAGTCACGGCGGTATCACTTACGACGAATGGAATGAAAAAGACCGCAGCTATCGTCGCAATTGGGTGACTATTTTCCCCACCCCGATCGAACAATCTGACGTCGCCGCTGGGCTGGAAATGAGCAAGGAGCTCGCCCCCATCATGCACCGTTGCCTGCGACGATTGGAGCGCAAACGCACCGAACGCATGGCCCTTAGTCGTCAACTCGACGGCGACTCCATCGACCTGGCCGGCGTGATCGATGATTATGCAAAATTGCGCGCGCAGCAATCCCCAAGCGGTCGCGTTTACCTGCGCAAGCCGCGATTGGAACGCGATCAAGCCACCAGCGTATTGTTGGATATCAGTTTGTCGGCGGATAGTTGGATCGACAACCGTCGCGTCCTCGACGTCGAAAAAGAAGCGGCTTGCGTGTTGGGAGAGATCGCCGACCGCATGGGCGACGATTTACAAATCCTTGCTTACGCTAGCCACACCCGCAACCATTGCCGCGTTTGGCAGGTCAAAAATTGGCACGACAGTTGGGCCGCCGGTCGCGCCCGACTCAGCACTTTGAGGCCGCAAGGCTACACCCGCATCGGCCCGGCCATTCGCCATTCGTCGCAAGAGCTGCGCAACCACCCGGCGCGGCGCAAGCACATCATTTTGATCACCGACGCCAAGCCTACTGACTTCGATCGCTATGAAGGCAACTACGGCATCTACGACGTGCGCCAAGCCGTGCGCGAAGCCCGACGCGATGGCATCGGCGTGCATGCACTGGGGATTGATCCAAAATCCGCCGCCATTCTGCCGACCATGTTTGGCGTCAGCGGATGGAAATTGCTCCGCACCTTGACCGATCTACCCGAAGGCTTGATCGCCGCCTACAGCGAATTGGGATGAGATGTCCGCCAACCTCAACAACTCTCTCGAAGTTAAGATGAAAAATTATCGCCCACTTCCTGGCGACGCGGCTTGGTGGATGTTCCTCGGCGCCGAATTTGTCACGTTGTGCATATTCTTCGTGTTGTATGCAATTATGCGCGCCAACAACCTCGAAGCCTTCCAACAATCGCAAGCCCAGCTCAACCCAACGCCAGCATTTATCAACGCGTTGATTCTGATCACCAGCGGTTACTTCGCAGCACGTGGCGTTCACGCAATGCAAAGCCAACAAAACCGCCAGTGCTCACGCTGGTTCAGCGCGGCGGCGATTTTAGGCATAGCTTTCCTCATCATCAAAAGTTGGGAATACTGGCTCAAGCTCGAACAAGGAATTTTTCTTTCCACCAGCACCTTTTATTTCTTCTACTTCTTCCTCACCGGATTCCATTACCTGCATGTTTGGTTAGGCGTCGGTTTTTTGATTCTAATGGCGGTGCGTACGCGCAAATCATCGCATCCCACTACACACAGAAACGTCGAATCCTGCGCGGCGTTTTGGCACATGCTCGACTTAGTGTGGGTCGTGCTTTTCCCACTGCTTTACTTGCTTTGAAGCGCGCCCATCTCATGCACATCATTTCGCAGCCATGAACTCAACCACCCAAACGAATATGACCTGGTTAGCGCTGCTGGCACTCACTTGCGGCAGCTTTTGGCTCAGCGGATTTGAAGCTCAACCGGCCGCGCTATTCGCGATTGCATTCGTCAAACTATTCCTCATTACCGCAATATTCATGGAGCTCAAACACTGCCGCCCCATCTTTATACGCGGTGCCATGTCACTCTATTTGCTGACGCTTTCCCTGATCGCAATTACATCGACCTAGGAAACCATGGCTCCTAAGGAAGCTCTGATTAATTCATGACCAGCAAACCCGGGTCCTGATCGCGCGGCACCAATACGTTGACGGCGTTGGGGAAGAACTCCGCTGCAACTTGACCGAGTTTCTTTAAGTGCTCTTTATTCGACGTCAGTGCCAGCACGTAGAACTTCCACATGCGTTGGTAGGACTGCTCTAAGTCAGCCAATCGCGGCACGTGTTCGGCGTATTGACTGAGCGGCGCCAGTTTAGTTTCACCCGGCCACTTCACCAACATGCGTGCTTGCTTCAACTGCATCTTCGCCGCAGGACAATACAACAATACAGGCACTGTTTCACCGATCTTCGTTGCCAAAGCGGACGTCAATTTTCTTTCAACCCGACGTCTTTCGTCAGCTGTTCCTGCGCCGAAGAAGCGTTCGATCATCGGCTCCTGCAAATCCGGGTTGGCATAAACCGGATACACCGCCGCACGTTTTGGAATGCGTCGGCTTTTTAATGCGTCTAGATAGAGTGTAAGTTGCTCTTGTTTGGTGGGGTCAGTAACTTTGGTATTTTGCAGCAGGTCTAACATACCTGCATCAGTGCTTTGCTGGAGTTCGTCGAAACTAATCGCGCCTTCTAGCAACACGATTTCAACCGCTTTGGCAACTAAGGCACCGGCAGCGATTTTGGCATGATGGTAATAAACGCGTTCGCTAAAATAATAACGCGCTTCCAAACAGCGCAAAATTTCCGACAGCAACGCTTCTTTCAAATAACCATTGCGACCTAAATCCACATACAGCCGCTGCGACTTTCGGTCGACCCGGAACATATTAAAAATACGTGGATCGTAACCCAGGTGCAAACCGGTGAACATCGCGTCGCGAGCGAGGTAATCCAACATGTCGGCGTCGATGGTGCCCGACACCAAACCGCGCCAATGTTGCGGCACTGAATCGGCCAACGGCGAACTGCTCGGCGCCAAAATCGCCAGTACCTCTTGGCGCACGCCGGTCTTCGCCAACGCGCGACCCAATACAGTTTGATCGCCAAACATGGCTACAAAACGTTCGGCGTTATCGTGCCGTGGCAGCAGCCCCGTTTGATCTTCAATGTTATGACCAAACGGCAGATGGGTGGAATCGTGCACCAACGCAGCCAAGCGAGTGATGCGCAGTTCATGCTGATCAAAGCCTCCATAAGTACCGCCGCCTTCACGGTCGCGCACCAAATTAATTTCGGTCACCATGCGCGACACCAAGTGCGCGGTTCCAATTGAATGCTCAAAACGTGAATGTTGCGCCCCCGGATAAACTAAATACGCCGCGCCCAACTGGCGCACGTTGCGCAGCCGTTGCATTTCCGGCGTATCCAGTATTCCCAATTCCTCGCGCGTTAGCGGGATGTCGCCATGCACCGGATCACGAACCACGTTCTCGTACTTCAGCATTATTTTCGACCCGCACCGCGACGACCACTGCCAACCTTCTTCTTGGCCACACCTTTCTTTTTGCGCGTCATTATCTTCTTTTTGAGCATTGGTTTAACCTGCCCATCCGAGCGCTTGCGCGTCATCATCTTTTTACGTGATGCGAACTTTTTGCGCACCGGCTTGTACTCACCAGTTTTGGCGTCAATCTCGACTTCAGCACCGCGACCTGTATCTTTAGCAACACTCACCAATTCATCGCGCTCAGACCGCGTCAGCGGACGCAATCCCCCTCGGCGCAAACCTTTCACCCCCAAAGTACCGATTCGCACCCGCTTCAATCGCTTCACACCAAATCCATGGCGCGCAAACAAACGGCGTACTTCGCGATTTCGGCCTTCTTTAATCACCACCTCGATCATCGTGGCGGCGCGCGTCTTACGGACGATCTTTAAACTCTCGGGAACAATTTTGACACCATCCACCCAAGCGCCTTGCCGCAAACTAGCCGCTTCAGCGTGCGTCATTTGCATCGGAATCATTGCCACATAAGTCTTCGGCACCGAAAAACTCGGATGCATCATCATGTGGGCAAAGTCGCCGTCATTGGTCAGCAAAAGCAAGCCTTCACTATCTTCATCCAAGCGCCCGACCGGATAAACCCGCGACGGCACCAAGTGGTCGATCAAGTCACCCACGCGGGGCCGCGTTTCGCGCTTTTCAGCCGTGCACAACACACCGCGCGGCTTATAAAATAGGTAATAAAGCCGACGTACATCTTTTACCTGCGCGCCGTTTACCTTGACCACGTCGCCGTGCATCACGCGGTAACCAGGCTCCATCATGATGTCGCCGTTGACTTCGACACCAGCCTCCTGCACCAAAGCATCGCAAGCCCGACGCGACGCGACGCCGCGCTCCGCCAACCAGCGATTTAAGCGCACCCCGCGGCCGTCGGAGTCATCTGCCTGCGGTAGTACCGCTTGATCCGGGCTATCCGAACTTGCGACCAAACCAAATGCGTTGCGTCGTTCACCGGTACTGACCTTGGGTTCACCTCGGCCCTGGTGGCCGGCGGGAAGACGCTTGCCGCGTTTCTTTGGGGGCTTCTTTTTTGGTTTCATTTTTCCTTTCCAACTATTGCCAATCCAAACATATTAAAGCGCAACCGCTTCTAATAACTCCAAACCGTTGACACCGGGATGAACTGTAAATTCACCCATGCGCGCCGGAATTAATACGACGTCGCCTAATTGTAGGTTGCGCTCGCCTCCGGCTTCTGAGTGAATGACGCCGCTACCTTTGAGCACACACAAAATGCGCGCGAAACCGTGGGGATGGTGGTCGGCTTTGGCGTGAACACGAACTAAATGCAAACGGAAATATTCACAATTTGTTAAGGATGCGACTTGCGCGGCTGGCTGCACCGCATCGACCGCAACGGCTGGGAACTCGGCGCGAATGGGCTTGGGCGCCGGTGCCTTGTAGTTAACCACTGCCAACGCCTCGGCGACGTGTGTGGTCCGCGGTTGGCCATCTAATCCGCCACGATCCCAGTCGTACATGCGATAGGTCAGGTCGGATGTTTGCTGCACCTCGCAAAGCAAAACACCGGAACGAATGGCATGAGTGGTGCCTGCTTCGATTAGCAAACAATCACCCGCGTTTACTTCGATTTCCTGCAGATGCTGCAGCACCTTAGAACTCGCCGCGTCCGCTTCCAACTGAAGGCGATTAGCAGGCGCTTTCAATCCGGCAATCACACTGCCGTGACGTTCAGGAATGACGTCGCCATTTGTTTCATCAAAGCCTGCACTTTGCCGCACCGAATCCAAAACGTACCAAGCTTCCGTTTTGCCTACACCATTTGGCGACAGCTCTCCATCGGGCGGATGAATTTGTACGCTTAAATCAGCGTCGGCGTCAATAAATTTGACCAGCAACGGGAAGCGCCCGTTTGGGTCTGGCCGCGACTCTCCCAGTAGTTCGTCGGGAAATTCACTAAGCAGTTGCTGCAAACTTGCGCCATCAAATCGACCGCCGCGAACCGCAGTTTCCATTCCTGGATAATCGCTAAGTTCCCAAGTCTCACCAATTGGGGTTGCGTCGGCATCAAAACCCAACATTTGAGCCAAGCGCCGACCACCCCAAACCGTCGGCTTGGCGATGCGCTTAAAAAAAAGCGGCTCTTTTGGGGCTGATGGGCACATGACTGCCACACAATTTACCACGGCGGCTCATTTTCGGCGCTGTAGAGCTTTGACCAGTTTGGATAAGCTCGATCGCCGCCGCCGCCGCCGTACTTTTTTGCGGCGTAAACCGCTGACGTCCAAATTATGAGTAGCCTTCGTCGACTCCCCGGCCACCTTCATATAGTGCTTCCAAACCCTGCCATGAGGATTTTGCGGCCCGTGCAGGCGCTGCACCACCAAGTGCGCCGCCTCATGGATCAAAACTGGCCGCACTTGGTCTGGATGGCGCGCCAGCAATAGTGGATTCAACTCAATCATCATATCGACGAAAACCGCCCGCCCCGCCGACGTGCGCAGCCGCGGATACCAGAGCCAGTCAATCGCGGTGGTCAGGTCCAATACCTCCCACAATTCCAATACTGCATCCAATTCCTGACGAATGCGCTCCTGCGGCCACTCGGCCAGCAACTCCGCGACCTGTGGATGGTCGCGCACAAATACATCACTAATCCCTGGCGCCAAACGAGCCAAAACTAAGCACCCCCCTGGCCAATTCTCTTGAAGGAAGCGCTGATTATGCCTTTCTCCCGCCGACCCAAATCGCGCCAATGCTGGAGCCGTCCTCCAACTCGACCAAGTCGGCCCGCAAGCCGACCTCAAAACGTCCGCAATCACCCAATAATTTGCCCGGTACTTCGCAGCCCATGCGCACAGCTTGGGCCATCGTCAGCGCGCCATCGCGCACGCGCCGCAGCAATAGCTCCGGCAAGGAATCTAAGGTGCCGCACAACTCATCGCGGGCATTGCGCGCCACCGGGCCATCGCGATGTGCAATTTGACCAGCGGCATCAAATTTGTCCGCCGGCAATCCGGCGTGACTGAGGTTGTCGGAAACGGCCATTAACTTCGACCGCATCGCCGCCGTACTTGCCCATAAGCGCAAAGTTTCCGGCGCAACGTGCACCGCGTCGGGAATGGCGGCTACAAAATCGGCGCGGCCCTCCATGGCAAAGCCTATGGGCCCAGGTTCGCGTGCGGTCAGCGGTAATACGCGGTTGCCGAGGTGAGTGATCGCAATCGGGCCATTGGCGGCCAGCGCTTCGCAATGAACGTATTCAGCCGCAGAATGGCCGATTGAGGGCATTACGCCAGCTTCGCGCAGCACTTCGGCGGCGTCCAAAGCCCCTTCCAATTCCGGTGCAATCGTCGACATCTTTAGCCAGCCGTCGCAAGCTTTGACGAATCGCTCGGCGTTTTTGACGTCCGGTGTCAGCAAGCCTTCGCGTGGCAGCGCACCCGACATCTGCGGGTTGATAAAAACCCCCTCCACATGCCAGCCTGCAAATCGAGCCCGTACGCCGCGCAACTTTTTGGCCGTATTCCAACGCTTCGCCGCAGCCCTCAATCGAGCCAACGACAACGGATAAAAACCAGCCAACGCCGACGTCACTCCAGCCCGCGCTAAGGCCCGCGCCATGCGATCTAAATCCACCGCGCTATGAGTGGCCGCGCCTACACCGGCATATCCATGCACCAAAGTGTCGACGAAACCCGGCAAAATGCGTCTCTCACCCAAATCCTCCAGCTGCTTGGCAAACTTTTTCGGCGCCGCGCCCTCGCCGACGCCTACCAACTTGCCGCGTTCCCATGCCAACCAACCCTTGCGGAATCGGCCGCGAAGCCAAATGCGTGCTTGTATGCCTTTCATGAAATTGCCGCCTGGGTACTAATTAGTCACTCGCCGACCGGTTTATGCCACCAATATAAAGAGGTGCTGCCGTAATCTCGCCGCTCAATGCCCGGAAGTGCGGCACATTCTTCGTCGGTCAAAATTCCCTTCGGTGTATGCACCACCGCGCACCCAGCCCGGGCCATGCGCTGGGCTAAATCGCAAAACAACTGCCACACCCTCTTCCGTTTAGAGCCGCCGCGTTGAAAATCTGCATAGGGCGGATCGAAAAAAACCAAATCTGGTGGCGGCATCTGGAGCTTCGAGTCCAGCAAATCCGGCACTTTAAAGGCGTCCATCCGGATGACCCGCACTTGATCGCCATAGCGCAGCAAAGCTGAATTTTCCTTTAGCTGATTCACCGCCTGAGGGTGCCGCTCAATCGCAAAAAGCTGGCTTGCGCCGCGCGACAAAGCCTCGAACCCGAGAATACCGCTACCCGCGTAAACGTCCAAAACTACGGCACCGGGCAGTAAGTCGCGCAAATGGTTCATCACCCCCTCTCGGGCCCGCTCAACCAGCGGCCGAGTGGCGGTGCCGCCGGGGCCCCCTAATCGACGCCCCCGGGGCTCCCCACCCCGGATCCGCAACATGGCGCAAGTAGAAAAAAGGCG
>JACNIZ010000314.1 GCA_014382805.1 Planctomycetota bacterium
CAGGCACTTCCCTACTTCAACACGTTCTTTGACGGCGGCAGCTCTTTTGACTTTGATCCCCTATTCCCTCTGCATGGAGCCGCCTACCACAATGATTTCAACACCTATACCAGTCAAGGCTATCGATTGACCCATGTAGTCCGCTATCTTCTCAGCGGCATCGCCCATTACGCCGCGACTTTTGAGCAATCCCCAGGCACTGGCTGGGTGACTTACCATGGCGCCAGTGAATCCTCGCATACGGCCTCTTACAACGCCTGGGTCAGTCTAGGCTTTCGACCAGTTTGTATCTCGGCAGTTGAGGAAAACGGCTCGACCTATGTAACCGCACTTTACGATGCGAGAAACGTCGGAGACTTGTGGGGAGATCACAAACTAACCGAGGCACAGTTCCAATCGATCCATGACCAACAAAC
This sequence comes from Planctomycetota bacterium, assembly GCA_014382805.1. Classification (GTDB taxonomy): domain Bacteria; phylum Planctomycetota; class UBA1135; order UBA1135; family UBA1135; genus JACNIZ01. Next base: position 417 of record JACNIZ010000314.1, read on the forward strand.
TGCCCTGGGCCGAACCCTTGCTGCGGTGAGAGGATACGAAGCGGGCGGTGTGACCTACCTTGCAGCGGTTTGGGATTCGTACTCGCCCGTTTTATGGGCCGCCGGCCTCGGCATGTCTAGCCCTGGCTTCCAGTCGCAGCATAATCACTGGGAAAACCTAGGCTACCTCTTGCGCGTGGCGGCCGCCTATATCTCGAATGGCCAAATAACCTGGTCCGCGCACTGGTCAGAGTGAGCAAATCGAGCCGAAGACCATAGGATGCGCGCCGCTCGGCTGGGGAGACCCTGGCCAGGCGCGCCGCTCGGCTGGAGTAGCCCGTGGCTAGGCGCACATCTCGGCATCGGAAACCTGATCTACAAGTAGCGTAGGATATGCAGGACTGAGATTGTTACCCCATTCAATCCCACGAATCTGAAGCTGTGCCCCTACGCAAAATTCTCACCTTCCCAGGCGTTCCGCGCCGCGCCATTTCCAGCGTGGCAGGATTCATGGGGCGTTGGCCGTTGCCGAAGTTTTTGCGGCGACCGGTGTGGGGCTGGCTGGGCCAGCGCTTAGGAATGGATCCCAAAACTATTCCCGGCGACTTAAGGGACTACAAAAATTTCCTCGCGCTATTCACCCGCGCATTGCCCGAAGGCACTCGCCCACTACCCAGCGGCAGCGCTTGGCTCTCCCCAGCCGACGGCCGCATCGCCGCCTGTTGCCGAGTTTCGCCCGAAGGCACCTGGCTAATTAAAGGCACGCCCTACACCACCGCCGAATTAGTTCCCGGCGGCGACGTGCGCCTGCTTGCCGGCTATCAAGCAATTCAAATCTACCTGGCACCACACAACTACCACCGCTATCACGCGCCATGTGAATTAGAGATTCTTGAAGCCGTCACCGAACCCGGCGACCTGCAACCCGTCGACCCAAAATTGGTCCGCCGCGCATTGCGCGTTTTGGCCACCAACAAACGCATCTTGCTGCACTGCCGCGCCAACGATGGCACGCCGCTTTCTTTGCTTTATGTCGGCGCTCTAAACGTCGGCGGCATGAAATTCCACCACGACGCCACTTTGGGCGCCAAGCCTTTCTTAAAAGGTCGACGGGTTTACGATCCGCCGATTCAAATCGAACGTGGCGCAGATATGGGCATGTTCGAATTTGGCTCCACCATCGTTGTATTCGCGCCGGGACAACGCCACCTCGCGATGGGCATCGGCGAAGTCTGCATGGCTCGTGAGACTTTGCTGACCGGCGACGTTTCGGAGCAAAATTAATGACCGACCCCTGCACTCAAAACCTTGCTACTTATTTCGATATTGCAGCATCTTTTGAGAATGGCGATCGCGGTCAAATGCATGCTGCCGCGCTTGCTCTAGCCGCTGCCGAAAGTGCCGAATGTGTGCATGAAGTGTTGCGTTTTCTGCACCTATTTTATGGCTTTCCGCGCCTAGTTCGGGCTTGGAATGCATTACCCGAGTCCCTGCGTGCAGGTCCGCAAGCCTCAAAGGCGACGTCCATGCCGACACTAGCTCCATCCTCGGCGTCAGGCTTGGCAGGGTTTGAAAACCTATATCAAGACCGAGCCACCACCGTACTAGAACACCTGCGCCAGCTCGACGGCTTGTCTACGCAATGGATTCTTGAACATGCCTATGCTCAAGTGATGAGCCGACCTCATTTAGCTACGCCTGTACAAGAACGCTTAGCCGCGCTGGCATTAGCCTCGACCCATTGTTGGCAGCAGTGGCGCTCGCATGTGGACATTGCCATTCGATTAGGGGTTTCGGTTGAAACCTTGCGGCAGGATTTATTGGTAACCAATTGGCCCGACGCCGCCACCCGCGACCGCGCTTTGGAGTTATTGGCATGACGTCGGCTTTACGCTCACGTGGTTTTATTGCGTTGATGGCAACGCAGGGCTTCACTGTATTAAATGATAATTTATTCAAGCAAGTAGTTTTGCTGTTGGCGGTCAATGTTCAATTGAGCAACCCATCCGACGGCTTTTGTAATGACCTGCAAGCCTGCACCGGCATGTTGTTTGCCATCCCATTTTTGCTGTTTGGCACCTTTGCCGGCGACCTTGCTGATCGCTATTCCAAACGCCGCATGATTCTCATTGCCAAGAGCTTAGAGATTGTTGTCATGCTCTTGGCTGCGCTGGCATTTGCCTTGGACAGTTTCACCGGCTTGGCCGTAGTTCTGTTTCTTATGGGCACGCAAAGTGCTTTGCTCGGTCCAGCCAAATATGGCGCTTTGGTAGAAATCTTGCCGCGAAGTTATCTAGGTCGCGGCAACGGCATTATGCAAGCAGTAGTACTTGCTGCCATTTTGTTGGGCATGGGATCGGCAGGATATCTAAAAGAAAGCTACGCCGAGCACCTCTGGGTTCTTGGTCTCGGCTATGCGGTAATTGGCGCCATCGGTTTGGCTTTGGCTTGGTGGATTCCAAACTTGCCCGCCGCCGACCCCACTAGAATGCTGCGCGCAAATCCATGGATTCCGGTGCAAAACGGCCTTCGCATGTGCCTGAAAGTGCCTGGCTTGCCAGCCGCCATCCTGGGGCATGCACTCTATTGGCTGGTTGGCGCGTCGTTAGTATTCGCCTGGAATGAAATGGGGCAAAATTTGCTGTTTGTACCCGAACGGGCCTGGACTGCCAAACTAGCTACGCTATCCATATCCACTGCATTGGGCTGTTTGATCGCCGGACGCCTATGCCGCGATTCCATTCCCTTACGCCTGCCCATCATCGGCGGCTTTGGCATGGCGGTTTCCTTTTTTGCGGTAGCCTTAGGCCCCTACCATCCGACGTATATTTGGATGGCATTGGTCGTCGGCAGCTTCTTTGCTGGCTTTTACATCATTCCGCTACGCACCTTAGTGCAGCGTTTGCCCAATCGTTCTCATACTGGTCGCGCTTTGGGGATTAGCCAATTCAGTGATTGGACCGGTATCGTTTGCGCGTCTTTATTAAAAAGTTCGTTGACCGCACTAGGGCTCAATTCCATCCAATCCTTTTGGGTATTTGGCGCCCTGCTGGCGGTCGGATCGCTGTGGGTTGGACGGCGCTTGCATTTCCATCTAAAAACTGACTGATCAATTGCAAACGCCTCCTGCGGGTCGAAATCAACCGTTATTGGGTTATTGAGCTTCGATCCTCACCCAAAAACTAAGCGGTTGGAAGGCGTCGCTCGCTTTGGCGCGCAACAAAATGCGACGCCCTTTAGGCACCTGCCACTTGCCGACGGTAAATCCGTCCAAGCGCAATTCCGAGCCATTCCAGGTCAAACTTTGACGTACTCCTGGATATAAATAAACCCCGTCGAAAGCCTTGCCTAACGAAGTCAACGCCCACGAATTTTTATTGCGATTCATTTCGACGTTCCCCCACACTGCAAAACTTTCCGGTGGGCGCGTGCCAATGGGAATCAACCATTCCATACCCCACGCAGCAATTTTCCACTTGCGCTGATCCATTTGCCAGGTTCGCAACCATGACGGCTCCCAGGACGGCTGGCTCCAACTAATTTTGACGTGATCCACGCCGACGACAAACTCAGCGCCGATCAATTCGGTGGCAATTTCTTTTTGCAACGCATCCAATGGATCGGATAACGCTGGCACCGGTTGCAAATTGTTTTCCGAAGTCAGCTCGCCATTTCCGTTACTGGCAGCAGGCTCGGAAGACGTTGCTCCACGGTCGGCCTGAGCAAGTTCAGAGGCAATGGTGTATTCCCATTCCTTCGCCCAAAAATATGGATCTGCCTGCGGCGGCCATTCTTGTACCGCCAATTCCGTCATGCGCTTAACCGCCGATTCAATGCCCTGGCACCAAAGAATTTGTGCTTCCAGCCACGACCGAGAGCGCGGCGGCAAACTCAAAACCTCGGCCAATCGACGCGCATCCAAATCCAATAAATTCACGTCATAGCGCTGGCCTTGTTCGGTTTGGATTTGCCATTGCACGCTGTTGTCTTCATTCATTTTCATGCAAACCCGGCCATACAAATCGCGTCCAGGCAATGGGAGCGAAAGATTCGATCCAAGCAGTCCTTGCAATAATTGATCCAATTGCAATTGCCCTTCTCGCAACTGCTCCAAGCGCCATGATTCGCGCCGGGCTTCTAAGGAATAGGGCAGCAAGCGCGGATCTAATTGCGACCACAATTGAATGGCTTTGGGCAAATTACGGCGCCGTAAATTGTCATCTATCTGGGGTCGTAACACCGGCACCAAAGCCCTTCCGCGCGCCGTCCAAGCTTGCCGATTTTGGCGTTCTAAACTCAACAAGTGGCTGCGCAATAACACCAATGGGTCATCGTCCCCAGGGAACATGGGCAATTGTTTGGCGCGCGGGACTCTAGAAAAAAGCTGAATTTCGGCGTTGCGGCTCCACTGAATGGCGTCGAAGTCGCCGCTTTGAATTTGCACTCGTCCGGCTTCGGCCTGAGCTTGCAATACCTCGGCAACGTCGATGAAGGTTTCGCCAGCCATGCTTTCCAAATGCTGCCGCCCGCGTTGAATTTCGTCGCGCCGCAGTTGTTCAAAAAACTTGACTTCGGCATGAGTTGGAAATTGCGCCTGTTCAAAGTGTCCTAGCGCTTGCCAGGCCATGCGATAGGCCCCTTCCTGAAAAGCGCTGCGATGCCGATCCTGAAACGGTGCCGCCCAAGCCTGATAGATACGGCGTTGTGAATTTACGTCGAAAGAACCGGCTTTGCTGGCATCATTGCCGACGTTTCTTTCTACATTCGGATCGCCGCCGTCAACCTCAGTAATTGTGCTTTCTTCAAGATTTCCATCCAGCCACCCCATCCCAGTTACAACTTGGTGACCGGCAAACAACAAAGCAGGTATCGCCACCGCCAACGCGGCCAGCCGACGTCGCTTTTTGCGCTTGAATCGAGTGAGTAAATGCGGCGTCAAACCTAGCAACACCCGCCCGAGGTCACCGCCCAAGTCGCGAGCCCGCTCATAACGACGTTCCCGATCCTTGGCCATCGCAGTCGCCAATACCTTTTTCAACGACTCCGGCAAGTCATCCGGCAGCGGTTCAGGTTCGACATGCAAAACACGGTGAATCACCTCGCCGACGCCTTTGCCCAAAAACGGCGGTGCGCCCGAAAGCGCATGATGCAAAGTGGCGCCGAGTGAATAAACATCCGCTTCCGGACCTACCCCACTAGGGTCTCGAGTTTGCTCCGGGCTCATGTACGCCGGCGAACCCAAAGCTGCGCCTTGGCGAGTCAGCGCTGGATCGGTGTTGCGGCGCACTAAACCCAAGTCGGCAAGAATCGCACCACGGTCGTGATCTAGCAAAATATTGTGCGGTTTGACGTCGCGGTGCAAAGCGCCACTGCGATGCAACTTGTCCAAAGCGCGCGAGATTTGCACCCCGAAGCGCACCGCCTGTTCCCACCGCAAGGGACGGTCGCTTACTGCATCCTTGAGGTTAGGGCCGGTAATAAATTCCAACAATAAACCAGGCCGACCGTCGACGTTCAGCGCCCCATAGCCCTGAATTAAATTGGGGTGGCGCCAGACTTCCAACAGCTGGACTTCGCGCTTGAAACGCTCGACCACACGTGGATCACGAGCCGAACTCGCGCGCAATAATTTCAAAGCATAAAACACCCCACTTTGATGCTGAACGAGGAAAACTTCGCTCAGCATGGAACGACCGAGAACTCTTTTGAACTCGTATTCGGGGGGCAAGTTCGGCTGACTCAATCGGACTCCTGTTCAATGCCGTACTTATCCAGTTTACGTAATAATGCGAATCGCGAAATACCGAGTGTTTTTGCGGCTTGCGAGCGATTGCCGCGATATTTCTGCAAAGCACGCAGAATAGCGCTGGTTTCCAATGCGGTCACGCGCTCCGGCAAAGGCATATCGCAATCTCCCAGCAAATCGACTTTGACTTCATTCGCCGCGTTCAATATTTCTGGAGCCAAGTCGTCGGGAGTAATTTCGCCTTCGCCCATCAAGGTAAGCCGACGCATTTCGTTGCGCAATTGGCGCACATTGCCGGGCCAGGAGAAAGATTCCAAACACGGCATTGCGTCCGCACTAAGTTCGCGCCGCAAACTCCCCTGCACGGCGGCTTCCATCGCCAAAAAATGCTCGGCCAACAATTTCAAATCCCCCTGACGGGTTCGCAACGGCGGGCATTCCAACTGCACCACTCGCAGGCGGTAATACAAATCCTCGCGGAACTTGCCAGTAGCAACCGCCTCGGTCAAATCGACATGAGTTGCGGCAATCACGCGAACGTCGACCTTGCGTAGTTCGTCTGAACCGAGGCGACGAATTTCGCCTTCTTGCAATACCCGCAGCAATCGAGTTTGCATGGCTTCGGACATTTCGCCGACTTCATCCAAAAACAAGGTGCCGCCGTCAGCTTCCTCAAAACGACCCGACCGATCTCGAGTGGCGCCAGTGTATGCGCCTTTGACGTGACCAAAAAGTTCGGACTCAAGCAAGGTGTCGGGCAACGCTCCACAGTTCACAACCACAAACGGCTTTTGCGCTCGCATGCCGTGGAAGTGCAAGCCGCGCGCCACCAACTCTTTGCCTGTTCCGCTTTCGCCGTAGACCAAAACCGGCACGTCGCTTTCCAAGATCCGGCCCATATTGCTAAACAACTCCTGCATCACAGGTGCTGCGCCGAGCAGGCCAGTGAACTGAGTATCACCCACAGTTTGTGAACTACCTAATTCCTCTTTTTGCGACGTCACCCGGCGGCCCAACTCAGATTGCAGTTGGGCAAGACGACGCTTCAAATTGCGTTTTTGACGCCCTTCGATGGCGGAGCCTAAATACACCGCAGCGATGTCGGCTAGGCCAGACAATAAATCGATGGTTTCCTGGTCAAAAGCTGCGCCTTGCATGCGATGGTCAACCACCACTAGGCCGATGGCGCGGCCATGGTGAATCAACGGAATCGCCAGCAATGAGCGCAAACCCAAATCGGCGATGCTCGCCACGCCAGCAAAATCTCCGTCGGAAGCGGCGTCTTGAATCAGCAGTGGCTCCGAGGCAACGATGGCTTTTTCGAGCAAAGTCTGAGAAATCTTTTTTTCGGGCGACGGCACCACCTCACGGGCAAAGTTGCGCCCCAGGGCGAATACGGTGCGACGCTTTTCCATCAAAAACAGAAAACCACGTTCGGCCCGCGTGATGGCGACGGCGGAATCGATCACCGTCGGCGCCATTCGTTCCATTTTGTCCTCGTGCACCAGGGCGCGCGCCATGCCGAGCAGAGTACGCAGGACCCGGGTGCCAGGGGCGTCCTGGCGCACTACAGTGGATTCTGCCGCTGCCAATTTGGAATAAAAATCACCCTCCAACCGCAGCTGGGTACTGCCAATCCGCACGATTTCGCCCGCGCAAAGCTGGTGTCGGTCGACTTTATGCCCATCCACCCAAGTGCCGTTGGCCGAATCCAAATCGACAATAAAAATGTCGCTGCCCAGCCGTTCGACGCGGCAATGCTCACGCGAAGATAAAGGGTCCTCCAAACGCAATCCGCAATCGCGGCCGCGTCCAACTACAACAATGTCGGCTTCCAGACGCACGACTCGTTGGATATGATCCCGCTCAACAATGATATCCAGGGGTTCTGCCATCGTCCCCAGGATAACCGTACTCCCCCATGGCCGTTACCCGAAACAAAGAGGATCAACCCTGGTGGGCGGATGGATTGCCGTTCTCCTGCCAGCAATCTGGGCGCTGTTGCCATCGTCGCGGCGATATCGGCTATGTTTACGTAAATTATCGCGAACGCAAGGCTCTGGCTGAGCAGCTAAGCCTTTCCGTTGCCGACTTCACCAAGCGATTTACGGTTGCCGAGGACAATGGCGCCCGCGTGCTGCGTTTTGAAGAAGGGCGCTGCGTTTTTTTGGATGGGGTCAGCTGCCAGGTACACAGCTCCAAGCCGGTTCAGTGCCGGACCTGGCCGTTTTGGCAAGAAGTGCTAGCCTGTGAGGAGACTTACGAAAAAGAAGTGCGCTCGATGTGCCCTGGCAGCCGGCATGGCCCGCTGGTGCCCGCCGCTGAAATTTCGCGGCAATTAGAGGAGACAGAGCAAGCCTTGTGGGACGTCTGATGAAAGGCTAGAAAAAGTAATCGATTACCTAGGTACAATACGAGGCTCATCATGGCCGAGAACCTCAACGAATACGCACTTCAG
>JACNIZ010000392.1 GCA_014382805.1 Planctomycetota bacterium
TAATGGAGGCCATCCCCCCCCGGACCACCGCAAAGCCCGAAAAACCGCACCCGGGATGTCATCGATTAAAGGGGGGGTCAATGTCGTCAAGTGGTGAAAGAGAACTACGCCCTGCGCGCCGTGCTGCTTGATCTACCTAGCGGCTACCATCGCGATTTCCAATTAATCAAACCGCCGCTATTTCGTGCCCACAACCGCATGCAAAAAATGCTGCCGCTGTTGACGCGTTTGATCCCCGCGCTGCAATTCGACTTGCCAACTTTGACCACCGCAGCCGCCGACCCAGCCCTGCAAGCCACGGCCGAAGCCTTAGCCAATGCCGGCAGTACCGGTACTACTTTTCGCGCCGCATACCGTCAGCAAGCTGCAGCGAATCCCGAGTGAAACTTGCCTTACTTCGATCCAGAACCAACACGTCTGCGCAGCAGCGCCGCTAGCCTCAAACCGACGATCCGTTCTTCATCAACCACTTCATGCGCCCCACCTGCGTGTAAGTCGGCAAGGAAGCGGTGATAGCGCCCGCGGGCGATGATGTGCACATCAGGCGCGATCGAACGAATGAGTCTTACGATGCCGCGCGCTGCGGCAGGATCGGGAACAGTTACCACTGCAACGAGGGCAGTTGCGATGCCGGCATGCTCTAGGACTTCGGCGTTCATAGCGTCTCCGATGTAACCTACAAAACCTAGTTTCTGCACCTTCAGTAGCATCCCGGGGTTGAGGTCGACTACCGTGACTCGATCTCCCAACTGCGCCATGGTTTGAGCAACGGCTTCACCAGCGGGGCCAAAGCCAATGATGATGAAGTCCGCTTTGTGGGTAGAAAAACTTGTGGGGGTGAGGTCGGTGGGCGCGGCAATTAACTTGATTCCGCTCAATAATTTGACTACCGTAAGTGCAAATCGCGGCGCAAGTTCCACCAAGTACGGTGTGAGAAATAAAGTGGTGATCGTTGCGGAAATGATCAGCGCAAATAACTCTTCGCCGATGAGATTTCCTCGCCCTACTGCCGCCAATACAAATGAAAATTCACCGACTTGGCCTAGGCAAATTCCGGCAGCAAGAGCGTTGGTGTGAGTAAGCCGAAAACGCTGCAATACGACCCAAATGATGAGTGCTTTTCCAGCCACTAGTGCCACCACCAAAGTCAACACCGACGGCAGGTGTTGAACGAACCAAGCTGGATCGCCGAGCATGCCAATCGAACTAAAAAACAGCGTCACTAATAGTGTGCGGATTGAAGCGATGTCGCCGCGAATCTGGGTTGCAAACGGCGATTCGGCGAGCAGCATTCCGGCAACAAACGCACCGAGAGCAGGCGATAAACCCAATTTGTGCGCCGCCCACGAAGAACCCAATCCGGTCACGATTGCCAACAGTATCGGTAAATCACGATTGCGTTGGAGCGATGGCAAATGCAACACTCGCGGCACCACGCGATTAAACAACAAATAAAGCACCCCAACCAGCACGCCCGCCCAAGCAAGAGTCTTTACGACTTCACCACCCACTTGGGCCATCGACCCTTCGCCACCAAGGACCGTTACAAGCAATACCAACGGCACGACTGCAATGTCTTGCATCAGCAAAATACCCAACACGTGGCGGCCGTGAACGCTTTCGATTTCTGCCCGCGCCACCAGCACCCGCAGCACACAGGCAGTGCTGCTTAGCGCGACTATCGCCCCAACCGCAAAGGACGTGCGCACCGGCATGCCGAACAAATACGCCGTCGCTGCGCCAATCCCCATCGTGATTCCAACTTGTGCCGCACCCCCGACTAGAGCGGCCGATCCCAAATTGCGCAATCTCTGCCAGGAAAATTCCAGGCCAATTGTGAAAAGCAATAACGAAACTCCAAGCTCCGCCAGCGCGCTAACTTCATCCGCACTAGAAATGACCTCTAAAGCGTTCGGGCCGAGCAAAGAACCAGCAGCTAGGTAGCCCAGGATCGCACTCTGCTTGAAACGTTCGCAAATGACGCCGAGAATTAACGCGGTCGTGAGCAGAATCAGGATGTCGAAGAGGGCATTCCAGAGATCCATGGCGGGTATCCTCGCACATGGGACAGGTGATTGAAAGCCCGAACAGCTGTTAGGCTAGTTGCATGAGATCCACCAAGCTCCTCCTTGTTTTAGTCCTTTCGGCTCTCGCAGCGCCCCTTGGTTGGGGCCAAAATGGTGCCGCCACCCTCGTAGGCGAGAATGCAGTCGCTACCGATCAGGAGCCGCAACGCGCGATCTTGGTGACCGGTGCGAGTTCGGGAATCGGGCGTGTTACCGCCGAGCTGCTGGCGTCGAAGGGGTTTTATGTTTATGCCGGTGCGCGCAAGGAGAAGGATCTGAAAGAGCTGAGCGCGATTAAGAATGTGGAAGGCATACGCTTGGACGTAACCAAACCTGATGATATCGAAGGTGCGGTGGCGAAGGTCAAAGCTGGTGGTCGCGGCTTGTACGGGCTGATTAATAATGCGGGCGTGGTTGAGCTGGCGCCGTTGATTGAAATTCCGGAGGAGGATTTGCAGTACATCATGGACGTCAACGTATTTGGTCCATACCGGGTAACTAAGGCGTTTGCGCCAATGATCATTGAAAGCAAGGGGCGCATCAGCACGACCGGTTCGCTGTCCGGGTATGTGGTTTGGGGTTTGGGTGGACCGTACTGCATGACCAAGCACGCGGTCGAAGCCTATTCCGAAGCGTTGGCCGCTGAGATGGCGCAGTTTGGGGTGAAAGTTAGCGTGGTTGAGCCCGGTAATTACAAATCAAAAATCACTACCAGCATGAAAAAGCGCCTGGAAGCGAAGGGCTATTCCACGGAAGGCTCGCTTTATAAAGGCATGCTCGACCGCACGCTATCAAGTTCCTTGGACCGCGCTCAATTCAAAAGCCCAGACGAAGTTGCCGACGCTTTTCTACATGCGATGACCGCCGACAATCCAAAACTGCGCTATTTGGTGGTGCCGAATCAAGGCGAAGCAAACCTCACTATCCGCGCCGCAATGAATAAGGTTGTGCAGTTGAATGCCGATCATGAATACAGCTACGATCGCGATGACCTGGTAAAAATGTTGGATGAAGCTTTGGCGGCATCGAAAAATTAGTCTTTGTCAATGCCGCCAAGGCATGGTGCATTAGGCGCGCCCTTGGTTGAGGAAACCCTAATCGAAGTCGGCTATGAGTATTGCTCCGGCGTCGATGCCTGCCACTCCATCGTATGCGGGGGCAGCAATTGCAATCTCGTTAAAACCATCTCCGTCTGTGTCGCCTATGGTGGCCATGGAGTGGCCAAATTCATCGCCTCGTTGGGTCGATCGGTAGGAGGAAATTAGCTCTCCAGTTAGGCCGGAGTAAGTGTAAACCCAACCTCAACCGATTATTTTTTTGACCGACGAAATCATGATGTCGTTATAGCCATCGTGATTCATGTCAACATTGCCGAGCAGCGCAACGCCGAAGCCGCCACCAGCGTGCATGCCGTCAATTCGTTGCAGAATTTTGCCGCTGGCTCCGGACATGATGAACACACTGCCGGTTCCAGCTTTGCCGTTGACTGTGCGCTGCGGCGTGCCGACGAGAATGTCGTCAACGCCATCTTGGTTGAGGTCGCCGCCGTTGGCCAGCGTTTCAATGGAACCAAAGCCGCCGGTTGGCAAGTGCATGCGCATGATTTCGCTTGAATCAGCGCCGGAATAGCACATGATCCATTGCGTACGCTCCATCCAAGCCGACGTCATGAAATCGGCTTCACCGTCACCATTCAAATCACCGCATGCAGCCAGAATTCGACCGTGGTGACCGGAGTTGGCGAGCGGCGTAATGTCATTCAACCTTTGTCCGGTTGCGCCTGAAAAAACGGTGATGCCGCCAGTTAAAGTGGCATCCGGCTCGCTGTAGTTCGGACTGCCGGCGGCGAAATCAGGAATGCCGTCGCCATCTTGGTCGCTAACCTTGACCAAGGAACGGCCGAGGTCGCTTGAGATTGGGCCGTTGATGCGGTAAATAATTTTCCCATTTAGGCCTGAGTGCATGGTGACTCGATCTCGACCGGGGGCACCGATGAGAATGTCGTTGTAGCCGTCGGAATTGACGTCGGCCAAAGACAAAACGGATGCACCGAGTAACTCGGCTTCGTAGGTGCCGTCGACTCGGAACAGTTGTTCGTGGGTGGCGCCGGAGAAAATATATGCCGAACCAGCGTAGGCTGCGGTGGCCGATGCACCGCCAGCTCCTACCAAGATGTCGTCGAAACCGTCGCCGTTTGCGTCGCCGGCGGAGGCCAGGACAGTGAGCCCGAAGTCCCTTTGGGCGAGGCCGGAGATGTCGTTTTCAACGCTCCAGTTACCGGTGGATTGAGCTGCCAGCGCTGAACTCAGGCAGGTGAAGATGATCGGTGTGAGTGGTTTCATGCAGTGGGTGGTGGGGCTTTCCGCGCGAAGCTTGTTGGAGTGGCGCGGAGCTGAAGTAAATGGATAGGGGCAATAAGCATGCCACCTTCGAAATCTAGGAATGATTCCGGAATGCTCAATAACGCACATTTTGGTGTGCGGGCTACACTTGCTCGGAAAATTAGAGCGTTTTAGTTTCTTCTGACGGGCATCACCAGCGGCGGCATGCGCAGTTTTTTGATTTTGCTCAGGTCGAGATTTTTGACCGATGCGGTTTGGAGAAATGCACGCTCAATTTTATGCAGCTCCGGTCCGGAAACGCCGTGGCCGCCGGGAAGAATGATATGCAGGCTGTTTGGTAAATGACTCGCCGCTTCTTCTCCCCAATAGGGAGAGGTAACCGGATCGTGGCTGCCGGAAATAAGAAGAACCGGAATGTCGACGTCGACCGGTTCGGCGAAACTTGCTGGCTCGGGAATGACCGGCCAAATTTTGGCGACGGCCATACGTTCCCGTAGTCGTGTGCTGCCGAGAAAGGTGTTGGCGCAAGCGGCTTCAATTTGCTCCGGCTTGATGCGCGGGATGTCTTCGCTGGCGGTGACGCAGAACAGCATTCCGAAAGCGATCATGCCGTGCACCGCGCGATGGAAAGCCATGGAAGATTCGGCTAGAGCGCGATAGTCGCCGGCATGGGCGCTAAGCAGCATGCGCGGAAGTTGGCGATTTCCGTTGGTTGTATAGAGTTGAAGCACTACCGCTTCGGCGAATGCGTCGCGAGTTAGGAGGATAGTTGCGTCGGCGCCGGTGGTGGGGTGCGAGAGGGTTACGGTTGCGGGCTGTACTTCGAGTCGGGTTAGCGTTTGTTTGAATTTGGATTCAAGATCGCCGAATGCTTTTTTGTAGCGCGGCGTGGTGCGGATCTCTTTGAAGATCAAATCCATAGCCTTTTGCGAATCGCGCGCGTGCGGCAGTGGATTGAGATAAGCAATCGGCGCGATGCCTTGCAGAGTGGCGCTGCGTATCGTTTCTGGGTAGCGGCGCATGTACACCAACGCGGCGCGCGAACCGTAGGAACCGCCGCGTAAATTTATTTTTTCAAAACCGAGGGCGTCGCGAATTTGATTGAAGTCGTCGACGGCGTGGTTGGTGGTGTACTTGCTGAGGTCGGCTTTGGCTTGCAGGTCGGGCAGTGCTTTTTGATAAAGGCTAGCTTGGAAATAGGAGTTGAAGTATCCCTGCAAGTCGTCGTTGCTGCCGGGCATCGGTACTTGCAGTTTGTGGGACGATCCAGTGCCGCGCTGATCGATTAAAACGACGTCGCGCTGTTCGCGCAGCCAGCTTGTAAGTTGACCAGGGAAGTGCGCAGTTGCAGGAGCGCCGGGACCGCCGTGCAAAATGAATATGGGGTCTGGCAGCGGCTTTTCCGCGCGAGCGGGAATGACGATGAAGTGAATGCGTATATCGCGGCCACCTTCCATCGCGCGATTTTCCGGCACCGTCATGAAGCCCTGCACAAACATCGATTCCGACGCCTTGTGCTCGCCCAGTTTCAACTCCAGTTGTGGATTTTCAATTGCCCGTGCGAGCCATGTTTCGCACTTCTGGCGCTGATCCTGGGCCGACGCAATCGCGGCCAAGCCCAGAATTGCGACTATGCGCAAGATCCAAATCAAAGAAGGGCTAATTCGGTTCATGTTGGCACTGGGGCTATCAACCTTTGGTTAACGTCGTCGCCGCTTTAGGGATCGACAGTATGAACGCGACGGCGGCCGTGGCCGAAATCCGTGAATCCGCTCCATAACCGGCGTTGTCGCGATTGGGTTGGTAGTAAAAACTACCGTCGGTGCATTGCGAAAGCGTGAACCACCATTTGTTGGCGTCCATCAAACGGCGGAAGGCGCGCGGATCGCAAGAAGCACCCAAAGCGCCGTAAGCCATGCCCATGATCGGCGAGCCGTGAGTGTCGGCAAAGCTATCTGGATGCTGGCCGATGACGCTGGCGAACTCAATCGAACGACGCTTATGCTTTTTGTCCTTGGCGTACATACGGTTAGCGATAGCCGCCGCGCCGGTGCGTCCCATGTCGGCCCAATTTTGATCGCCAGCGGCTTGGTCTTTGTACCAAACGTAATGATTTTTTCCGGCGGCACGATCGAGGAAGGCGTAGGCCGCGGCGTGGCGATCGGCATCGACTTCAATCCCGCATTGTTTCATCATTGCAAACGCCAACGCGCCTTGGGCAGTGATCATGGCAATCGGGCCATATCCTTCAAAGCCAGGATTGTGCCCCCAACCGCCATGCGAATCGAGTTGGGTTGTGGGGTAGGTGTGGGGGTGAGTTTCCTTGGCCTTGGGATTGACTTGGCTTAGGTCTACGTATTGAGTCGAAACCAAAAAGTCATAAATTTCCTGCAGCTCCGGCAGCAGCCATTTTTCACCAGTGAGTAGGTAATACTCGCTCAACACGATCGCGGCGGACATGTAGCGCCAGTTGATCAACCAGGATTCGTCGACCGCTTTGGTCGTCTTCGCGTGCATCTTCACATTTTTGAGCAAAGCATCCCGGTGCGACTTCTTATCGCTGGACATCAACGCCAACGGCGCAAAAGTATTGTGCGGCGCGCTGCCCCATGAGCCGTCGGCTTGTTGATGGTCGACTAAATAATCGAGCAGTTCAGCGAGGATGAGATCAGTTTTCGCACATTCATTCGGAAAGCTTTTCGAATAAGCCCCATACTTATCGCCGACGTTAATCTTGGCTTGCGCTTTTTTTCCCGCGCGTTGGAGCATGAGGTTCAGCGTTCCGTTTCCCGCCTTAGCTTTGAGTCTAGCTTTCACCCCGGGCCCGGCACCTTGCTGGCAAGCGTCCAACGCCTGTGCAAAATCGGCAATCGGCCCATACGGCCCGAACTTGTCCATGCCGTATCCATTTTGATGGGCCACCTGAAAACTCTTGCCGTCCACGCCAGTGATTAAATCCCCAGCCTGCACCTTGCCGTCGGCGGGGGAATCGGGGAACACGTATCGCACCATCAGCGCTTGCGGATGTTCCTCCATCAGCTCCACTCGAATTCCAGTGATCCCAAGGTTGTAGTACCAGCCTGGAACCTGCGCATCCGGCCCCGCCGAGGCTTTTTGTTTCCATGGCTGCCCGTTGGGCTGGTAGTGAACTTGGGCTTGGCCAACGGTGGGTGTCCATAATGCTCCAAGGAGCATCAAGATTGCGGGGCGGAAGTTCATGGTTGGGGGTAGTTTGGCCGAGTATGGGAGGAGCCAATGAATCGAAGGCCCACTAGCCTAAATAAGGGCTGGAATAAAAGTGAACTCCAACTCCTCAATAATTGCACTGCTGGCTTTCAGGAAGATATTTGTTGAAATTCTTCAAAGCGAGCAGTCTTTTTCTGGGGTAAACTTCGCTCGAATTCTAGATTAAACCTGATCCATTCACGAATGCGCAAACTCCTGTCCCTCCTAGCGGTTACGGCCCTTCTGGCTGTCCCTGTAGCCGCCCAAAGCTGTGATAAGTTCACCACCGACCTGTACGCTGGCCAATCCATTGATTCCGGATACGTCAATGTGACCAATACTGGCACTCATTTGCGCATTGGTGTGCGCACTGAGCACGATTGGCTGATGGAAGAGGTCCACATCTACGCTGGCCTGACGCCGGTACCGGTGAACGGTGGCGGCAATCCCTCGCCGGGCCAGTTCCCTTACAAGACTACCTATAGTCCGCCCGTGGACCGTCACGTCGAGATGATTCCACTGTCAGATTTGGGCGCTTCGTGCGGCGACACGCTTTACCTCGCAGTGCACTTGTCGGTGGTCAAGCTCGACCTCAACGGCAACGTTACCGACCAAGAGACTGCCTGGGGATTTGGAAATCCGTATACCGGCAACAACTGGGGCTGGTGGTTCAACTACGACCTATGCTGCTGCAATGGTAGTAATACGCTGACTTTGGATGTCAGCGCTGCGCACATTGGGCAAACTGTGGACTTCACCGTTTCAGGCGCGACGCCTGGTGACAAGTTGTACTACTTCCTTAATGGTGGTTTAGTTGCGTGTGATGCTGGGCCCGCTTACAACCTGTTCGGCGGCATGCATTTGGACCTAATCGCGCCGGTTTTCCGACTGGGCACCGCTACTGCA
>JACNIZ010000320.1 GCA_014382805.1 Planctomycetota bacterium
TAGACCAAATCCTAAGCGAGGTTTTGCCGCCAGAGGAACGTCATGATGGCCCGCCGCCAGGGCTCGAAAATTTGGATGGATGAAGCACCACGGCGCCTGCGCAGAGCTGAAGCGGTTCTGCAACAACGCACCAATCGCCTGCTGTTGGTGCTGGAGCGGCCGGCCGATAATTTTAATGTGCAGGCCGTATTAAGAACTGCCGAAGCCTTCGGCATCCAGAATGTCTGGATCGTTGACCATGTGCGAACGCCAGTGAAGTTAAGTAAGTCGGTGACCAAAGGCAGCTTTTTATGGCTAACCATGCGTCACTTTGTATCGGCTGAAGATTGCATTGAAGCACTGCAGCAAGACGATTGGGAAATTTGGAGCACTGACCTCCACCCCAGCGCAACAAAACTTACCGCCAACAACGACCTGCACCCGTTTCCGCCCAAAGTGGCCCTGGTAGTCGGTCGTGAATCCGACGGCGTAAGCGCTGCCATGCTGGAGGCGTCGGCGCGGCGCCTGTTTTTGCCGATGCATGGATTTACGGAAAGCTTCAACTTATCGGTAGCCACTGCCCTGGTTTTGCAGCGCTGTTTTGACGCCTGTCCCGAACTTCGTGGCGCAATGACGGACGTAGAACGAGCGACAGTGCGATTGCAGTGGTATCAGCGCCTGGCCGGATCCAGGGGTCAGCTGCACGAATATGAAAAATGGCTGGAGCATCCCCCTGAACCGCTTGGGACGGTACGTCCAGCAGAAGAATTTCGTCGCGCGCGGATTCCGAAGAAGCTGAAAAGGAAATTGGCCGGGCAAGACTTGCCGGACCCAGAGTAAATCTAGCTGGTAGGATGGCTGAGCGCCATTAAACCGTTTAGGAACGGTCATGGACCCCTCAATCAATGCTACTTTCAGCCGTACTTTTACTCCCTCAATTCGCCACTCCGCAGCTGCAAAAAGAATGGGATTTCCAACATTTGGGAATCCAGGTTATTGAAAACCGCTTTCTGGATGAAGGGGCTGGCACCATCCGCCGCGAAGCGTGGCAAGTGATCCCAGGCCACGGCCAAAAAAGGGTGACGGCCAGTCAAATTGACAAATGGCGACGTCAGGATCATTTGCTTGGGGAACAACGTCGGCAAAAAATTTCACCTGATTTGTGGCAAGTACTCGCCGACGCCCAGGCCACTGATGTCATCGAGGTCGTGTTTTGGTTGGAATGTGAAGACGCTCCAGACTGGCGCAACTATTTGCAAAGTGAGTACGCTGCTGGATTGGGAATTGAAACCGCTAGACGCAATGCGCGCGATGCGGCAGCGGAATTTTTTGCTCCTCGTATCGAGTCTTTCGTGGAATGGTGTGGCGAGGCAGACGTCGAGGTCTGGCAGACTTTGCAGGGTTGGCCGGTGGTCTATGGCCGACTTCAAGACCAGCATGTAGCGGCGGCCGCAGCTCATCCATTGGTAGATGAAACTTACTATTGTTTCCCGGATGCTTATACCGAATTAGACCACGCCCAAGGAACCATGCGTACCACTTTGGTTTGGCAAGGCGGGCACACCGCCGCAGGTTCGCCGGTGAAAACCATGATCAACGACGTCGATCAGGTCACCCTCAACAACCCTTATTTGCCACCCATGGTGCGCATTTACGGCTCCAACACAACCGGCTCGCACGCAAGTGGCGTGGCTGGCAACATCGCCATGAACCACACCACTCTGAAAGGGGCGGCTTACGGAATTCCGCAACTTTATAGCGCCGACGGATCCGGAGATTCGGGTGCGCCGCTGAGTTGGAACGCGGCGATCAGCAATGGCGTCAGCTACGGTAACTGCTCTTGGTGGAACGGATCCAAAGGTTCTATCGTTTACCTGGACCGTTATTTTGACTACACCATCCGTAATTACTCGGTGATGATGTTCAAGTCAACTGGAAACCAGGGCACGACGTCGACTCCCTACACCACCTCTCCAGGCAACGGCTTCAATTCAACCAATTCTGGCGCATATAACGATGGCAACAATACCAATTGGAGCGACGATACGATGGCCAGCTATAGCTCTTATTGGGATCCAGCTGAAGGCCATGAAAAGCCAGAGCTTGCCAACGCTGGCGACGACGTCGACACGGCGGGTACCAGCAACTTTTATTACGGCTTTGGCGGCACTTCTTCGGCTAGCCCGCTGACTTGCGGCGTGGCAACTTTGCTTGCTTCACGCGACCACAACTTGATGGCTTACCCCGAGGCTTTGAAGGCGATATTAATGGCGTCGGCGTGGCACAACATTGAAGGTGGTGTGGTGCTTTCAGAGAAAGATGGAGCAGGTGGGGTTCACGCATTGGCCGCCGACAACGTTGTCGCCAATGGCAATTACCTCACCGCTACCCTGACCGCCGCCGACTTCGCCAATGCAAACAACGCTTACGACGTGACCTTCCCGGCCGCTGCTGGCAATCAAACTCGCGTCTGCGGCTTGTGGTTTTCGAGCGCCAATTCGTCGTACTCGACTGACGTATTGAACATGGATTTGGACTTGCTCATTCTTGATCCGAGTGGAAACACCGTGGCAGGTTCGGCTAACGCATTGAACCCGTTCGAAATCCTGAAATTTAAACCGCCGGTGACCGGCTATTACACCGCGCGTTTTGTTTCGCAGCGCTTCGATGGCACTAGCGAGCCCTTCGGCGTAGCTTGGTCGAGCAACATGGATACCGCAGAATGCGAAGTGAGTCACAGCGGCATTGCGCAGGTTGGGGCTTCGGTGCAAGTGGACTTCAGCTCCCCCTTCCAGCCCAACAAGTGGTACCAGGGTCATATCTCTTCGGCCACTATTCCTGCCACAACGGATTTGGGAAGTGGCTACATACTGCCGCTAGCCCAAGACTCGATTTTTCTGTGGTCGGCTACCCTGCCAGGGTTTAGCGGCACATTGGATAGCAATGGCAATGCCTCTTCATCGTTGTCGATTCCAAATAATCCAAGCTTGGCGAATCAGGTGTTCTACTTAGCGATGTACACCAAAGACACCTCCGCCAGCACCGAAATCAATACGGTTTCGTGGGCGCATCAGGTTACGGTGCTGCCTTAATCCCTTGCCGCTGGCGGCAACGGCAAACTTGCCACTGGCGGTTCCGGCTAGCTTGCCGCTGGCGGCACTGCTTTTAGCGAATGCCGCAAAACAATTACGCCGAATACTCCGGACAGCAGCGAACCCAGCACAATGCCTAGGCGTTCCAGTCCGAAGTATTCGGTGGTTCCTTGTTCGAATGCCAAGGACGCAATAAACAGGCTCATGGTGAAGCCAATACCGCACAGCAACGAGGCGCCGTAAAGCAGCCCCCAACTTAACTCCTTAGGGCGCTCGGCAAATCCCATCTTGACGCCGAGCCAGCACATTGCCATCACCCCGACCTGCTTGCCTATAAATAATCCCAACACGATGCCCAACGGCACCGGGTGAAAAACGTCGGCTATGGATAGGTCAAGCAGCGGAATACCGGCGTTTGCAAAGGCGAAGATGGGCAGCACGCCGAAGGCAACCCAGGGGTGCAGCGTGTGTTCCAGATGCTTCAGCATGGATCGCATTTCCCCGCTTTCAGGGCAGCGCTTGTCCTCGATGGGAATGAAAAACGCGAGTACCACACCAGCCAAAGTGGCGTGAACGCCCGATTTCAGCACAGCAATCCAAAGCAAAACTCCCAATACCAAATAAGCCGCCGGACGTCGCACTCCGCGCCAATTCAAAATCGCCAAGCCGGCTATGAAAATGGCGGCCAGCAGCAACGAGGTCAGGGCAAGGTCAGAGGTATAAAAAACCGCGATAAGGATGATGGCGCCTAGGTCGTCAAAAATCGCTACGCCGAGTAAAAAAGCTTTGAGTACCGCGGGTACACGATTACCGAGCAAGGATAGTACACCTAGTGCAAAAGCGATGTCAGTAGCCGTTGGGATTGCCGCGCCTGGCATAGCCTTCGGGTCGTTCCAATTCAGCGCCGCAAAAATTGTGGCAGGCAGCACCATACCGCCGAAGGCCGCAAGCGCCGGCAAACTTGCTTGTCGCATGCTTGAAAGGTGGCCTTGCAGGACTTCGCGCTTTAATTCCAACCCAACCAGGAAAAAAAACACCGCCATGAGGCCGTCGTTGATCCACAAAAACAGTGGTTTGGCGAGCTCAAACGTGCCGACGCGAACCTCGACCGGCATATCCAAAAACGCGGCATACCAATGGTCGAGTGGTGAATTGGCAATGACCATTGCCAACGCCGCGGCAATCATAAGCAAAATTCCTGCAGCTCCTTCGAGACGCAAAAATTCTTGCAGAGGTTTCCTGACCGTATCCGATGTAGAGTGGTGGTTCGACTTCATGTCCTGGACCCTGTATTTTGTCAGGGAGATGAGCAAAAATCCGTCCTAAGAGATGGAAACCCGCCGTTTTCTGGAAAAAAGAGACTCATGAAAACTGAACTGAATGCCATCGTCACCCATCGTGTCGAAGTGGCCTCCGGCCTGATTATTCTTCGTGTTGCCCCTGACGGCTGGGAATTGCCAAAGTGGAGCGCCGGCCAGTTTGCCGTGCTGGGTTTGCCCTATGGCGCACCCCGAATTCATATCGCGGACAAAGAAAGCGGCGAGGTTGACTCCGAAAAAATGATTCGGCGTGCCTATAGCATCGCATCTGGTTCTGGAGAGAAGACCTATTTGGAGTTCTACATCACGCTGGTGCATTCCGGCGCCTTGACGCCTCGTTTATTTGAATTGCGGCCCGGAAACCAGGTGCACTTGGGTAAAAAGATTACCGGTATGTTTACTTTGGACAAAGTACCGGCAGAGTGCGACCTAACTTTGGTCGGCACCGGCACTGGCCTTGCTCCCTACATGAGTATGTTGCGCAGTGAACTGGAGATTCGACCGGACCGCCATATAGTCGTGCTGCAAGGCGCTCGCCATAGCTGGGACTTGGGCTATCGCGGCGAGTTAACCGCATTGCAACGGGTATGCCCGACCTTCCATTATGTGCCCATCATCAGCCGTCCAAAACTTGAATTGGTCCCATGGGGCGGTGAAACCGGATATGTACAGGATTTGGTCGAACGCGGCCGCCTCGAATCCTTCCTAGGGCGTAAGCCTACGCCTGAAAATATGCATTTTTTGCTGTGCGGAAACCCGGGCATGATCAATGGCATGATTGAACGGCTAGCAATGGATAAGTTCACCGAGCACAGTAAAAAGAATCCTGGCCAAATTCACGCCGAGAAGTATTGGTAAGGATTTGCCGGGGCGGTCATCGGTTGCCTACCCCGCCATCATTCCTCTGGTACAAAGCGAAAAACCGCGTCCAACGGCACATTGAATGCCGCCGCGATCTTAAAAGCCAGCTCCAAGGTTGGCGAATAGCGCGCCTTCTCGATGGCCACAATGGTTTGCCGACTAACACCGATGACATCGGCTAGTTGTTGTTGCGTCATCTCGTCAGCCTGAAAGCGGAGTTGGCGAATGCAGTTCTGGACTGAAGTTTTAGCCACGACGGTAGGAAATGGCCTCAGTGAACAAGCGCAAGCATTCAGAAAGCATTAGGCTGAATAACAAAAGGTGAGCAGGGAATAGCGGGTGCATGAAAAAGGAGCGGTCAGCCGGCTCACCACCAGTGATTTGTTGCAACAAAACGCAATTGATTGCTAGTAGGATGCCGACAATCAGAAAAAAGCTGGAAAAGCGACTCGAGCGGAGGCGAATCAGGCCGTCCCGCTCGTCATCCGGCTGTTCCCGGGTGAGCAAGGCGATGACTATATGGAGCACAATCAATATGGCCACCATGAACACCAAGGCGCCCCCGAGAGCCCAGGCGAAGCGCACGGCATCGGTGGGTTGCGACCAAGTAATCGCCACTACCGCAGCGTAAAGCCCGGCATTACCTATGAGTTGAGCCCACGCGCTCATTTCGCGGAAAGATGCTCCAGTACCTGCTTCGTTCATGGGTGCAATGTAAAGTAAGGAAGACCCGGTGTCAAGTTTTCTTTACATTGCCATTTTCGGCAGAACGACTTGAGCGAGACTAACCCTGCAAGATTTTGATCAGCTTGCGGCGGCTAGCCTCATCCAAAGGGGCACCCAATCCAGCAGCCATGTTGTCGTCAAGGTGATGGGCTTTGCTGGTGGCTGGAATTGGGAGCGTGGCGGCTGGATGTCCAAGAATGAATTTCAGGAAAAGCTGCCCCCACGAGGTGGCGCCAAAATCGGCCGCCCATTCCGGTAGGTCCTTGCCCTTGACCGCTCCAAACAAACGGCCGCGTTCATAAGGACGCATTACTAAAACCGCAACGCCATGGTCGATACAGGCTTGCAACAGCCTCTCCTCGACACGCCGATCATTGACCGAATAAGGAATTTGAATGAAGTCTAATTGGTCACTGGTTACCAGTTCTTCCACCGTGGCAAAATCCTTCATCTCGGTCACGCCGACGTAGCGCAATCGCCCCTGTTGCTTCCACTCGGTAAGAGTTTGTAATTGCACCTTTAGATCGACCAGATTGTGCACCTGTAAGAGGTCGAAGCGTGCAGCTCCCATCAACTCCTGACTGCGTTCCATTTGCTTGATTCCAGCCTGCTTGCCCTCTGGAGTCCAAACCTTGGTTGCAAAAAACAGGTCATCGCGACCCACTTTCTTACATAGAGTGCCGACGACTTCTTCGCTGCGCTTATACATGGGTGAAGAATCAATCAAACTGCCGCCCCAAGCGAAAAAGCGCTGCATCACTTCGACCAATGCGGTGTTTTCTGCGCTAGGATCGACGTCGAAGGTGCGCGACGTGCCTAATCCGATCACTGGAACCAATTCACCACTTTTTGGTAAGCGCAAACGCTGGATCGCTGCAGGCGAAACTTCGGCTGTGCGCTTATTGGAGCGCCGGTCAACTCCCTTTTTCACCGCAGATTTGGCTGCCGACGTATTCGGAATAAGGCCGAGCCCAGCCAAAGCCATGAGTCCAGCAGAACCCAAAAATGCGCGCCGATTCGAGGTACGAGCTGGCGAATCCATTACGGATGACAATGGCGCAGGAGCGGATGCATTGGGTTTTTGAGGCATATTTGCAGTCTAGCACTTCAGCCCACACCAATAGTCAGGGCAAGGCTAAAATATGTCCCCCCCGGGAAATCGAAATCGAAAAAATGTTCTTCTTACAAGACCCCCCTGAGACCGTCCCAGCAGAGGGCGCCAACGCACTCAAAGAGCAAGCCGGCGCCCAGGAAACAAGCATTAATGTCGCAGACCTCGCCGATCCCGAAAAGGTCGGTGAAATGATGGCCGCTTTCAAGGATTGGGCGATAGCCCAGGCACCTTCGATGGTTGGGGCCGTGCTCACTCTGATTATTGGACTTTGGCTGACCAAAGTAATCACCAAAGGAATCAGTGTAGGCATTGAAAAGAGCAGCCTTGACAACATGCTTGGTAACTTTTTGTCCAAGCTGGTCAAGATGGTGCTCACGGTAATGGTGCTGATTTCGGTGGTCGGCCAATTGGGAGTTGAAACCACCTCGTTCGCTGCCATTCTCGCCGCCGCTGGTTTTGCCATAGGCATGGCGATGTCAGGTACTTTGGGCAACTTTGCCTCAGGTGTCATGATTTTGCTATTCCGCCCGTTCCGCACCGGTCACTTTGTTGAAGTGGCAGGCCATGCCGGCGTGGTTGAGGAAATCAGTGTATTTATGACCCAAATGCGCACAGGAGACAACAAGCAAATCCTGATTCCAAACTCCGAAATTACCTCAGGGAGTATTATCAACTATTCCGCAAAACCGACTCGGCGGGTAGACCTGGTCGTCGGGATTTCTTACGACGATGACATTAAAAAGGCGCATGAAGTGCTGAACCGAATCCTGAGTCAAAACGAAAAAGTACTTGAGGATCCAGCTCCTACTGTAGCCGTTTCCGAATTAGGCGCGAATAGCGTCAACTTCGTGGTCCGCCCTTGGGTAAATAGTGCCGATTACTGGGATGTGTATTTCGGCCTGACCGAAACCATTAAGTTAACTTTCGACAAAGAAGGCTTGAGCTTCCCATACCCACAGCGCGACGTTCACCTTTACCAAAAGAGCTAATACCTCAAAATCTTGCGCTTTCGCCGGATTCGGGCATGACGCCCGAATCCGGTTTTTTTGATGGACATCCACCGCCCTCAACTGCGACTTTGTCGCATTTGTGATAAACTCCCAACTAGATGCTTAGATCGCTACAAGAGATCGAAATCGGATGTCATGAGCTAGGGCTGCCATTCACCTTGCAAAGGCGCGCCATTTTAGGTGTGTTGGTAGATGCTGAGGACCACCCAACGGCCGACGAAGTCCATGCTCGGCTCGACTCTACGCATAGCAGAATCGCCCGGGCAACCGTATTTCGAACCCTAGAAACTTTCGCCGAATATGGCTTGATTCAAAGAGTTCCCCACCCCGGATCATCCGCCCGCTACGACGCTATTGTTCACCGCCACCACCACCTAGTTTGTGATCATTGTGGCGCCATCCAAGATTTAGAGGATGCTCGCCT
>JACNIZ010000393.1 GCA_014382805.1 Planctomycetota bacterium
TTTGAACCCCTTCGTAACCTTTCGCGTCCTTACTGTTTCTCGAATTCGGTTGCCCCGCCAATCGTGGCGGCCAGTATTGCGGTGTTTGACCGCCTCGCATCCACTACCGAACTGCGCGACCGCCTTGAATCGAATACAATGTGGTTCCGCAAGGCGATGACGGACGCTGGTTTTGCCATCAAAGAAGGCGTTCATCCGATCGTTCCCATCATGTTGGGAGATGCCAAACTTGCGGCTGACATGGCCAAAGACTTGCTGGCCGAGGGCATTTACGTCATCGGTTTCTCATTCCCAGTGGTGCCTCGCGGCCAAGCTCGGATCCGGGTTCAGATTTCTGCAGGTCATTCTCAAGTACACCTCCAAAAAGCAGTGGCCGCATTCGTCAAAGTGGGTAAGAAGTACGAGGTGATCGGCTAAGCGCCGTTCCTGAATCGCTGCCCAGAAAGGGAAACTCCAGCTTTCCCAACAAACTCATAAAGTAAATGCAAACCTGGCCTCAAATCATTCAAGGTGGAATGGGGGTCGCCATTTCCGGTTGGAAATTGGCGCGCACTGTTTCCACCACGGGCAACCTCGGCGTTGTTTCGGGCACAGGCGTGGCCATTGCGCTTATTGCTGCGCTTTGGCAGGGAGACCCAGGCGGCCATCATCGACGGGCTCTAGCGGCCTTCCCGGATCAAGCCGTCGTCGAACGTTTGATGGACAAGTATTACCGTGAAGGGGGCTCCGACGAGCCTTCACCTCACACCAAGTTTTATTCGCTGAATACATCGCAACATATGTTGGAATTGACTGTTGCTGCCAACTTCGTCGAAGTGTGGCTGGCAAAAGAAGGTCACGATGGAATGATTGGCCACAATTTATTAGAAAAAACGCCGCTGCCTAACTTGCCTTCGCTTTATGGCGCGATGCTCGCTGGAGTCGACGTCATCATCATGGGCGCTGGCATTCCGATCAATATTCCGTCGGTTTTGGCGGCTTACGTCACCCATTCCGATGCTAAATATCCGGTGGATGTAGTCGGATCTGAACCCGGCGAACGATATTTCACGACTTTTGAGCCTAAGGTGGTTTTTGAAGCGGCTAAAGATTGGGCACCCTTGGAATTGCCCAAGTTTTTCCCAATCGTGACCACGCCGGTTACCGCGATGGCGTTGATGAAACGCGCCTCCGGACCAGTTGATGGCTTTATTGTCGAAACTCCCGTCGCTGGGGGCCACAATGCGCCTCCGCGCGGCAACGTGCCACTAACGCCTGAGGGTGAACCGGTCTATTCGCATAAAGACTTTGCCTCTCCTGAGTCCTTCAAGCGATTTGGCGTTCCATTTTGGATGGCCGGTGGCTATGGCAACCGCGAGGGTTTGCTCAAGGCTTTGGCTGCGGGTGCGCAAGGCATTCAAGTCGGCACTGCTTTTGCCTACTCGGATGAATCTGGCTTTACTCCAGAAATCCGTGCCACGGTATTGAAGCAATCTCTAATGGGGCAAGTTCGGGTGAAAACCGATGGGCGGGCTTCGCCGACCGGATTCCCATTCAAGATCGTTCCGATGGACGGCTCCCTTTCCGATGCCGATGTCGTTGAAAAGCGTCCGCGTGTTTGTGACTTGGGTTATCTACGCCATCTCTATAAGCGCGATGACGGCAAGCTCGGCTACCGCTGTGCCTCTGAGCCAGAAAAGGCTTACCTGAAAAAAGGCGGTAAGCCTGAAGATCTAGTAGGGCGGCTTTGTCTTTGCAATGCATTGGCTGCCGACCTTGGCATTCGTCTAGCCAAAAAGAATGGCTTCGAAGAGCCGATACTGGTGACTTCTGGCGACGCTGTGTCAGCCATTGCGATGTATTTGCCACCAGGCAAAACTAGTTATAGCGCGATGGATGTGCTGGATGTGCTAACTGGAAAGCGCGAGGCTACTCCACTTCCAATTGGCGTCGACGAAATCATGGCTGTGTAGCGTTTCTACGGCCCCCCGATCAGCCCTTGGGTCGATTAGCGATCGCGACGGTTGTCCGTGCCGCGCCATTGAAGTCGGGTCCAGACGTCTGGGTGCAGCAGTGCCAATACGGTGACGATTTCGAGGCGGCCTAGCCACATCGCCATCGATAATAGGATTTTGGCGAAGGGATGGAATTCCGAAAAGTTGCCCATCGGTCCAACCGAATTAAAGCCAGGGCCGATATTGCCTAAACACGCCAGCGACGCGGTGAAGCCGGTGACGAGTTCTGCGCCCATGAGCACCAAAATCGTTCCGAAAAACAGGTAGAGAAGCAAATACAGCCCAATCAAAGTTAATACTGCGCGCAGGATCGGCTCAGGAATCGCCCTCCCTTTGTGTCGAAGTGGCAGCACCGCCCGGGGGTGCAGGGCGCGAGTGATTTCGCGCCAGATAAACTTCAGGCCGAACAAGTTTCGGATGGCCTTCTGGCCGCCTGCTGCCGAACCGGCGCAGCCGCCGACCAGCATGATGATGATCAATAATATTTTGGCACTATCCGACCAAAGATTGTAATCCGTGCTCGCAAAACCGGTGCTCGAGATCAAACTTGCAGCCTGAAACGCCCCAAGGCGAAGTTCTTCTTCCTGCGGCATGCCGCCCGCAAGGATCACGGCCAATGCAATCGAAATGAAGAGGGCGGCTAATACGTAAAAGCGGAATTCACCGTCACGGATGATTTCCAAAGGGCTGCGTGAGATGCCCATCCACAACAGCGGGAAGCTGGTTCCCGCAAGCAACATAAAGAAAACTAAAATCCATTCTGCCCTTGGGTTTTGGAAACCAGCGATGGATTCCCCGTTAGGTGAAAAGCCACCAGCCGACATGGTCGTAAATGCGTGGCAGACGGCGTCGTAAATGGAAAAGTTGGCGCCCAGCATGAGGGCAGCGACCAGGGCAATCGTCAGCGCCACGTAAAGTACCCAAAGCTTGCGCGCTGAATCGCGCACGCGGGAGCTGACAACCTCGTTGGGAGCGGTGCTGGATTCGGCAAAAAGCAGTTGTCGGCCAGCGATGCCTAGCTGGGGCAGCACAACCACAAACAGAGCGATTACACCTAAGCCGCCAAACCATTGCGTCATGCTGCGCCAAAGGAAAAACGATCTTCCATATTGGCTGAAGTCCTGCAGGATGGTGGCACCGGTGGTGGTGAATCCGGACATGGATTCGAAAAAGGCGTCAGCGTAGCTCAGACCTGCAAAAAAGTATGGGATGGCAGCAAAATTTGATACCACCAGCCACGAGCCCGCGACTACGGCCAAGGCTTCGGACCGCCTAAAGTTGGGATTGGTTTGAAACCCCAAAGCGAAGGTGGTACCAGCGATAAATGTGGCCAACAGAGCAATGGCGAAGTGTCCAGCAACCTCATATTGGCCCGGTACTCCTTGGAAACCGTCCCAAAGCGCCAACAACATGGGCGCCAGAAAGCCGATGCAAAATACTCGCAGTAGCTTGCCGATGACTCCAAGTACTTGAGCAATGCGCACGGGAATCGGTCAGTTGGATTAGGCGTCGGGCTGGCGCGTGAAGTTGTGGAAGAAATTGCGAGTTTCTTCTTCGGCCTCGGCGGTGCACAGCACCAACAAGGCGTCATTGGGGCGTATTTCATCACGACCTTGCGGAATAATAATGCTGTCGCCGCGCAAAATGGCGCCGACGATGGCGAATACCGGAGCCCGCATTTCGTGCAATGGTGTCGGCATAAAATCCTCGGCCACGCTGAGTCGCAGCACCTTGAGGTCGCCGTGTTCCAGTTCGGCAATGAGTTCTTGACTGGAGCGGTTAATGCGCCGACATACCGAACCGATTGCGGCTCCTTGGGCCGATCGCACCACATCAATACCAACCTTTTCAAACAAGCGTTCATTGGTCGCCCGGTCCGCCCTGGTCACAATTCTCGGCACACCTTCTTGTTTGGCGAGTAGCGAGACCAGCAGGTTCACCTCGTCATTGCTGGTGACGGCAATCAACACTGGTTCCGAACCAATCTGCTCGGACTCCAGTAACTCCAGATCAGTGCCATCGCCATGCAGGACTAGGCCGCCGACGGTTTGGGCAATTTGTTCGGCGCGTTTGCGACTGGACTCAATGATCTTGGTCGACCATCCTGCTGCATGCAAGCCATTGGCCACGGCCGTTCCCACAACTCCGCCGCCGACTATGGTGGCGCGGCGTGGGTCAGACCCTTTGGGATCGCGCAAATATTTCGCAAGCATGCGGTTAATGCCCTTCAAATTGCCGATGGCAGTAATTCGGTCGCCGGGCCTGAAGTGGGTATCACCCTTGGGAATGAACTGCTCTTCGTCGCGCTGACAAAGAACCAAAACCACACCTTTGGGCACTCCAATTTCCCGCAAGGGTGCCGACGCAATGAACGAGCCTTCGGCCACTTCTTTTTTCACCAAGCGCACGCGACCGCCGACGAAAGCCTCTACGTCAAGCGCGCCGGGGACCATGACGATACGCAAGATCTCTTGGGCCAATCGTTCGGCCGGCAGGATGACTTGATCAATGCCCAGCGAGTGAGCCAATTTCGCAGCTTCTTTTTCAGAAGACTGCACGTCGTGGCGGCGCAAAAAGCAAATTACCGATTTTGCGCCGAGTCGCTTGGCGGCGGCACAGGCAACCAGATTGCGTTCGTCTACAGGTGTGCAGGCGATGAAAAAATCCACCTGAGCAATGTTGACCGACTCCAGGGTGGTGCTGGAGGAGCATGAACCCCAGCGAATTTCGACATCAAGCTTGTCAAAACCCGGTCCTCGCACACTTTCCGGAGCAAGCAGGATTACTTCATGCTCGGCCATCAAAGCTTCGGCAAGCCTGACAGCCAAGCCATCTTCGCCGCCGATGAGGACTCGCATGCGGAGATTCTATCCGTTGCGCCGGTTGCCTTTTTTCAGCTTCTCTAAATTGTTAGTGGCGTCGCGCAAAGCAATGCGGATGCGTTGGCGATCTTCCTCGGAAAGACCAGGCTGCTCCATGATCGAATTGGCTAAATCAATCGACTGCTGATACAGGTCTTTGGCCTTTTTATCCTCAGTTTTGAGGTAGTAGTGATAAATCACCGCCCAGTCGTTCAACACCTGCGGGTCTTCTGGGCTGAGCTTCGCGGCTTGTGCATAGGCAGGCAAAGATTTTTCTGCTTGACCAGCATCACGATACATCACGCCCAGGTTATTCCAAGCTTCGACGTCGCCTGGGGTAGTGGTGGTGATCCAGGCATTAATGCCGATGGCACTGTCGACGTCGCCGTTGCCGATGGCAACGCCAGCCAGCCACTTCAATTGTGCGATCGCAGAACCACCGCCGTCGGCCGTGGCCAAAACGCTGGCAGTGTGGTTCGGGCCGTTGCTGGCAAGGTACTTCGCCCAGGACCGGGCAGCATAGCGATAAGCATTTTTTGAACGTGCTTCATCGCCCTCAGCTTGAATGCGTACGCCTTCGTCAAAAGCGCCCTGAGCCAAGAAAAAGTAAGAATTGCTCATGCCTGGGTTTAATTCCAAGGACTTTTCAAAATGCAAACGAACCTGTTCCCAATTGCGCGGGCTGGAGGAATATTCCGCATATCCCATGTACCAAGCCATGGTCGCATCCTTGCCCTTGGACTTGTCCACCTTCTCCAAAAGTGGCACAGCCTCACTACCTAGCCATTGACACATGGCGCTTAAGTCCACTGATTTTTCGTCGCGCTTGAGTGCAGTCGTCCAATGTTTGGCCGCCGCCTTGCGTGCTTTTTCAGGCTTCGCTTTTTCACCTTTGGCGAATTCAGCCAAAATGATGGTTTCGCCAAGTTTGGTGCACAACCAAGCATTTTGCTGATCGAGCTTGGTTGCGGCTTCAAAGTCCTTTATTGCCGCGTCAAAACTACTCTGGACACTGCTTTCCCGGGTTGCATTTTGCGCCATAGCGACGTGGATACGGGCGCGTTGTGCATATACCGAACCGACTTCGGCGAATGCTTTGACACCAGCATCGGCAGCGCGCAGAGCGTTTTTGCGGTCGCCTCCATTGAGCAAAGCTTCGGACCAATTTTCAAAGGCAGCAGGCTCGGCCTGAGGCAATTCGCTGGCCTTTTCAAGAAATCCAGCAGCTTCGAAAAAAGCATCGTTCACTGCCAAGCCTGTCAATTGACCGCTGGCAATGGCAGCTTCGGTGTGGCGCAATTTAAAGACTCCAAGCGCGGTCAACGCGGCGCTGTTTTTGGAACTGGAGGCGTCGGCGGCTTCTAGCGCAGCGATGGCACCGCGAAAGTCGCCATTCGCCGCTTTTTTCTGCGCTGCTTTAAGCGCATCATCCAAATTACCGGCTTGCGGAATCAGCAGGAGTAGGGTGCTCAGGATCATCATTTTTCTAGCGTGTTCGGATTGCGCAGCTGTTCGATGGCTTGACGAATGCGGGCCACACCACCACGGTTTTGGAAGGGGAAGTGCTTGATGCTTTCAGCCAGGAATTCTTCGGATCGACCGATGCGCTTGCGGCGAATCACCTCTAAATAGGCTAGATTCTCCCAGGCGTCACCAATTGCTTCGTCGAGCAGCCTACGTTCCCGATCCGGAACGTCTGCGGCCAATTGTTGCTGCTGTTCGGCACCAAGTTGTAGCGCCCTATGCAACTCCCGTTCCGCCTCATCCCAATGCTCATCTAAATAATAAACCGAAATGAGGGCGCGGTCATTGACCAGGCGCACGTCCAGCGGTGCCAATTCGACGGTTCGGGAGTAGGCCATCCAAGAATCTTGGAACAGCTTGGTCGCTTCCTCAGCTTCGCCCTGCTGCGCTTTGGCAACCCCTAGGTCTCGGCAGGCAAAAGCGTAATTATTGGTCCAATCGGGGTTGTCCGAGTATGTTTTGAACAACCGGCTGTGAAAGGCCAGGATTTTGTCGAGGCGAGACTCTTCAAAGAAGTAACCCTCGACCGAATAGATCCCAAGGCGCAAACTTTCTGCGTTGGCTTCGGCTTCAAGCCGGTCAGGGTCGGCCTCCAACGCGGCCAGAAAGGCGGTCGCTGCGTCATCAATACTGCCTTCGAGCCAATAAACCCAGCCGTGAGCGGTGTGAACGAGATGCAGCCAATCCTGGCAGGTAGTTTGGTAGGACGGCTCCAGGGCCATCGCGGTCAAGAAGCTGTCCTCGGCACGATTGAGGGCTTCGTGTGCCAAAAAGTAGTCGGCCTGATTGCGATGCTCCCAATATTTGGTCCACAGTGCCTCGCCTAAACGCCATTGCACCAAGGCATGATCCGGATGGCTGCGCGCGATGCGCTGCCAAGCCACGCTCAAAGATTCGCCTGGAGCCTGGTTTTTGAGCCTGGCGACGGCTAATTCGTTGGCTGGATCGGCGATTAGGGCTTCGATCAGCACCTCGCGGGCGGCGTCAGAGCGGTTTTGCCACGCCAGCAGATCGGCAAGCGGGATGGCAGCGCTGGCCCGACCCATTTCCGAGGCCCGTATGAGGTGAGTTTCCGCTGCCTCGGCGGCGGCCGGAACAGGTTTGCCCGCCTGTACAGCCTCGATGACCACAGCCAAGCCGGCGCGACCGATTTCTTCGGCCAGATCTGCTGGCATTTCGGCTCTGAGGCCCCATTGAATGGCGTCGGCAGCGGTTTGCCAAGCTGCCTCGAAGTCTCCGCTCATTCGGAGGCTGTAAGTGTGACCTAGAAAACCAGTTGCGCGGTTCGGGGCAAGTTCGCGCAGGTGCCGAAAGGCGTATTCTGCGTCGTTGTACATGATTTCTAAGGCATCGGTGCGGCCTAAACTCTCCTCTGCTTTTGCGTAATCCAAGCTGGTTTGGCCGAAAAGCTCCCAGAAATCTGGTTCGCGCTCGAAGCCGGCGGCGGCCTTATCCATCTCGGCCAACACGTCGTTCAGGTCGGTGGCAGTGAGCACCATTTGGCGCAATTGCTGCAAATTGGGTGTGTCAGGCGGGGCTGGCGTCGGATCTTGATCCATTCCTTCTGCCACTATTGGGCCGCCTTCAACCTCATTTTTGGGGCCTTGGCAGGCCATTCCGGCCACAAGTGCGAGGGCGAAAAGGGATTGTGAACCCATGTTCACGAAAGAGGGGCGGAAACTGCCGGTCATCGACGGCATTATAGATGGCATACATGTCGTATGGACGACCCTCAACCTTGGCTGCCCGGCTCTTGCCGACGCTAGCAATTTTGCTCTCGCTTTCCGTGAGCGGTGCCACCTGTTCCCAGAACGCTGGCCGGGTGTTCAACGGCGGCTGGGGGACCAACGGCGCCGCCGGCCACGAGGGCTATTGGGATGACGCGCCCCCACCCCGGGCCCCTCCCCATGCTTACGTGTTAGCCCCTCTCGGCTCTAGAGGGGTGCCCCCGGGGATGGCCCCCTGGCCACCCCCTTCAAAGGCCAAGGGAGACGCCCCTGAACCCTGCGCAATCTGGTGGTCGGCAGCGCCGAACTACAAGTCGGGGAGCC
>JACNIZ010000395.1 GCA_014382805.1 Planctomycetota bacterium
TTCAGCGCTGTGAGAATGCCGCTGAGAACGTCGCCGCTACCGGCCGTAGCCATACCAGGGTTACCGGTTGTATTTCGCGAAAAGCCGGCCGCGGTCGCAACCAAAGTGCCCTGCCCTTTGAGCACCACCACCGCGCCAGTGAGCTTCGCCAATTCTTTTGCCGCCGCAGCTCGGTCGGCCTGCACTTCGGCTACTCCGTGCCGAGCATGCACTATGTCCGCCCCACTCCCATACAAGAGCCGAGCCGCTTCCCCCGGATGTGGGGTAATGACCAAGGCGGAAAATCCCAACGCAGCCAGAGAAACGCGGGCCGCCGCCACATGGTTCAATGCGTCGGCGTCCAACAGCAGCGGTTTTTGGGGCTGAATAAGCGATAGCGATTGCAGAAACTCCACCACTACCTGTTGACTTTGCCGCGAATTCCCCAAACCTGGACCCACCCCGACGGCGTCGGCTTGACTCGCCGCGGTAATCAGAGCTGGCACATCATCAGGAGTAAAAACCGGCCGCGAGTCATCGCCATGCGGATGTAAAACGGCTTCCGGATAAAGGGTGGTAATTGTTGCGGCGATCGCGCCTGGGCATTCCAGCAGCGCATATCCAACCCCGCTGCGCAACGCGCCGCCGACCATCAACGCCGCCGCGCCAGCCATGCCGCGCGAACCGGCGATCATTGCAGCTCGTCCCATCGAACCCTTGTGGGCGTCGCCGGGTCGAGGCGGGAAAAACGGCAGGGCGGGACCCGTGCTTGGCATGTGCTTAGGATACGCCAACTCTGGCGGCGCGTCGTATCCTGTGCCCATGTCCGCGCAGGATCCCGGCTCAAGCCGCCCATCACCCGACGAAGACTTGGCGACGTCCAAGCGACCAGCCAAGCGACGGGCCAGGCGACCGCCTAAGCGGCCGGCCAAATTGGATCTTTACGGTGATGAAGATTACGCCGCTCAATACGACCAGCGCTGGGCCAGCGCGACCGGCCGCAAACGCGATTTGCGCAAAGCGCGTGCGATCACTTTGGCGTTGCAAGATTTGCAGGAGCGGTGCGGTAAGTCATTCCAGCAGGTGATGGACCTGCCATGCGGCACTGGGCGCTTTTCGCATAGGTTGGCCAGCGAGTTTCCGACCTACTTTGGTGCGGATTTGTCGGTGCAAATGCTGGCGGAAGCGAAAAACAAAATTGCCGCTTCCAGTCCCGAAAGTGATCGGGCTCATTGCAACTTCCTCGCTGCCGACGCGGCCAAACTGCCGTTTGATGACCAGGCTATAGACGTCACCCTATGCATCCGTTTTTTGCACTTGGTGCGCGATCCGCAATTGCGCATCGATTTTGTGCGCGAATTGGCTCGGGTCAGTCGTTATGGGGTGATTTTGGATTACCGCCACGACCGCACCCTGCGAATTTGGGGCAAACGCGTGCGGCATAAATTGGGTTTGTTGGAGCTAGCGCCAGCCAATCCGTCGCAGGCTCAAATTCGCGACGAAATACGCGCCGCCGGTTTGCATGCACAGCGTTTCATCCATGTGCATCGCGCGCCATTGCTGTCCGACAAAATGCTGGTGGTGACGACGCCAATTGGCGCTTAAATCACGGTTAGTTCAGGCGACGCGCAGGGCCCACGGTGGTACCTTGCCGCAGCAATGAAACGCACTCACCTGACCGATCTTTTTGAGTCATGGACCGACGATTTCCTATGTGAAAATGGGATCCGGTTGCCAATGCGCTTTTCCGGCGCCAGCACCGAATACGAAGCGGCGCGCACTGGGGTGATTTTGGCCGAGGGTGGCGACCGTGGCTTGATTCGGACCGGTGGCGCCGACATCGTCGATTATTTGCAACGCTTGCTGAGCAGCGACCTCAAAAAGTTGCAGCCTGGCCAAGGCCAGTGGTCGGCGATGCTGGATCAGAAGGGCTATTGGGTGGCCGATTTAGTGCTCTACCGCCTCGAAGATCAAAATGCCGCGCCAGTCATTTTTTTGGATTGCCCAGCAAGTCGGGTGGATGCGGTGCTCGAACGCTTAGAGACCTTTCACTTCGGCGAAAATGCCACTTGGCGAGCGGTGGAATGTGCGCGCTTGATAGTCGCTGGGCCGCATGCCGCCAGGCAGCTCGCCGACCTGTTCCCGGCAGCACGGTTATTTGGTCCTGCAATTGAAAAGTGCGGTTTGCAGTCGTTCCCGCTCCCGATTGAGTTTGGCTCGGAAGCTCTGCCCGATGATTTGCGCTTGGTGGAACGGCCTGATCGTGGCCTGCCGTGTTTCGAAATCAACGGATCCGCAGAGATTGTGCGTCAATATGCAGAAAAACTACTTTCTGCGGGTGCAGTGCCGGCTGGATTTGTGGTTTTGGAGATTTTGCGGGTGGAAAGCCATCGGCCGCGCTGGGGAAATGATTTCAGCGAGTCCAGCACGCTACCGGGTAGTGGCGAATGGCAGCGGGCTTGCTTCACCAAGGGCTGTTACACCGGTCAGGAAGTTGTCGCCAAAATTGATACTTACGGCGCGGCGCCGCGGCAACTTTGCCACTTAAGCTTTAAAGGACCCGCTAAACCACTTATTGGAAAGGAGTTACACGACGCCGAACAGAACTCCGTCGGCGTCGTGACGTCCTGGGTTTGGTCCCCAGTGCGCGATCAGGCGGTCGGATTGGGAATCATTAAACGGCGCGCAGTCGATGCCAAGCAGCCGTTGCGAGTAACTTCTGACGCAGAAGAGGTAATGACCACCTTCGAGCCACCCGCTAAGGTGCGTGGATAGGATCGGATCCCCCGATCCATTCCGCCGACCCCCCTTTGCCATGAATTGGCGCGGACCTAAGACCATCCTCACGTTATCGACGGGCATCTTGAGCCTGATTTACTTCGCAACGGTGTTGTGGGAGCCAGACCAGGCTCCGTCTGGACAGACCAAAAACTATTTGCGCGAGCTTGGCGACGGCCAGCCGGCCACTGTTGCACCGGCAGAATCTTCTTCGGGCACCCCTCAAAAAATCAAGTCCAACGCGGGCGCGGAGCGTGGCGAAGAAGCGACCGAAAAGAGTGGCGAATATAAGAGCAATTTAGATGTGTCATCGTTGAAAGCCACCGAGTTGCATGGCTTCACTTTACGGATTACTGACCAAAGCACCGGCGAACCGATCACCGATGCCGAAGTGCGGGTTTATCGCGCCGCTCGACCCGACTCACCTGCGTTGGCTGTGATGAGTC
The DNA here is from genome assembly GCA_014382805.1 of Planctomycetota bacterium. Lineage (GTDB taxonomy): Bacteria > Planctomycetota > UBA1135 > UBA1135 > UBA1135 > JACNIZ01. The sequence continues at coordinate 3,204 of JACNIZ010000395.1, forward strand.
CTAACCATTTAGGACAAGTTTCGCTTGAGCACTTACCGCGTGCTCAATATCGAATTGAAGTCGTCGCCGATGGCTTCCGTGACGCCGAACCGTTGGCCGTAGAAATTCCTGCGGATGGCAACAAGTTTGGTTTCAAATTGGATCGCGCTGCCGAAGTCGTCGGCTTTTTCGAAGGACTAGACGGCTCTCGTTCGCCGATGGGAATGTTGCGTTTGACGCACCGCACCACCAATGAGAGTTTTGATGTGCGGCCCGATGGATATGGCCAATTTCACTCCCCTGCATTGCGCCAGGGTATGTGGCACATTGCCTGGTTACGTCATTCCCTTGCCGCACCTGACCCGCGCTTGGAGCAAACCATTGAATTGCTTCCTGGCGATCGCCTTGCTCTGACCGTTACCTTAGACGACGGCGACCCAGCGCAGGAAGATGGGCGGCCGGTGGCGATTCGATTGAATTGAAACGCATTTCGATCCTCACGACTCTGACTTTTGGGGTCGTTGTTGGAACGATGGTCTGCATGGTTCCAACTGGACTGTGGCTGCTGGAAATCGCGACGCCATTTGTTTGCTTTGCAGTTTGGCCTTGAGCCACCATTTGATTCCGTATTATTCGGATAGGCCGCCACCTGATGCAGATCGGCCGCAGCTTTCGTTATTAAGTTGGAACACATGGCGCGACGTCAACAGCAGCGCAGAAATGCGAATGGCTTTGCAGAAGTACCAACCGCATCTGGCGTTCTTCCAGGAAGTCACTATTGAGGAGGAAGCTGAACTTCAAGTGGAAGGATATGTAAAGAATTACGTCGGAGATTTTTTGGTCTTGCTGAAGCCAGAGGTTGAGGTCGTGATTGAGCCGCACTTTCCGGATTGGACAGATACGCCTAGTGCAGTCATGACGATTCGATTTGAAGATCAATACGTCGACATCTATTCCCTACACCCGCGGTCGCCGATGAGCGTGCGCCGCCTACGCCACCGCAATCAGTTTTTCGAGCAGTTGCAATCAAAAATTAACGCTAGCAAACATGCATGCATCGTGATCGGAGATTTGAACACCACTCCCACCGACGAGGCCTTTAAATCGTTGCTGGCCAACAGCAATTTACGCAACAGCATGATTGGGTTTGGTTGGCAAACGAGTTGGCCTTATGACCATGCCGTCCTGTCAGCGCTGCACACATCCATCCAATCACAAACCGTTGTTTGTGCGCGTGCAATCGACTATGCCGGGCTAAAGAAACCCTATTTTCGGCCGCCAAACGCCAATTGAAGGAACATGCCCAACAAAACGACAGCCATCAAGAAGCGCTGGCCGGTGTTCCAATTCACCAAGGTGTACGCAATGGCTGTCGTCGGTGCGAGGGCCGTGCGGGTTGCTTTACGAGCCCATTCGTTGCTGGCGATGTACTCCGCAACTGGCTCACCGTGCTTGTAATAACCGCGCACCAAAGTACGTCCGCCGCTGCGAGGGACTAAGTACTGGTCCCTGAATTGACGCAGAATTCGAACTTCGGGCGAGTTGTAATCGCCGTGGGCTGCGGTCGCAACTACGCAACCACTGCCGCCTCCGCCGCCTCCACCACCGCTGCTGCCAGAGGTCACTTTCAATCCGATTGGCGTCAATGATTGGAAGCCGGGGTTGGTGAAATGAATGGTGTAATTACCTGCTTCTAGCGCCGGCACGTTGAAGGCAATGTTGCTTCCATCTGGAGACACCGAAAGTAATTCAGTTGGAGCAATGCTGACACTGCCATTTGCACCGGTCAAAGTGAAGAGTTTGTATTGACCAAAAGTTCCGGCTGCGGCCTTAATGTCGGCGACGCCTAATTCATCCAACTGCACAACTACCGCTCCTTCGCTGACAACTATAGTCAGCGCCCGACCGATGCTAGGCTTGATCACGGCAACATCCAAAACGCCGACCAAGGTTTCTGAAAGTATGGAACTAATAGTGGCCGACGGCGCCCCATTTCTATCAATTCGTGCTTGTGCGTTCGACCCGGCATCGGGCCAAAAGTTACCGGTCAGGTGCACCGAATTCGACATGCCTGAGGCCAGCTGTACTTCGGCCAACGCGGAAGGATTATTCAAAGTATTGCGACCGGCAATTCCAGATCCAGTGCCGAAGTCGGGCTGCAAGCCGGTGCCAATTCCAGAGGTGAAAAGCAACTGCACTCCGTAGTTAGTGGCGTTGCGAATAACGTTGCCGACAAAAGCACACGAAACCACCGCGCCGGAACCATTCACCGGCGTCGCTTTGCATTGCACGTTGATGTCGGCGAGCGAGCAATCGTTGTAAGTAACTAAGCCGTTATTGGTGCACAGAAAACCAGAAGAGGCAAGGGTCGCTTCCATCACAATGCAGATGTCGCCAGTTCCTGAAACACCATCACCAGTAACTACGTTGCCTCGCATTACTCCAGAAAATTGACTTTCAAAAGTCGTGGCCGCGGTATGAATTCCGTGCCCGCTGAACCCGCTGACTACGTTACGAATAATTTTAAATGCACTACCAACCGATCCATTTGCACCGGAAGCAACATAAATGCCGCGCACGTTGCCAGTGATCGTGCAATCTTGAATGGCTCCGCCTGACAATACTTGGTTGGTGCCTTCGGTAGTGATGAATATTCCAAAATCCGTTGCGCTGGTACCGGTAATGGTGCAGTCGCGAATTACCACCAAATCACTGCTGCCACTGATCAACTGCAACGAAATTCCCGTGGCCGCATAACCGCTGATGGTGCAACCTTCGATGACTAAGCCATTCACCGCTGGCGTTTGGCCAACATTATCCGTCGCTATGGCGGTGAGACAGTTCATCATCTCAACACCATCGATGTAAGTGGTGGGCAAAATGCTTTCTTCCACCTCAAATAACACTGGTGCCAAGCCGCCCGTCGAGTTGCCATCAATTACCGGTGGGTCAAAGGCGTTGCCGGCCCGCAGGCTGACTCCGGACGGAATCACGATTGGGAAGACCTCGTCCAAATTGCCGCTGGTGGTGATGCCGGTTGCGTCGTTATAGATCCCGCCAGCAAGCAAAATGGTGTCGCCCGAACTGAGCAAAGGATTGATCAGAGCGGCACGGATCGACAACAACGCTTGGCTTGGGGTGTCGCCGGTATTTGTGTTAATGCCGTTAATCGGATCCACATACCAAGTGTTGTTCTGGGCAAAAGCGGTACTGCAAAGGGTCAGTACGGTGCATAGGGTGAAAAGTAGGCGCATGACTGTCGAGGTGGCGAAGGATTAGGGCAACAGGAGGGAGTGGCCGTCCATGACGTCGGGCTGTTCGAGGCTCATGGCTTGCATCAATGTTGGTGCAACGTCTGCCAAGATACCCATTTCGCGCAGTTTGGTACCGCGGAATGCGTCGCCAATCAGTAGAAAAGGCACTGGATTTACGGTATGAGCGGTGTGGGCTTCGCCACTGACCGGATCGACCATCATTTCGGAGTTGCCATGGTCGGCGGTAATGGCAACGCTGCCCCCTTGGCGCAGAGTTTCGTCGACGATTCGTTTTAGGCAGACGTCGACCGCTCGCACCGCAGCCTCCGCAGCCCTGACGATGCCGGTATGCCCCACCATGTCGGCATTTGCGAAGTTGACGACATAAAGATCGTGCTGGCCGCGTCGCAGGTTTTCGACCACGGCGTCGCAGACTGCTGGCGCAGACATTTCCGGCTGCAGATCGTAGGTGGCAACCCTGGGTGAGGCGATTAACACCCGATCCTCACCGGCGTAAACCTCTTCCCTGCCACCATTAAAGAAGAAAGTCACGTGCGCATACTTTTCTGTTTCGGCGCAACGGAATTGTGTCATACCGCGCGCGGCAACCAGTTCACCGAACAAAGAATGCAGTTGGTCCGGCGGGTAGGCCACCGGACAAGCAAAGTCCTTGCGGTATTGGGTCATCGTCGCGTAATGCACCTTGGGTACCTTGCCGCGCTCAAAACCGCTGAAATCGGCGGCGAGTAAGGCGGCGCTGATTTGACGCACACGATCAGCGCGGAAATTGAAGCTAATCACCGCGTCGCCGTCGCTGACACGGCCAGTACCGGGTTCGCCGAGCAGAATAGGTTGAATAAATTCGTCCTTTTCTCCGCGCGCAAGTGCAGAATTATAAGCAGCTTGCGGATTATTTCTTGCGTCGGCATCGGGTCCACCCTCACCCTCACCCTCACCACCGCTCCCGCGCACGCCGACGCCATGAATCAGCGCATTCCAGTACAACTCGGTGCGATCCCAGCGGGTATCGCGGTCCATCGCAAAATATCGGCCGCAAATGGTCGCAATCCGGCCTCCAAATTCGTCGAGCATGGCCTGCAATTCACGCAAATACTTTCCGCCCGACGTCGGCGGGGTATCGCGACCATCCATCAGAGCGTGAAAACAGACCTTAGACATGTCCATGCCCATTTCACGCGCCAGTTTCAGCAACTCACGGTAATGGCCGTCGCTGGCATGCACCCCGCCGTCGCCAAGCAGGCCAAAAAGGTGCAACTGTGTGTTGTGGACGCGCGCATGGTCAATCGCGTTTCGCAACGCTGCAACACGCTGGAACTCACCTATTTCAATAGACTTATCGATTTTCGTGATGGCCTGGTAAACCACCCGCCCGGCACCAATATTGGTGTGACCGACCTCCGAATTGCCCATCAATCCAAGCGGCAATCCAACTTCCTTGCCCGACGCCGACAGCAACGCGTGCGGCCAGACCTGCCACCACTGCAAAAAATTGGCCGCTGGCGCCTGAGTAATCGCGTTCCAATCGCTTGCCGCGGCATGGCCCCAGCCATCCAGGACGAGCAACACAGTGGGTTTCTTCTGGTTCATGTTCATTCGGCAGGAAAAGACCCATACCATAGTGCTGAGACGTAAACACCACCATGACGATGCAGCGCTTTTTACCTACGATTCTGGCCCTGACCCTTACCCTGCTGACGGCTTGCCAAACTGTGCCTGGCACTGGCCGCAGACAGGTCAACTTCATTCCGCTCGATCAGCAGATGGCGCTGGGCGCGGAAGCCTATACCGAAACCCTGAATTCGGCCAAGATCCTAACCTCAGGCCCCGATGCAAAAATGGCCAAGCGCATCGGCGAACGCGTCGCTCAGGCGGCGATTGCGTTGTACCCGGAAAATGCCAGTCAGTTT
>JACNIZ010000396.1 GCA_014382805.1 Planctomycetota bacterium
TCGCGGCGGAAGCCACGCGTTCCTGCACCGCCACATTTTCTTGCTGCGCCGCCTTGCGGTAATCGGAGGAAATCAACTTGCGAAAATTCGACGAATGTTGACGTCGGCGCAGCAGTCCAAAAGCTAGATTTTTGGCTACTGACATATGCGGATACAGCGCATAACTTTGAAAAACCATCGCGATGTCACGGTCGCGCGGCGGCACATGGTTGACCCGCTTGCCACCGATCATCAATTCCCCCGACGTAATATCCTCCAGCCCCGCAATCATGCGCAGCGTCGTGCTTTTGCCGCAACCCGACGGCCCGACCAGCACCACAAATTCGCGGTCGGCAATGGTGATGTCGACCTTATCCGCGGCGCAAAAGCCGCCGGGGTAAACCTTACTGACTTGCTTGAGCTTGACTTCTGCCATCTTGATGAAATGGTTGCGGAATCGTCGGCTTTCGGCCGCTATCCCTTAACTGCCCCCTTGCCTAGACCCTCGACAAACTGCTTCTGGGCGCCGAAAAACAGCAAAATGCACGGCAGCATGGTGACCAAACTGACTGCCATGAGGTACTGCACGTCGTCCAAACCGCCGTATTGATTGCGGAAGGAATTTAGCGCCACCGCTAACGTCATTTGCTCGTCGCTGTGCAGGTATATCAGCGGCGCGAGGAAATCGTTCCAGCAGAAAATGAAGGTGAATACCGCGGTGATGGCGATCACCGGTTTACACAGCGGCAACATGATGCGCCACCAGATTCCGAAGTGACCGTAGCCGTCGATGCGCGCCGCCTCGACCAGGGCTTCTGGTACTTGTGCAAAAAACTGGCGGAACATGAAGATGAAAAATGCGTTGCCAAAAAAAGCTGGCACCACCAAAGGTAGCAGCGTATCGATCCAACCGAGTTCACGGAAAACCAAAAACAATGGAATCATCGTGACCTGTGCAGGCAGCATCATGGTAGCCAGCATCAATACAAACAGCGCTCGACTGCCGCGAAATTTCACCCGTGCAAATCCATATCCGGCAAGGCTGCAAGACAGCACCGTGCCGACCACCGTTAGCACGGTGACCACGATTGAATTGGCGATGGCGTCGAGAAAACCGATCCAGGGAGTGGAACCGACCTCCCTCAACGCGTCGGGATAGTTCGACCACTGTGGGTTCGCCGGCCACCAACTAACATCGGCTCCTCCGGCGGCGGCTGCCCCGGCGCGCCCCGGCGTTTCTAGGCTGATGACGATCATCCACCACAGCGGAAACAGCATGAGCAGCGCGCCGAGGATCAGCGGCAAATACGCCCACAAAGGCGTATTGCGATCCAATGGTTTCAACCACTGCTTGGCGGAGGAGCTAGGCATCGATCTAGCCGGTTCGAGAACCCGGGCTGCCATTATCGCCCATCGTGGAGGTGCCTTCACGCTATTCTGGAATCATGCCCCAACGCCTGATCCAGCGCCTCGCCCAGCTGTGCCCACTTGCTGGGTGGTCGAGCTTGTTTCTTTTGACCACTGCCATGCCCGGCGCGTCGCAAGCATCCACCGGGAGTCCAGACCAAGTACTGCCAGACGGATTCACTCGTCAAGATCAACTACGCGGCTCGATCACACCCGAACGCGAGTGGTGGGACGTACTTCACTACGACCTCAGGCTGCAAGTTTTCCCCGCGACTAAGAGCTTGGCGTGTTCGAACACGATTTCCTTTCGCACTTTGACGGCGGGGCGGCGCATGCAAATTGATTTACAACCGCCGTTGAAAATTACTCAGGTGATTCATGAGGGCACCAGCTTGGGATTCGAACGCGAAGGCAATGTTTATTGGATTCAGTTTGCCAACCCTCTGGCGGCGTCAGCGGAGGCGCAAATTCAGATCGATTACGAAGGCACTCCAGTCGAAAGCAAAAATCCACCTTGGAGCGGCGGTTTCACATGGAATAAGGACGAGCTTGGAAATCCGTTCATTGCCACTACTTGTCAGGGGATTGGCGCAAGTATTTGGTGGCCGAATAAGGATCATGGCTATGACGAACCGGATCGCGGAATTGATGTGCGGGTTACCGTGCCCAAGGATTTGACTGCGGTTTCCAACGGTCGCCTCCAATCGCGCGAGGAGAATCCGAAGGAGAAGACGTCGACCTTTCATTGGAAGGTGACGAATCCGATGAATAACTACTCCGTGAACGTCAATATCGGCAATTATGTGCGCATGGAGACGGTTTATAAGGGAGAGTTTGGTGAACTTGACGTCGAATATTGGGTGTTGGAGCATCAAAAGAAGATTGCTAGCAAACATTTCAAAGAGGTGCCGCGCACTCTGGCGGCTTTCGAACATTGGTTCGGCAAGTACCCGTTTTATGAAGACAGTTTCAAGCTGGTGGTCGTGCCTTACCTGGGTATGGAGCACCAAAGCTCAGTGACTTATGGAAATGGTTTTCGCAATGGCTATCGTGGCACCGACTTGAGCGGAACTGGCGTGGGTCTCAAATTTGACTTTATTGTGGTGCATGAATCCGCTCACGAATGGTGGGGTAACAACATCTCGATGCAAGATGCCGCCGACATGTGGATCCACGAAAGCTTCGCCAACTATGCTGAAAATTTATTTGTGGAATACCATTTCACCGCCGCCGAAGCGCAGAATTACGTGATTGGTTGTAGGAAGCTGATTGGCAATGACAGTCCGATCATTGGCACCTATGGTCTGAATAGCGAAGGCTCCGGTGACATGTATTACAAAGGTGGCAACATGCTGCACACGATGCGGCATGTGCTTAATGATGATGAAAAATGGCGCAAAATTTTGCTGGGACTGAATCGCGAGTTCTGGCACAAGACCGTGACTACCGAGGAATTCGAGGCTTACATCAACCGCGAATCAGGTTTCGATTTCAGTCTATTTTTTGACCAATACTTGCGCACTAAGAACATTCCGGTGCTCAAGTATACTGTCGATAAAAAAAGGGTTTCGATGTGGTGGGACAATGTCGTGCCTGGTTTTACCCTGCCAGTGCTGCTGCGGATTAATGGTAAACCGCGGCGCCTCTCTATTTCCGAACATCCTACTGAGCTTACTCTGAAATCAAAATTGAGGACATTTCAGTTGGATCGGAACTTCTACATGACCACCGCTGCGGAATAGGATCATGAAAACCGGATTACTCAAGCTACGACTACTCATTCTAGCGATTGCCCTGGCGTCCTTTTTGGCCAGTGCAGCAGCTGGACAGCGGCCGAATATCATTTTCATTCTTTCCGACGACCATCGCGCCGACGTACTCGGCTGTGCTGGTCATCCGGTAGTCAAAACTCCGAATATTGACATGCTCGCACAAGCCGGAGTGCGCTATTCCAATGCTTTTGTGACTACTAGCATTTGTGCGGCAAGCAGGGCCACCTTGTTGACGGGACTGCTTGAGCGCAGTCATCGGTATACCTTTGGCAAAGCCCCGATTTCTAAAGCCAATGTCGCCGATAGTTATCCCGCGCAATTGAAAGCGGCAGGCTACCGCACCGGTTTCGTCGGCAAATTTGGGGTCAAGGTCGATGGCGGCAAGGTGGCGATTGAGTCGATGTTCGATTCCTATGTTCCGGTCTGGCGCAACATTTCGAGTGTAAACAGTTCCGATGGTTTACCGCGGCATTTCACCGATGTGGCAGGTGACAAGGCGATTGAATTCATAGCTAACAACCCGGCAGGGCAACCGTTTTGCCTGTCGTTGAGTTTCAACGCTGCCCATGCCGAGGATGGAGATAAGAAGAACCACTATCCCTATCCAGCGACCGAGGAAGGGCTGTATCAAGACATCAAGATGCCGCGCCCCAAGCTGGACGCAAAAGAGCACTTTGATGCGCAGCCTGAGTTTTTGCGCGAATCGATGAATCGGGATCGCTACTTTTGGCGCTGGGATAGCGACGAAAAATATGACCACAACATGCGCAATTATTTTCGCATGCTGAGTGGAATGGATCGCAACGTCGGGCGTGTATTAGCTGAATTGAAGAGTCGTGAATTGACCGATAATACAGTGGTCATTTTTATGGGAGATAATGGTTATTACATGGGCGAGAGGGGCTTTGCTGGCAAGTGGTCGCATTATGAAGAATCGCTGCGCGTTCCATTGGTGGTGTTTGATCCGCGGGATGAAAGCAAAGGCGGCGTGGTATCGAAAGACATCGCTTTGAACTTGGACATTGCGCCAACGATTCTGCGCTATGCGGAATTGGCTACTCCAGATGGCTATCAGGGTCGGGCATTACAAAGCTTTGCCGGCGTACTGCCAAGAGATGGTTTTTTCTGTGAGCATAGAATGGAAAACAAGCGCATTCCTAAATGGGAAGGTTTTCGAGGCCGACGTTATGTTTACGCTAATTACTACGAGCAGGAATCGAACTCTGAGTTTCTGCACGATCTGAAAAAGGATCCAGATCAATTGCTTAACTTGACCACCGATCCGACACAGAAAAAATTGCTTGATGAAATGCGCGTTAAAACGCGTGAGCTGAGCAGTCGTTATGCATTGGAGCCGCTTCGGAAGTCGGTTGCCAAGTCAAAGGTTTTATTGTTGGGTGACTCGATTTCGATGGGTTACCACAGCACCGTCCTAGCTGAATTGGCGAGTGACGCAACCGTTATCCGACCGCGAGGAAATTGCGCTGGCACGACCAACGGTATAGCCAAGATTGATGATTGGCTGAAACTAGACGGCGGGAATTTTGACTTGATCCACTTCAATTTCGGCTTGCATGATTTGAAAGCGGTGACCGTCGCCGGTGGTTCAAAGACTACCAATAATCCAAGCGATCCGCGTCAAGCAGATTTGGAAACTTATCGTCGCCAGCTTGAAGAAATTGTGCAGAAGCTAAAGGCTAGCGGTGCCAAGTTGATTTTTGCAACAACCACTCCGTACCCTGGAGGAGTTCGTCCGCATCGTGATCCTAAAGATGCGGCGCGCTATAACGCAGTTGCGTTGCAGATCATGGCAAAAAACCAGATTGAAGTGAACGACCTCTATCACTTTGCCCTTCCGCAGCTCAGTGAAATTCAACAATCAGTCAATGTGCATTTCACCAAAGATGGTTCGGCTGTTCTTGGTCTAGAAGTGAGCAATAAGATCCGCCAGGCAATTAAGACTGCAACGCTTCGTAGTAAATGAAACGTCGCGAGCCTCGCATGACGACTAGGGTCAGGCCGAGGATGAGGATCAGTAGCAGCCACGCCATTGCCGACGCATAACCCATTTCATAGAAGTCGAAGGCTTGGTTGTAGAGGTACAACACGTAAAAGCGCGTCAGGTCGCCCGGCTCGCCGCCAGTCATCACGAAGGCTTGGGTGAAAACTTGGAACGAACCGATGATCGCCATGATGAAGTTGAAAAAAATCACTGGCGAGAGCATGGGCAGGGTGACCGAGCGGAAACGTCGCCAGGCGCTGGCGCCATCGATTTCGGCGGCTTCGTAAAGGTCTTGAGGAATGCCTTTGAGGCCGGCGAGGTAGATCATCATCGATCCGCCGACTGCCCATAGGTTCATTAATGCGAATGCTGGAGCGCCCCAGCGACCAGCGTCTTTGCCGAACCATTCGGGTGGGGTGAGTCCCATTTCCGGCAGGCCGATGGTCGTCAGCATGCTGTCTATGCCGCCGGACAGCCACATCAAAAGCGCGTTTAGCAAGCCGTTATCGCCGTCGAAAACCCAGCGCCAAAGCACCGCCACGCCGACGCCTGCCAGCACGCTTGGTAAGTACCATGAACCACGGAAAAAGCCGATGCCGGGTAGTTTAAGATTCATAAGTAGCGCCGCGAATAGCGCAAATGCTTGGCCGAGCGGCACCGCCAGGATTGCGTAATAAGCGGTGACCTTCAGGCTGACGAAAAAGCGGTGGTCGTGGCCAATGAGCTGCGAATAATTGGATAGGCCAGCCCACTTGGCGTGGTCAAGGGTGGACATTCCGTTCCAGGTGCTAAGCGATAGTGCGAACGAAAGCAGGATCGGGAACGCGAGGAAAAGCAGGAAGCCAAACAGCCACGGCGCGATCAATAAATAGCCGCCCATTTCTTCGCGAAGTTCCAGTCGACCGGGGCGACCGCGCCACCAAATCAAGCCGCCGATGATCGCGCCGAGGCTGACTACAAAGCCGAGGATGGTGAGCAATAAGCTCCACGGCATCGGTTTGAGGTCGGCGTTGGCGAGAGGGGAGTCCAGCTCCATTTGCCAGCCTTGTTCGAGTTGAGCGATGGACTCATCGAGGGTGGCATCGCCAGTTTTTAGGGCGCGTTCGAGGCGGGTACGGACCAGGTCTTCAAATTTGGGGTTCGCTGGCCACGCGACTGCTGATGCATTGAGCGCTGCGTCCAAATAAGCTTGATCACTTACCGGGGCGACGTCGGGATTGATGAATGCGCTGCTTTCGGCGACGGATTTGCGTGCCGGAACTGCCAACCCCAATGGCGCGGCCAATTCTTGACTGCGCTGACCGGTGAGGTGACGCGCTAGCGCCCAGGCTTTTTCTTGATGCTTGCTGAACGGAGAAACCGCCCAGGCGACCGTCGCCACTCCGTTTGTTTGCGGTTCACCGGCAAGGTGCGGTAGCGGAATAAAGTCCCAATCAAAGCCGTCAATTTTGCGATAACTCGGCACCACCCATCGTCCAAACGGTCCCGCCATGCCGACGCGTCCAGTCAGGAATACGCTGGCGCCAGTGGCCACTTTGGATTTGCCACTGGTCAAAGTGCGTTCTTCGTCATGGCGCCACGAACGCAATTTATCAAGCGCGTGAAACACCGCCGGTTCGCGCAACCTCAGGGTTTGAAAGTCGTCGGAAACCAAATCGACGCCGTGGCTGCGCAAGTACAAGCGCACCATCATCGGCCACGTCACAAACTCAGCGCCGAAAACTGGCTGACCGTCGTCGGACTCGAGCTGCGCAATCTTACGCGCACTGTCGACGAATTCCTGCCAAGTCCAATTGTTGTCGGGGCGCTCCAATCCAGCGCGTCGCCATAAATCCAAATTGAGATAAAAACCAATGGTGGTAAAGTCCTTCGGAATCCCCCAAAGCTGGCCGCGGCCGGTTTGTGTACCGTCATAACGAAACGCGTCGAGTACTGCCGGGTAAAAATCATCCAGCTCCTCGGCCGCGGCTACTGGCGAAAGCTGACCCGCCTCGACCAACGCCGCCACCCGTTCCGAACCTACATAAAACACGTCCGGTGGCGTGCCCGCCGACGCCATGGTCTGCAACTTGGTGTAGTACGAAAACGCGTCGCCAGGATTGATACGGCGCACCCGCGTGCCAGGATGCTCGGCTTCAAAATCCGCCAGCAACTCCTCAGCAATCGCATCCTCTTCCTGCCCGCCCTCGCCTGACCAGTGCATCACCACCAGTTCGACGACGTCGGCAAGGTCTTGATCCTGACTAATCCGCGCCGTTGCTGCGTCGTCGCGATGTTCGATCCGCAGCGGTCGCAGCAGCACCCAGGCGAACGCCCAAATCACCGCAACCGCTGCCAATGCGGCAAGCAGCCAGGCTGAAACTCGGGCGGTTTGACGGAACATCCGGGCCGCATCATAAACCCAGCGCTAGTTTTCATTTTTGAGTAATAACGGGTGTAAAATCCCCGCCATGGCCCCGCGCACCGCTTTCCATCAATTTCGTCCGCACCCATGGCACGGTTTGAGCGTGGGCAAGGACGCACCGTCTTTGGTGCACGCTTTTATTGAAATCACGCCGTTTGACTTGGTGAAGTACGAAATTGACAAGGAGTCGGGCTTTTTACGTGTGGATCGGCCGCAGCGCACGTCGTCGTTGCCCCCGGGCTTGTATGGGTTCATTCCACGCACTTACTGCGGCGAACGCGTCAAAGCGCTGATGCCTGGCGCTGGTCGCGGCGACCACGACCCGCTGGACATTTGTGTGATCAGCGAGCGTCCAATTGGTCGGGCCGAGACTTTGTTGAATGCACGAGTCGTCGGTGGGTTGCCGATGCTCGACGACGGTGAGGCCGACGACAAGATCATCGCCATTTTGGACTGCGATCACCAATGGGGCCACTTGCGAGATTTGAGCGATCTACCTGAAATTTTGGTCGAGCGATTAAACCATTATTTCCTTACCTATAAATGGGCGCCAGGCAAAACGACGCCGGTGGAGATTGGCACGCCATACGGCCGTGAGCATGCAGAAAAAGTGGTGCGGGCTTCTATGGATGATTACAGCGAAGCATTTCCGTCGACCATGCATGAAGGGGACGCGGTTCAGTACTAAGGAAACTCTGATTCATTCCGATCTGCGAGTCTGCGGCGTAAATCGCCAGCTTCGGCGTTGCTTCATCTCGGCTGTAGC
>JACNIZ010000398.1 GCA_014382805.1 Planctomycetota bacterium
GAGGTCCACGATTCCGTCGCCATTTTGATCGCCGATCGGATGGATCTCATCAAATAACTGCGAGTTTTGCCTCCACAATAATGCGCCGGTTTGGCCTGATATTGCCTGCAGGGATTCTGTAGGAACGAAACTCAGTACATCCGTAATCCCGTTGCCATCAAGGTCCATCAACTGGAACTGTTGGCCGAGGTTTTCATGATCATTTGTGCCTTGAATCTGCCACAGAATTTTGCCGCTGCCACCTTGTACTAGAGCCACGGCGCCGGCCTCGGTGGTCATCGCACTGGAGTAGTGTTCATTTCTCAACACCAAATCCGCGGTGCCGTCGCCATCGAGGTCGTCGACCAACGCCGGGTAGTTGTTACCGAATCCTCGAGGTGCATGAAACCAAATCTCGCCGGTGACTCCATCTAAGACGACATCGCCGCCGGGGTCATTTCGATGGCACAAGACGTCCTCGACGCCATCACCGGTTAGGTCTGGACAGACATCCGCCCTTGAAAAGTAGCCCTTCTCATGGGCTTCCCAGATGGGTTTGGAATAGCCACCGACTGGGAATTGTGATTGGCTAAAAAGAAGACTGGATAGGGCTCCAACGAACACCATTCCAAGTGAAATAGCCGTGGGGGTAAAGGAGGAACTGAACATGAATTACTGGGGAGCAAGAATTGCCTCAAGAAATGATCGAAATGAGGTTAGGCCATAACATGCAAAAGGCGTGCCATAGCTCGAGCCCTCCCCAAGAATTATTTCGTGCGAATTTGCACTCGCAAACTTTGTTGCGACTTGATTCTATTCTCAGGTGTCTATGTATGGACCACCAAAATCAAAGCTGAGAAAGAAGCTATCCGATGAAAGTGGATTCTCCACTGGACTTAACATCCCCTCCTCCTCTTCCGTTGGAGCTTGATAAAACCAGCCAGCCTCCTTCACAACGTTCGGCGTCGCAAAAGGAAAAACTCCATCTTGAACAAAGGTGCGCACAACCTCTTTTGCCAATGACTCTCCCACCTGTAGTAGCTCCGGCGGGACTTCACCCGCGGCGATAAAAGCTAAATGTTGCAAGCGCCGCCGAACGGAGTCTAGGCCGTATTCCTTGGCAGTCTTTTCGTATTCTGGAGGAAGGCGGGCGAGAACTTCTGGATCGCTCAAATCAACGGGGGCAATCTCCCATTGGATGTAACCACCTCCTGATGCGCTCCATCCACACAAATAATAATCACCAGTCTCTAGATAATAATTCAATGGCCCCCGAAGCCATTCATTCGGTACGGTACTTTCAAGCGACCAATCCACATAAGTCAAATACCCTTTTAAACCCATCATTCGATCAAAGTCAGGCACCTCCCCATACCTTAGCCAATGCTTGAGGATTCTCCTATGAATCAAATTGCAGTCCACATCCATTTGCTTTCTATCCAACGGTGGGCAACACCAACTATTTAGTAGTACCAGCACCGCCAGGATTTGAAACCCTTTTGCCCAACACCCAAACGTTTCACCCGGCTTCATTGATTCAGCACAAAACTCGCGGATACCGGGAAGTGGTCGGAGGGGAAAATTCCGTTCACGCGCTGTACGTGAATTTGGGCGGAGCGGGTTTCGAGTAGCGGCGTAGCACCTGGATCGAAAATCAGCACGTGATCAATCCGACGGCCACCGGTTGGATCTTTAAAACCGTTAAAAGTGCCGACGACCGAATCCGGCATCAACTGGCGCACCACAGATGTGTAGCCGTTGTCGAAAAACTCCAGCAGCGGCGCCGAACTTTCTTCAGCGTTCAAATCCCCCATCACTATCACCGGCTGGCGGCCCTGCGCATGTTTGCGTATCAATCTCGCACTTTCTAACCGCGCCTGCTTACCGACGTGGTCAAAGTGCGTTCCATAAATCCGCAGGGTCTGGCCTTGCCATTGCAATTCCGCCCAGGTCGCAGTTCGAGTGATCGCCGCATCCCAATCTTTGGAAGCGACGACGTCGGGAGTGGTGGAAAGCCAGAAGGTGCCGGATTCATGGATGCTCAGCTGTCGCGGGTGCACATACAGACCTGAAAATTCGCCTTTGCTGCCGCCGCCGCGGTGCACGCCGACTTTGGTGTATTCCTTCAACACGTCGGCGAGTTCATCGAGTTGGAAATCTAGTGCTTCTTGGATCGCTAGTACGTCGGGATTGACGGTGCGAATCATGTCGGCCACCAATTCCCGTCGCGCGGGCCAGGCGTGAGCGCCGTCGTTGGCGGTGCCATAGCGGATATTGAAGGTCAGCAGCTGCAGCGGCGTTTTCACTTCGGGCGTCGGCTGGGCGGAATGGGCGCACGACGAAATCAGAATCAACAGCAGGAGCAAAATTCTAGGCATTGCGGCATTGTAGGCCGCAGGGCAGGCCCAGGACTCGGCCAAAAGCCGAGGAATTCACTACGATCTCCCCCATGAAAGCATTCCACCTCCCCGCACTGCTATTGGCCTGCGCCGTAGTCATGGCCGGTTGCCAGACCATGGGCTCCAAATCCAGCGGTGCCGACGGCTTGATTGACGGCGTTCAGCGCGCCGACATGGACTTCACCGCCAGCCCTGGCGATGATTTTTATCAGTACGCCAATGGAAGTTGGCTAGCCGCAAACCCTATTCCGCCGGAATACTCTTCTTGGAGTGTCGGCCACGAGGTGAATCAGCGCAATCAAGATCTTTTGCTGAACATTCTGGAAGCCAATGCCAGCGATCCAGGTCCACGCGGCGAAGTTCGTCAGCAAATCGGTGATTTTTATGCATCGGGTATGGATGAAAAGCGCATTGAAGATTTAGGTTGGGCGCCGCTGCGTCCATGGCTAGAAAAGATCGACGCGATGCAAAACCGCGCCGACTTGTTGCGGACTTTGCCTGAATTGCAGCTTGATGGCGTCAGCGCGCTGTTCGCGGTGATGGCAGAGGCCGACCCGACTGATTCCACCACTACGATTGCCTTCATGGTGCAAGATGGAATGGGTTTACCGGAAAAAGATTATTACCTAAAAGACGACGCCGAGTCAGTCGAGCTACGCCAAAAGTACCAACAGCATATTGCAAAAATGTTGATGCTAACCGGCCAGGAAATCCGCTTGGCTTCGGCCAACGCTGAAACTGTACTGCGCATGGAGACGGCACTTGCCAGCGCCGGGTTTGGGGCGATGGATTTTCGCAATCCGCAAAACTTCAGCAACAAAAAATCCATTGCTGATGCGCAAGCCATGATCCCAAACATGCCCTTGATGCAATGGTGTCAAGCAATGGGTTTCCAGCCCAAGGTGCTGAATATGTTGGCGCCAAACTATTGGCCGGCGCTGAATGACATGCTGGCCAACGAGTCGATTGACAACTGGAAGGCATACTTACGCTGGCACCTAGTAAGCGGCGCAGCCAGTTCATTGTCCACTGACTTCGTCAACGAGGATTTTGAATTCAATAGTCGCACCATGAATGGCGTCGAAACAATTCAACCGCGCTGGAAGCGCGTATTGGGTGCGGTGAGTAGCAGCATGGGTGAGGCGGTTGGCCAAGAATACGTCAAAGTTGCTTTTTCTGCCGACGCCAAAAAGCGCGCTGAGGGCATGGTGGAAGATTTGCTTTGGGCTATGGAACAGCAAATCAATGCGGTGGATTGGATGTCGGAGGAAACGCGCAAACAGGCGCTGAAAAAATTGGCCGCGTTTAACTACAAAATCGGCTATCCGGACGAATGGAAGAGCTTCGAGGGTTTGGATATTCGTCGCGATGATTATTTCGGAAATTTGGTTCGCTCCGGTCGCATGGAAATGGCGCGCAACTTGGCCAAGATTGACAAGCCAGTGGATAAGGGTGAATGGGGCATGAACCCGCAGGTGGTGAATGCTTATTACCACCCGCTGCTGAATGAGGTGGTGTTCCCGGCTGGGATATTACAGCCGCCATTTTTCAGTGAAAACGCCGACGACGCTTCTAACTACGGCAGCATGGGTGCCATTATCGGTCATGAAATCACTCACGGCTTCGACGATTCTGGCGCCCAGTTCGACGCCGACGGCAACTTGAAAATGTGGTGGACCGAAGCCGACTTTGCCGAATTCAACAAACGTGCCGACGGCTTGGTCAAGCAGTTTGATGCCTACACGATTGAAGACGGCACTCACGTCAACGGTAGTTTGACCCTTGGTGAAAACATCGCCGACCTGGGTGGTCTGCACATCGCTTTCATGGCGTTGAAACACCGCATTGGAGACGACATTGATGGCGAGATTGACGGCTTCACCATTCCGCAGCGCTTCTTCCTAGCATTCGGGCGCTCCTGGCGCGGTCACTCGCGTTTGGAAGCATTGAAAGTGCAAATCAACTCCGACCCACACTCGCCAAGCTACTTCCGTGCCATCGGTCCGGTCGCAAACTTGCAAGATTTCGCCGACGCGTTTGGTTTGGATGAACGCGCACCGATCATGAAACCTGAAGCGGAGCGCGTGGACATCTGGTAAGCCAATTTTTCCGACTAAAATCAGGGGGATCGTATGATCCCCCTGATGGAGAATTTGAATTACTCTGACCTGTTTGATTCCGTCCGATTATCCAATTTATTACGCCGGTCTCAAGCTCAGGGTCAGGCCGACGTACCGTTAGCGCGTTTGTATTGCCACCTAACTGCTGGCGAGATTATGAAAAATTTAATCTTCAACAATAAACTCGTCCTGCCTGAAAACGCGGTTTGTGATTCCGGCCACTTATTTGCGGTAGCCTGCTCCAGCTCTAAAGACCAAGCATCGTTGCTGAACGCATTTTCCGACGGAAAAATTCGGATTAGCTGCACTGCCGGCAGCCTCAAGGAAAGGCTTGCGCTAATTTTCCGCCACGCATCCCCGGACGATCATTCCGGAGAGTTTGTGCTTTCCGGGTGGCCCGAAATCCGTCAGGGCATGGACGTCGCAAGTCTTCCTGAAGCGGTAACCGACCCACAAGCCGTCGCTGGCCTACCCGAGTCTTTGGTGGAAAAAATCGAATTCATACACCGTTTGGATAACGCTCTATTGCAACAAAAAACTCCATTTGCCAAACGCTTTGGGCCTGCAGTGAGAATGAATGAGCTATTAGACCAATTCGCCGATCACCTCCATGCTTTCAACCCTGCTTGCGGTGACATTATCCAACGAACTCGACGAGCCTGCGCCGACAACAATAACGTGGTGAATCGGTCTCTCTGCTACAAGTTTCTCGATAGCTTAGTAGTGGCTGCAAACGGTGGCTCGATGCAACCTCCATCGTTACTTGGTCCTGGCCAAAAGCTCAATTGGTCAACTCAAATATCGCACCTTGCAGACGCGAATCAAAATTCGAGTTTTTTCAATCTCCATATTGAAGACGCAAGGGACGTCATTGATTTTGCATACAACACGGTGGTGAGCAGCGATCATAAGGCTACCAATCGCTCGTTCTCAAGCAACGACCTGAAAAAACTGGCCGCTGACGCCGTCGGTGATAAGAAAAAACTTGGGGTTGCCGGAGTTAAAATCCTCGCTCCCCGTTCCGTCTCAAAGTATTTCCAAAATGGCGGCGAGGGGTTGGATTGGTCTACATTTTTCGAGTTGCTTAGTGCAACGAAAGGAACGACTTCGCTTGAGCGCGCTCAAAATTTTTCCGCTGCAGCTGGTGATTTGGCTGCTTTGAACTTCCTCGAGCGCTCGCCTTTCCTTAATTTCGCCGTAAAGCTTGCAGGACCGGCCTATCGGGTGGTCGATGCATACCATAAATCAGAAAACGATCTCAGTGGCGTCGCCGAGGAAGTCGTCGGCCCGGGCCTGGAAACTTTGGACAACGAGGCCATTCAATATTCAGAAACCCTCGGCCTGGTGGTTCGAGCCTTATTTGCGATCCCCAAAATTCTCAAAAACGCCGACGTCGGCCAAACTGGTACTAGCCAAGTGCTCCGGGCGATGGCGACCCCATTGGAACAAGCCTTGCTCAGGGATCTATTGTGGAATCCCTCCGGCACCTAAAGTAGACTTCCTTAATCGTGCGCAAAAAAATCAGCCTGGTTGAAGAACGTAAAATTTACCAAAACGAATTTTACCTAGTTTTTGATGACCGGGTTCGGTTCCCATCTGGGAAAGAGGGTACTTATTTTCGTGTGCGCAATGCCGACAATCCGCTCGGCGCAGTCATCATTCCGCGCTTGCCCGATGGACGATTTGTCTTGCTAGAAAACTATCGCTATGCGGCTGGAAAAACCATGTTGGAGTTCCCGCGCGGGTTGGGCGACGTCAATGAAAGCAGCGCAGAAATTGCAAAACGAGAGTTGTTAGAAGAGACAGGTTTTGGCGCAGCGACGTGGGCTCGCTTGGGGCAATTCATGCCCAACGGTGCGATATTTGAAGAACAGGTCGAAGTTTGGTTAGCCGACTTGAACTGTGAACAGGGCGACATTGAGCAGCCGGATGAAGGTGCCATCGCATTGCATAAATATAGCTCAGCTCAAGTTCGCCAATTGGTGGCGGATGGCAAACTGACTGACGGCTTTACTCTTTCGGCTCTGGCGTTGCTTTGGATGAAGGTGTAATTTCGGATCGCTAGGCTGGGCATCCTGTTCCATTACAAGAATCGTTCTCAAACGAGATCGAACTCAACTCTGGCTAAAACTCTGCCGTTGATTTGCACATCCAGTTGATGGGTTCCGGGGTAATATTTTCGCGTAGTCACCGGCTTGAACGAATGACGCTTTTTGAAAGACGTCGACACTTTGGGCGATAAGGTGGTGTTTTTCCATTTAAACACTTTGAGCGAACGACTGCCGTTTGCGCGCACCAAATGCAAACCATAATCTACAACCACAGGCGCTTCGGTTGACTGTTGAAGCTCAAATTCGGCAATCACCGTGATCTCTTCCCCTACTCTTATTTGTTTCGGTTTCACCTCAAAACGCACAACTTTGACCTTTAAATCAGGGGCATATCCAAGCAACGGCCAAACCTCGGCATGACCGCTTTTTACCAGCGTGCGCAATCCGTGGCGAATCCATGGCAGCTCGGTGCCACCCCATTTTTTCAACTGCGCGATCATCCACTGCGGATGGTTTTTGGAAATGTCATTCATATGATTCGCCACCGAGCGCCGCACATAATTTGATGGATCGTTCGGCAATTGCTGCAAAATCGGCAACACCTTTTCGGGTTCCGCCAACAACGAAGGCAAACGAATCCCCCACGGCAAAATCGGCCGACTACCTTCGCTGGCCAGACGTCGTACGTGTTCGTTTTTATGTGACGCCCACTTTTTCATGTGCCGCAGGGCCAGCTTTTCGTGATGAATCAAAAACGGTCGCACCGCAAATTCGGCGGAAAAGTAGGACGTCATTTCAGGTAGGGCGCGCAAGCTGAGTTCTGGTTCTTTTAAGCCATACTCACCTACAAAATCGATAACCGCCCAAGCCGCAAAACCGCGCAAGCCGGCCGGGGTCGGCAGGTAGTCAGGCGATCCAGACACCTGGGCTTGCGTGGTTCCATGAGGCAACGCCCCCATCAGCTTTAGTAACGCGTCGGCGTAGTCAGCCGGTAGCACTTCGCGTAACGCCGCCATGATGTGCATGACTCGCGCCTTAAGTTCCAATTCATCAATCCCATCTAAAGCCAAACGCCGAAAGTCCACTACCGGAAATCCATTGTCAGCCCGCGCGAAGGCGGTGCCGATTTCTTCCACAGCCGCTGCACCGAGTTCGTCCTTAAAAGCCCCCATAACTGCATCCTAGCTGCGCCGGGTTAGACTCGATGCATGCGAAATTTGGCGATTGGATTTTGGATTCTGCTCTGCGCCGGCTTGGCGATCGCTCAGGGAGATTCAGCCAAACCGACCATCGAATACGAGCTCGAATTCCAGCCCGGCGAATCCGGTTGGCCGCTGATTAGCCGGCCGACGTGGTTGCTGACGGTGCGCGGCAGCGGTTTAGACCCCGAACAAGGCGCCGCAAATTTGGTTTTCCATAGCTGGGGCGGATGGATGGAGATCGATTCCCTTTATTTGGATGTGCGCAAAATCGATCCATCGCTGGAGGTGCCCGCCTTTCCCGGCAACTCGCTGCTGATGGAACTGCCCGACAACTGGGACGGCAGCTTCGAAGCACAAATCGCCATCCACCCACTGCGCCAAAACTCCGCAGCACAAAGCCGTTGGGGCATGCTGCCGACGTGGTCGCCAAGCTACTCCTTCGGCCAAACCCGCAACGTTTTCCCTACTCTTTATCAAGACCACGGTCCCGTCGACGCCAGCCATCGCGTCAAACTGCTCGCACCTAAAAATTGCCCGGTCGCCAGCGGTTGGGCGGGGATTAG
>JACNIZ010000400.1 GCA_014382805.1 Planctomycetota bacterium
ACCCTCGTGCCCGCAGCGCCGCTTTGCGGACCGCTTTCACGGCGCAGGGCATGGTCAGACCGATGAAAATCACCAGGTGGGCAAGCGGGGCGCGCGAAACGTGGCGATCAAAAACCAGGGGGGTACCGGGAGGAGGAGGCTTCGCACCCTTTTGGCCGGCACCCTGCGGCATGGGGACGCCGATCAGACCGCCGATGGCAGTCATCAATGCGCCGGAAGCATCCATTACTCCTGCCATCGGTCCCCAACCCAAAGCGTCCATGCCGCCAGCCAAAGCTAAGCGCAGGACACCGTAAACCAGCAACAAAACTGGCAACACGATGGGTACTGGTTGACCAGTACGCTGCACGGCCAGGAAGCCGCCGCGGATCAAAAACCACAGCGAAAAGGCCAGTAGCCCCCCGTGCAGCACGTTGCCACCAAACGCCTCCCACGGACCGAGCAAACCACTTGCTGCGATCACCAAACCCATGCTGGCCCAGGCATTACTGGAACGGATCGGGCCAAATGGTGGGTCAAACGGCGAAGCGCCCGGAATGGCTTGCACTCCGACTCCTCTAGCCGGGGTAGGCGTAGCCGCTGCTGCCGGCTGACTGGGAGCGGCTTCGGTGGAAGGCGCAGGCTGAGCCGCTTTGGCGTCGGCCGGGGCGACCTCTTCGATGGCCTCGAAGTCGGCACCGAGGGACATAATGGACTTATCTGCGTTTTCCTTAGTCATGATGATCTTGGGGGATGGGATCAGAGCGCGGCGATCATGGCCTCGCGTTTTGCTTTTTGCAAGGCGGACAGGATGGTATCCAAGCGGCCCTCGCGTATGTTTTCCAAGCTGTAGTTAGCCCCGAGTCGGTGGTCGGTGACGCGGTTCTGAGGCCAGTTGTAGGTCCGGATGCGCTGACTGCGGTCGCCCGAACCGACTTGGGTTTTGCGCATATCTGAGCGTTCTGAATCTCGCTTTTCGCGCTCGATCTCATAAAGCTTGACTCGGAGTAAATTAAGGGCCATTTCTTTATTGCGCAGCTGCGATTTTTCGACTTGGCACTTTACTGCAATTCCGGTTGGCAAATGCACCACCCGAATCGCCGACGAGGTTTTGTTCACGCTTTGTCCGCCTGGACCAGAAGAGCGCATTGCCGAAATTTCCAATTCCTCGTCTTTCAACTCGAAATCCACCTCTTCGATTTCTGGCATCACGGCAACGGTTGCGGCAGAAGTGTGGATGCGGCCCTGAGTTTCGGTGGCGGGTACACGTTGCACCCGGTGGCCGCCACTCTCGTAACGCATCATGCGGAATGCATCCTCGCCCTTGATGCGAAACACCAATTCCTTGAACCCACCCATCTCGGTTGGGGAAGCCTCAATCACTTCATGCTTCCAATTTTTGATTTCACAAAACTTAGTGTAGAAGCGATACAGATCACCGACGAACAAGGCAGCTTCATCGCCACCCGTGCCGGCGCGGATCTCGACGATGGCTGGCTTATCGATGTCTTCGTCATCCTCCAATACGCGGTCGAGAATTTCTTCCTCTTGGCGCGCATAGGTGGTTTCTAATTCCTCCAATTCTTCCTGCGCTAATTCGGCCATTTCTGGGTCGTCACCAGCGATCAGCTCGCGGGTATCGGCCAAAGATTGATGGGTTTGCAGGAATTCACCCCAAGGGCCCAATACCTTTTGGATTCCCCCAAGTTCTTGTAACAACTTGGGGAAATCGGGCTTGCCAGCCCTTTCGGGATCTGCAAGGGCAGTTTCAAGTTCGGACTGGCGGTCTTCGAACGCCTGAACTCGATCCTTCAAAATCTTGACGAGATCCCTATAGACGAGCACCCCGTTACGTGCCCAAACCTCTTACTGGTCAGACTTGCGGCCGTAGCGCTTGTTAAAGCGGTCAACGCGGCCAGAGGCGTCTACAAAGGTATGGCTACCAGTGTAGAAGGGGTGAGAGGCCAAGCTGATATCCAGGTTAAAAACTGGATACTCGTTGCCATCTTCCCAAGTAACGGTCTCGTCAGTATGTACGCAAGAGCGGGACAGAAAACTGAAGTTCGCGTTACGGTCGCGGAAGACGACCGGGCGGTAAGAGTCTGGGTGTATGCCTTTTTTCATCGTTGTGCACGGAGGACGCGGCAAAGCGGATCGAAGATTTTAGCGTCAAATGGCTGAGGGACAAGCCCCAGCTTGCCGGAGTAAGCGCAAACTCAAAGAAACTGGCAGTCCAATCACCGTGTCCAGGTCGCCATTACGCAAATGGGCCCATTTTTCAGCGGTTCCCTGAATTCCGTAAGCCCCGGCCTTGTCGACCCATTCTTGGCCATTTAGGTAATGCTCCAGCTCGGTAGGCGGAATTCGGCCAAATTCGACTTGGGCGACCGCGGCGTCGGCAAATTTTTCGCCGGCAGGGTTTCGCACACAAACCGCCGTCCAAACTTCATGGCGACCATGTTGCAGCATTTCCAGCATGCGACGGGCGTCGGCTCGATCAACGGGTTTGGGCAAAAACTCCCCTCCGCACCAGACCAGGGTGTCAGAGGCCAAGATCACGGCATCAGGACGCAATTGATGGCCACAAGCGGCTTTGGTGGCTGCGTATTCCATTACTCGTAGCCGTGGCTCACTGGCACTGGAATGCCCGTCCGGACCAGGATCCAGACTTTCAAATTGCACTCCAGCGGCAGCCAACAAACTCCGCCGCCGTGGCGAAGTACTCGCCAGGACGATGGCCACCGGTTTTGCGTCAGCCACGAATAGGTCCTGGCTTATTTCTTGGCTGCAGTCTTTTTGCTCGCCTTTTCCTTGGCGACCTTTTTCTTAGCAACCTTCTTTTTCGCCGGAGCCGGCTTCAAGGTGTTCGCCAATTCGCCTGCAATCGGCAAACCCAGTTCTTTGGCAGCTTCTGCAAAGGTCTTCAAATTTTTGGCGGACTTCTCCTTCCAAAGAATTTGTAGCAGGTGCGCGTTGCGCCCCTGTGGGTTTTTCGGATCACAGCCGTAATGGGCAAGCAACCTCAAACGCATGAAGTTAGAAAACAACTCACTCTCCTGTGTGAGTGGCTCCAAGATGGCGCGGACATCGGCTTCTTTGGGATTGGATTTCACCAAGCCCAAGCGCGAAAATAGCAGCTTTAACGCTTTGCAGACCGGAACCGAATCCCCTTCTTCAAGAGCATCCAAATCCAGTATTGCTGCAGCGTGGTCGGGTGCCATCGTCAACTGGTCCAGCAAACGATCACGACGTTCTGACGTCGCGTCATAAAGCCAGTCAAGTTCCAAATGGTTTTGCAGCCCGAAAACGCGCCGCAAGTATTCTTGAACCAGGATGGAGCGTTCCGGCGCATGGGCTACATGCGCGGCTTTTAGCACGTCCCGTACTTCAAAAGCGCGGGCGACGCGAACTTCGCTCCAATTGCCAAACTTGCTTTGCAGGGCTTGAATGCCCTTTTCGGCCGAGGCCATCTTGCCGTCACCCTGAATGACCAGGGCCATGAGGCGCTCAAGGGCAGTAAAGCCCTCGCTACGCGATCCTATGACGAAGATGTCGCCTTCGAGCCTATCAAGCAGCGACCTGAGTTCGTCCACCTGTTTAGAAGCGGTGGCCATATTCAGGACGTGCGCTTAGCTCTTGGCTTTTTTGTTGGCGCGCAATCGCTTGCGGCGATTGACGGGGATTTCGATCCCGCGTTCCTTTAAAAAGGAAGTGACGGTTTCGCTGGGCTGTGCGCCCTGAGCAATCCAGTACTTGGCCCGCTCTTCGTTTAAATCGAAGTGGCGGCCTTTTTCTGGGTTGATCGGGTCGTAGTGGCCCAATTCTTCAATTGCACGCCCGTCACGACGGGTGTGCGAATCCATTACGCAGATGCGGTAGTAAGGACGATTACGACGTCCCATCCGCTTGAGTCGCAGGACAACGGCCATGGAGGCTATCTAGCGAGGTTTAAGGTTATGGTCAACGCAGACCAGGGAATCCGGGGATGTTGTTAGGTAGACGTCCTTTCTGATTAAGCTGCTTCAACATGCGCTTTTTAGAGCGCCCGCCAGTCATCAACTTGCTCATCGATTTCATCTGCTTTTGCATCTGTTGGAACGACTTGTAGAGACGGTTGACATCTGAAACCTGCACGCCTGCACCGCGAGCGATGCGTTTGCGCCGACTTCCGTCGAGTATCTCTGGATGGAGTCGCTCCTTAGGTGTCATCGAAAGGACTATCGCTTCAATGCGCGATATTTCTTTGTCATCTACCTGATCCAAAAGGCCGGACATTCTACCTGCTCCAGGCATCATGCCCAACAACTTCTTCATAGAACCCATTTTCCGCAGCATCTTGAATTGCGACAGCAGGTCTTCCATCGTGAGACGGCCCTGCATCATGCGCATGTAATCCTCTGCGGCGACTTCTTCGTCGATGGATTCCTGAGCTTTTTCGACTAGGCCGACCACATCCCCCATGTCGAGGATGCGGTTGGCCAAGCGCGAGGCGTCGAACTCTTCTAGGTCCGACGGCGTTTCACCGGTGCCGAGGAAGGCGATAGGTCGTCCGGTCACTTCGCGCACCGAAAGGGCGGCCCCCCCACGAGCATCGCCGTCAATCTTGGTCAGAATGACGCTATAGAGATCCAATTTTTCCGAAAAAGCCTTGGCCGACTCAACCGCATCTTGGCCGGTCATCGAGTCCAAAACCAAATAGGTGGCGTCGGGGCTGACTGTTTTGGAGACCGCGGTGATCTCGGTCATCAACGCGTCGTCTATATGCAAACGACCAGCGGAGTCGACGATCAGGGCGTCGTATTTGCCCTCTTTGGCCTTCTTCAGCGCGTTTTTAGCGACGGAAACAGGATCCACGCCCTTGTCGCCCGGATTCTCGGAATAAACATCAATTTGCAGCTGCTTGCCCAGCGTCACCAACTGATCCACCGCACCAGGGCGCTGCAAGTCACAAGCTGCCAGCAGGACCTTGCGATTCTGGCGCTTATGCAGCCAGAGGCCTAATTTGGCGGCAGTGGTAGTTTTACCAGCACCTTGCAGTCCAGCCAGCAGCAACACCATTGGGTGGCCCGGATTTGCCGGTAAAGCTGGCAAATCTGAACCCATCAAGGCGACCAACTCCTTATGGAATGCGTGCACCGCCTGATCCGAGCCAGCGACGCCCTTCAGCTTGTCTCCACCAATCAGCTCCTCGGCAACCCTTTTGGTGAAGTTTTTTGCGACCTGAAAGTGGACGTCAGCTTCGAGCAGCGCCCGACGTACGTCGCGCAAACCCTCTTCGACCTCTTTGGGCGATAATTTGCGCTGACCGCGGAAGCGATCTAGGACCTGGTTGAAGGATGAAGTGAGGTTCTCGAGCATGATGCTGGCAGGATCTCGGCTCGCTGTTGCGGCGTAGGCCAAGTTTGCTGGATCGGAGATTCTACGGCCTAGACCGGTTCTTCGTCTACCTCGCGACGCACCTTCGCGCCTAGATCGCTAAGTTTACGCTCTAATTGCTGATAGCCGCGATCCAAGTGGTAAACCCGGCGCACGATAGTTTCCCCGCTGGCAGCCAATCCCCCGATCACCAAAGCCGCACTCGCGCGCAAATCACTGGCCAAAACGGGAGCGCCAGACAGCTGCGCCTGACCCAAAATCCAGGCGCTGCCACCCTCGCGGCGGATGTGGGCGCCTAAACGATTCAACTCGGCGACATGCATGAAGCGGTCGGGGTAAACCGAATCCGAAACCATGGCCAAGCCCTCCGCAACGGTGGAAAAAGCCATCCATTGGGCCTGCAGATCGGTCGGAAAGCCAGGGTAGGGTCGACAGCAAATATCCAAAGCGCGTGGCCGTTTGGTCCAGGGCATGACTCTTAACCAATCTTCGCCTTGCCGAAATGGCACGCCGCAACTTTGAAACATGTCGAGCAGCACGGCCAATTCGGTTGGCTGGCAATCGCCAACTTCGACGTCGCCGCAGGTCGCAGCGCCCGCCAGTAACAAGGTGCCGGTTTCGATGCGATCGGCAGGAATGCGGCCGGATCCCCCACCCAGGCTGGTGACCCCATCGATCCGGATCTGGGTACTGCCGGCTCCAGCTACACGGGCCCCACAGGAGTTCAAAAACTCCGCCAGAGCGACAATTTCCGGTTCCTGCGCCGACCCGTCTAAGGTGGTGCGCCCCTTCGCCAGGGTGGCGGCCATCATCACATTGGCGGTGCCAAGTACAGTCGAGCCCCACCTTGATGCCAAATAAACTTGGCCGCCCCGCAAGCCGCCGGCTGGAGCTTCGGCGATGACTTCGCCATGTTTGACGTGAATCTTGGCCCCCAAAGCGGCCAATCCTTTGAGGTGCAAATCGATGGGTCGTACGCCGATCACGCAGCCACCGGGCAAAGATACCTTGGCGCGGCCACGGCGGGCGAGCAACGGACCGAGCACAGCAACCGATGCGCGCATGCGCCTTACAATCTCATATGGAGCTTCGGTTGGGCCCTCAGCAGGACAAGAAATTTGCCACTCGCTGGCGTCGTCATTGGATTCGACGGATGCGCCTAAATCGCTCAATAGAGCCCGCATAGTGCGGATGTCCTCCAAAGCGGGTAGGCGCGTCAGACGCACTGGATCGTCCATTAATAGGCTTGCCGCGAGCATCGGCAATGCCGCGTTTTTTGAACCTGCTGCCAGCACCTTGCCAGCCAACTTTTCGCCACCTTGAATCCTAAAGCAATCCATGCGACCTAAGTTTGACGTTAGAGGAGGGGTTTGACTACAATATGCGACCGATTTTTCGGGATTTGGCACTAGTCTGCACAAGAGTCGCACTGATGATTGAAGCTGTAGTTTCGCCGCAGGCCTCACCGGCCGCATTTTTCGCCGCCCCCCCGGCCACCCCGTCCGCTTTACTTGCCGCTCGTACCGGAGTTTTAGCTGACCCCACCAACGCGGACAAGTTTCGCGCTGCAGTAGCGGAAGCACGATCGGCAAACAATGCTGACATGGCTGCTTCTGGCTCGTGGGTTGCTGGCCAATACACCCACGCTTTGAAGTTTGTTCAAGGCGATGCGGAGTTGGCAGCATTCATTCGCGGCTCATCGTTGATTGAGCTGTCTCAACCCGTTCATGCCATGGAGGCGCTAAAAGACCACGTCGGTTCTTCCGACCCAGTCATGGCAGCCACCGTGTTCGAGGCTATGGCTTTGAATTCGCAATGGGAAGAGTTGGAAAAGGGATTGGCGAGCGCCAACCTGAAACCAAGCGATCACGCCTACTTCCAGGCTTTGCTGCAAGAAGCTGCCGGCGAATACGCCGACGCGATGCGTGCTTACAGCGCTTTGCTGAATGAGCACCCGGATCATTTACAGGCTAGGTTCCGCATGGCTTTCCGCCTTGACCTTATGGGTGAAGACGGTGCTGCCATTCGCCACTACGAGCAACTGCTGCAATTACGCCCAACGCCATCGTCGGTGCTGATTAACCTCGGCATCATGTACGAAGACCGCAATGACTTTGAAAAAGCCTGCGGTTGTTTCGGCGCTGTGTTGCGTCAGGACCCGGTCAACCCGCTGGCGCGCTTGTATTTCAAGGACGCTCACGAAAGCCTCGACATGTACTATGACGAGGATCTTGAGCGTAAAGAAGACAAGCTGATGCAGATCTTGCGCACCCCGATTAGCGATTTCGAATTGTCGGTGCGTGCCCGCAATTGCCTGGCAAACATGGATATTCGCACTTTGGGCGATTTGGTGTCCCGCACCGAGCCTGAGCTGCTCGAGTTCAAGAATTTCGGCGAGACTTCGCTGAACGAAATAAAGCGCGTGCTTTCCCATAAGGGACTGCGCCTAGGTTTGCGCCGCGACGATGGCTCCTTCATCGTTCCAGAAGAGTTCGAGGGCGGCTACGGCGGCTCCGACTTGGATCTGGAATGGTTGGGCGAACTCAGCGAAGAACAAGTCGAAGCATTGGACTTGCAAATCTCCGCCTTGAGCCTGTCGGTGCGCTGTCACCGCGCTCTGGTCGAACGCTTGAACTTGCAGCGCACCGGCGACGTGTTGCGCTATACCGAGGAAGATTTACTGGCCATGCCGAACTTCGGCATCACTTCTTTGAACGAGCTGCAGAACAAACTGGAAGAGTTTGGGTTGCGCTTGCGCAAGGCCAAAGAAATCCCCGAAGGTTAATCCAGACCTAGCAAACCACCGTGTACGAGTTCCTACTGGGCCGAGTCGCGGAAATAGGCCTGAATTCGGTCGTCCTCGACACCGGTTCAATTGGCTACCTGCTGCTTGCCTCTCGCCAAACTCTGGG
>JACNIZ010000280.1 GCA_014382805.1 Planctomycetota bacterium
TTTTGGGGTCGCATGGGCGGCCTGATGGCCGAGATTACCCTTTTTCCACGGACTGCTATAATGCCCAATAGGATCGCCAGTTTTCTCCCTCACCCGTTCGTCCCACGGCTATGACCGCACTCCTCTCACTCGTACTTTTTCTGTCTACTACAGGAAACGTACTCCATACTCCGCATCCGGAAGCTTCGGACTTGGCAATTGCCCGGAATACTGCTGGTCAACTCGAAATGGTGATCATTTCGCGGAAAAACAGCAAGGTCATGTCAAGTTTGGATGATGGATTCACCTGGAATCCAGTTGCCGGGGACGGATTAGGCAAGAGCGAGGCGCATCGTATTGTTTATTACGAAGTACCAGCTACTGGTGAAAAGCGTTACGTCATTGGGGCCAACGAGGGCATTTGGCAATACCTGCCCGACACAGGGGTGGTACAGAAGATTTCAACAGGACTAAGCCCGACAGATTTGTATATCACTGATTTGGCTGCCCCGAACCCTGGTCAGGACGGACCGGTTGTGGCAGTAACCGAAAGGGGCAAAATCTACTTTTTGGACGAAGCCACCAACACCTGGATGTTGAAGCTAGACACTGCATTGGTCGATCAAAATTCGGTAGCAGGAGTTGCGCCAGAATATGATCGCCAATCTTTATCCGGTGTAGATAAGACTTGCATGGTTGCCATCCGCAATGTGCTGGTAACCACCACTGACGACGGCACCACTTGGACCACCCATACGCAATTCGATGTACCAGCGGTCGACATTTATGATTTCCGCGTTTCTTCCATTGCTTTTGATCTGGACTACAAAAATAGTGGATTGATCTTGTTGGGGCGGGGACGTCGGGACCTAACGGATCCATTTGATAGTGAAGGCGAGCTGTACCGGTCCACCGATTTTGGCACCACCTTCGTCAATGTTCAACCGACCGGCGCAGCGCAAATCAGCTCTGGCATTTACGCTTTGTTAAGCGCGGGCTTAGGGCCAGATGGTAATCAACACTACTACGCGAGCCTCTTTCGTTACCCTTCGCATGAAGATTACGATGCTGGGTACGACGTATTTGGTGTGCTGCATAGCATCGATGGAGGTCAGACTTGGCAGGATCATGGTAGTTACCAAGACTTCATTCAGGAGACATCGGGCAACGAACGCACCGCGGTGATTAAGCCTTATCGACGCATGTTGAGCTTCTGCTCCTCGCCAGACTTTCTGGTCGACGGCAAGCTTTGGTATGCCCGCGCTGAAGGACTTTTTGTGAGTGAGGACCTAGGCGTGCATTGGGGCAAGCGTCGTTTCCGCCCGGCTCAACAAATCCGGGGTATTTCAGCTGGTTTCAACCACCTTGGCGAAGTCATCGCCCACGGATCTACTTATGGCTCTGGACTTTTCCGCTACAACCTTAACACCACTGCGACGGACACGTTGTTGGGCGAGGGCTTGATTTATTACGGTTGCTTGACCGGATCGCCTCAGCAGAGCGAAGACGGGATCATCATGGCTGGTGGGCAGCGCGACCTAGGCGTGCTCTTCGAAGAGCCCAACATTCCATTCCTGCAGGGTTGGTACTTCGTGAATGCAATTCGTGAAGCCCTCGACGGAAATACTGGTTATGTACGAACTGTGGCATTGGCTCCAGATTTCGGCGGGCCAGCAGCTCAGACTGGGACCAGAGTCTTCGCATGGAGTTCTCGCCACGAAAACTCACCCTTGGGTGAAAACCGGATGACCTTGGACGGTTTAGATAACGTCTATACGATCAATGGTGTGTTCGGACAACCCTTGCAACGGGCGCCGCATATGCATTCGATGGATATTGCGCGCACCTTTGACAAGGATGTATTGCCTTTGGAATTGGACATCTTCGGCTGCTCTACCTCGCAAGAACAGGTGTACCGCCTGCTGAACACCGGTTCGGCCGTGGCCCCGGTCTTCGAGTGGGACCTATTGGACTTCAACTTGACCAGCCCTCCGGTGGTGGTCAAAGCCGATCCAAACTTTACCCGTCCAACCAGCCCGAAACTGTGGGTCATGGCAGAGGACGCGCTGTATGAGCTGGTCGATCAAAGTTCCGACTGGTCCGTGTACAGCATTAACACCTATCCTGGAATCGAGGAATACTTGATTAAGGATATGGTTCTGGGTCCAGATATGGATTTGAACCCAACCGTTTTTGTCATCACTTGGGGTGGCGGCGTGTTCAAGATAGACCTGACCGCAACTCAACCGGCATGGGTTTCGATTGGTAGCGGTTATCCCGATACTTGGGGCGATGTGATTTACCTGTCGCCTAACTACGCGCTAGACAGCTTGGTATTCGTTGGCGGACAAGATGGAATGTATTACTGTCCAGATCAGCCGGGTGGACAGTGGCAAAGCGTATCGCACGAGGTATTCCTCGATTGTGCAAACACCAGCTTTGAGTTCTACTCACCGCAAGATCCAACTAACCCAGATCCAACTCGTCAGTGGGGTTGGAAGGTTCATTTACGTGAAGACTTGCCACCTTTGGAACAAGCCGACGTTTATGGTTTGAGCATTGTCTACGCCGACTTGCCGGAAGACTACTTCCTCATTACGCTGAAGATTAATACTCAAGCGAACATTCACGCCATTATCGGGCCGATGATCGGCGACGTCCATGTCACCGCTTGGGAGTTCTATTCAGGCAACGAAAACACGCCTGTTTTTGATCAGCAATTCGATCTTGATGCGCCACAATTAGACAACCGCGTATTGGCAGTTCCTGTCCCAACGCCAGGCGTTTACACCATTCGCTGCTCGACTCTGCCGACCATGCCGATTGGCAAGATAGTCGCTATCGATGGCGTCTCAGCTACTCGCTAATTCCGAGCTGGCAAATCGCCGCGCTGGGGAACCGGCGAATGACTTGGCATTGCAGTTAAGCGCTGCACTGCCAAGCTTAGTCCAGCTAAGGCCAGAGTAGCGCTTGCCAATCGCCAAATATGACCGCTGCCAAGGTCATTCCAAGCCCAGGCGTCGGCAATCATCCGCCCCCAAGATGGTGCATCAGCCAGGCCAACGCCTAAAAACGACAGAACTGCTTCAGTTTGAATCGCCCACACAAAGGACAGGCTGAATTGCACTTTGATGAGGGGCCATAGGTGCGGCAAAAGATGGCCAACACAAATTTGATAGGTGGACCCACCTTCTGCTTTAGCGGCAAGAACAAAATCCATGCCCTGTAAGCGCATGACCTCGGCGCGAATGAGGCGGTAACAGCTGACCCAGCTCACCAAAGTGAAAGCCAGCACGACTGCTGGAATTCCTTTATCGAGCACGCTGGCGATGGCTATGACCAACAATATCCCAGGAATGGCCACCACCGTACTACTGATCCAAAGCACGGTTTGGTCGACCCAGCCTCTGAACCAAGCCCCGAGCATTCCCATAAGGGTGCCGAGCATGACTGCGCCACCAGCAGCCATTACGCCAACGGCTAAAGCAATGCGCACGCCCTGAGCGAGCTGCGCTGCCAGGTCCCTGCCGAGGTGATCGGTGCCTAGCCAAGCACCAGCTGCGGGACCGCTGAATTCGCGACCACTATGTTGATCCATCCAATGGTCACCCAAGAGGCCAAGTTGGCAAGCGATGCCCACAATGAAATAGGTGAGCAATAGCAGCAGCCATTTTCTTCGACGCCCCTGCGGGGGATTATCCAAAGCGTTCAGCGCGACGAGTTCAGTCATGTTGAACCTCTGCGCGAGTGCGTGGATCGGCGGCCGCACTGACCCAGTCACCTAGCCATTGACTAGCAAGGTAGAGCAGCGAAATCAAAAAGGTCGTGCTGCGCAATATGGGCGCGTCGCCGCTAATGGCTGCATTGACGATGTAACTGCCCAACCCAGGAATGACAAAGATCCGTTCCAGAAGCAGCGAGCCTACGACCAAAAAGGGCAGGACCAATACAAGCTGGGAAAGAATGGAGGCGCTTGCCGGTAACGCCATGTGATTGAGTAGTAACCGCCAGCCAGTCAGGCCTCTGGCCCTGGCGGCGCAATAATGATCCTGCGCCTTTTGGCCCAGAAATATGCTGCGGTACAGCAAAAAACTCGGAAAAAAGAATAAGAGCGCCCAAATTAATATGGGCAAAACTAGGTGCACGCTATACGGCGATTGCCAACCTGCGATGGGGAACCACTCCAGTTTCGCAGCGAATACAAAACGCAAAAATAGCACCCAAGCCAGCGAAGTGATGGCCATGCAAAAAGCGCAAATAGCGCTCAATCCACGATCCAATTTGCCAAGCCGGTTCGCCGCTAGTAAAGCCGCGAATAAAGCCAAGATCGTGCCTATTAGGAACGCTGGGACCGTAAGCGCTAATGAGCGACCGCCACGACTGCGCAGCTCGTCGGCTATGGATTGACCGTCCAGGGATCGACCAAAATCGAAAAGCAATAATTTGCTGGTCTGCTGGACGAAGCGTTTCCAGGCCGGCTGCGGGCTGGCCCAGCCTAAGTCGGCAGAGCGATTACTTTGAATAGCGACTTTAGCCCCCAACATTGCATGGCCGACGCCTAGCGCCGGTTGCTGAGCGTGCCCTTCGGCTAGAGAGACATACAACCGATGCTCATCGCTGAGCGCAAGTTGGTTGAGACTACTCTGCAACTGGCGCAAGTTAAGGTCGGCAAGTGGCAACTCTTGGAGCAATCGGTTTTGAACATCCAATACCTGTAGAACCTCCGGCTGCAGAGCTTGCAGGTAAAAACGCGCGGCCGGGCCTTCGAGTTGCAGGTTTATTACACCAGCCTGCCAGTCTTTGAAATACCCCAAATGCAGGCGTGCCTCGGCGATGCGCTCCGGAGCTGAATGTTGACCTGCAAGGCGCAAAGCCGGGTCGCCGCCAAAGCCACTTTCCAGAATCATAAACAGCAAAAAAACCACGCTGATGGCGACGCCAACTGCATGCGCCAGACGGGTGAACCCGAACCGAAGTACGTCGGACGTGGTGGAAACGCGGGTCAACGCTCCAAGCGGTAAAACTTACAGGCGTAGGGGTCGAAGGGATGAATAGAAACGCCTTTGAGCCAGGGTTGAACCAGCAAATAACCAATCCGGTGGTCGACAGGGATTGCAGGCAGCTCTTCGTTCAGGACCTCGAGCATTTCCCGGACGACGCCGATTCGATCCTTGGTATTGGCAAAAGTCAGTTGCTCAAAAAGCTGGTCGTATTTTTCGTGTTGAAAATTACTGCGGTTGATATTCGGCGATTGATTCGGGCCGTAAAACAAAGCCAATAAATTGACCGCATCTGCCCAATCCATGGTCCAAGCACGACCGAAAACCTGAGCCTCGCGTCGATTCATTTTGGCGCGTAACTCGCCCCAAGTGTTGGGCACAATCTCGACCTTGATTCCGAGTTGGCGCATCGCTTCTTGGAAAATTTCGCCGCTGGCTTGATCGATCGGGTCGGTGCCAGCAAGTTCATAACGCAATAGAGGCGCACCATTTCCATCGGGAAAACCGGCGCGGATTAGATATTCTTTCGCCCGCGGTATGTCAGTCTGGTTGTAGGCACAGTTCGGCAATTCGGGCGTTTCTGGCAGCCCCAATGGCAGGAAGCTCAAGGCTGGCTGTGCCCAAGTTCCATTGCGCAAGACGGTGTGCCAGCGCTGATAGGGGAACGCCAATGCGATGGCTTGGCGCAGATGTTTGCGACGTAGGTTGCCGTCGAAGTCACCTGGGATCCATCCGAGGTCGGCATCATCCATGTTGAAAGCAACCATGGACAAACCGGCGGGCGGTACCTTGACCAATTGAACGCCGCGCTTTTTCAGGGTGTCGGCGGGTTGGTCGTTTTTGATCAAACTATCGAACGAGGCCTGAGTGGGGGTAATGCGGTCGATTTCGCCCTTTTCAAATTGCAACGCACGGGTGCTGTCATCCAGCACGGTGGTAAACACAATTTTGCTGATTTGCGGAAGCGAGCTGCCGTCAGGATGGTTTTGTCCGCGCCAATCGGGGGTGCTTTCCAAGACTGCCTGATGTTTGGGGATCCAACCGGCGTATCGATAGGGCCCGCTGCCTACTGGTTGGTTCAAAAACTCCGCACCACTGCGCTGCACCGCCTCTTGTGGATAAATTACGAAATATGGCGACGCCAACCGAACCATTAACTTGGAATCGGGGTGTTTTAGGCGCAGTTTGATGGTGAAGGGGTCAATTTTCCGCAGCCCTTCAATGCCATTTCTTAGAGCCTCCTGCCAAACCTGCTCAGGGTCGGTTTGAGAACCGGTATCACCACCAGGCTTCGGTCGGGGTTTCGCACCGGGTGTAGTGGCGCGATGGAATTCGTCAATGCCGGCGAACAGCCCTTGCATTGCCCAAAAACCCGTGCCAGGATTGCGGCCATCAGCCATTCGCAGCCAAGAAAAAATCAGATCGTCGGCATTGAGTTGATGCCGTCGATTGGGCCAGATGGGTGGATCGATAGGATCAAAAAAGTAGGCGTCCTGGCGAAGCTTAATTGTCCATTCAAGCCCTCCGCCTTGTATTTGCCAGGATTCAGCCAGTAACGGTTGAGTGGCTATCGGTGCTGCCTGGGGTAGATATTCAAATAAGCCCTCGTAGACCTGGCGTTGGATGACTTGGTTTCCAGTGCCGTCTGAGGCCAAGGGATCCCAACTAAAAGCCTCTTGTGCCAGCGCAAAGCGAGCCGTTTGGGCAAGTTCCTGGTCGTTTTGCGGCAGTTCAGGATGGGCTGCAACGGCAACAATCAGGAGTAATGCGAGCATAATTAGGGCAGAGGTTCGGCCAGTATGCCGAGGTGGCTATCTTTGATGCGCGTTGCGATGAACGTAATGGTACGGTCCCCGTAAGACTTAGGGAGAAACCGTTGTTCTAGAGCTGCCGGCCGCTCGGCAATGCCACGCTTGCGAATGCGCAATGCACCCACGCCCAATTCCCGCATTAGCTTGCGCATTTTGCGCGGATCAAGCGTCTCGCAGCCCAACACCTTGAAGCCGGTCAGGAAGGGGGAGTCCACCTCCTGATCTCCACTTAGATAGGCGATCTCAGGGTCTAGGTTGTGCAATTGGTTGGCTTTTGCAAAAGAACCCATCAAACCGCTGCGAATTAGCGACGGATCCACATCGTAAATATAAGTCCCAAGCTCGCCAGTTTCGGCCTGGGCATCCAGCGGCCCTGAGAATGTATCCTCGCCCGGCAATATGGTGGCTCGCCGTTCCACTCCAGTAGCTAGTTTGCCGTACCAAAAGATGGTTTCCTTGGCTTCGCCTTTCAAGGAGATCAGTTCAATCTCGTCTGGCTCGGGGAACAAATCCTTCAGCACCTCCAAATCGGTGGCAGGCGACAATTTCAAGCCTGCCGCTTCGCGCCCTTTCAAAATCTCCACGATTTTATCCGGTGTCGGGGACCAATCGTTTGGGTCCATAATCCGCCGCGAGCCACGCCGACGCGCAGGATCTAGGAAAATTGCACCTTCAGGGGGCAACTCCTCAATGCAATCTTTCACTGAAAATTCAATCCCGGTAGCGCGGTAGACCTCGGCATTGACTTCGGCAAAATGCACCGCAACCTCGTCGCGGTCAGATGCGTGGACCTTTAGGCCAGCGCGGGCAAAAGCGATGGAATCTGATCCCATGCCACAGCATGGATCCCAAATTTCAGTGATTCCGGCGTCGGCAAAGCGCTGCGCTCGATAGACGGCTACCGACTCACTAGAGGCTTGTTCCAGCAGCGGCCGCGTAAAGTACATATCCAAACCCTCGCCGAATTTGTAGGTCGCGCGCCGCCGCAGGGCACGCAATTCACCCAAAGCTTCGGCCACTTTTTTGGGAAAGAGCCCTTTAAAACTCTCCTGGATCGCAAGCGGATCTTCGCCAATGTTGCGGAACATGAGCAAAGTGTCTCGGGCTTCGTCCGAGGTCAAAATCTTGGCGGTCTTCAGGTCGAGTCGCATGGAATGAGACTGCCATTTTAGGAGGCTTTTTGGCCGAAAGTGCAATCCTCATAATGAAATAGCGCGATGAGGGCAAAAATATCGTGTATCCGAATAAAAATAGAAGCCGCCATACCTAGTAAAGGCAAGGCGGCTTAGAACAGAAGGGCCTTGGCCCTGCGATATTTGCTTAGAAAGTATGGCCGACGGCAAGTACGAAGCGGCGATCGGTGCTTTCAAAGTCATCAGAAGGGGTGTTGTCCCAAGCGACTGCGGCGATGGCAGTTAGGTACCAATCATCAGCCATGGTCCAATCTA
>JACNIZ010000341.1 GCA_014382805.1 Planctomycetota bacterium
TTGCTGCAGCAATATTTTTTGGATCCATTTTTGCGCAATAATCTGCATCCGTTGAAGATTTCCTGCAACGCGGCGGATCGGAACGTGACTTTGTCCAGCAAGCGGTCGATGCGTTGCGCGATTTGCTGCATTTAGTGCTGCTCGGCGAAGACGCCCTGGGCGTGGAGCCAGAGCCTGAACGTCGACAGCGGTCTATGGATTTAGCCAAGGTATTAGGGCGTGATCGACTCGAGGCTATGTTGGGCATGATGTTCGCATTGGAAGCGCGCATCGCCCGCGCTCCGCTGGCCGCCCGCGCGCTTCTGGAATGGACCATGTTGCGAGCCGCACGATTGCAATTGCTCTTGCAAACCGAAGCCTTGCTCGCTGATGTGCAGGCTGGCCGCGCGCCGACCCCGGTGCCGATTTTTGCGCCGTCTGTTCCGGCTCGTTCTGCTCCTGCCGCAGCAGTCCCTCAGCCCATTGCTCCGCCGCCGCTGACAAGTCCCAAAGGTCCGTCAACGACTGCCGCTCCAACGGCGCCAACCGCTCCAACGGCGCCAACCGCTCCAACGGCGCCAACCGCTCCAACAGCACCGACCGCGCCAACAGCGCCAACAGCGCCAAAGCCGGCGGATGTCACCCTGGAATCTCTACTGGATCAATTCCGCAGCGGTCGTCCCACCGCCGCCAAAGTCGTCGACGAAAACCTCATTGCAGGTAAATTGACTGCCCACGGCGTCGAAATTATGCTGCAAGAACTAGACAGCGGCAGCAAAGCGCTGATCGAGGACCCGGTATTACACAAATACCTTTCGCGGCTGACTGGCTGCCCTGGCAGCTGGCAAATCAATTACCAAACCCTCGACGTCGTCGCGGATCCCGTCGGCGATCAACTGCGTGACGGCTTTGATACCTTGGAGGAGTTACCATAGACCTATGGCTGGAAGTTTAGGAGACCTTGGTGGCTTGCTTAAGCAAGCGCAAAAAATGCAACGTCAAGTTGCAGAGCTGCAAGACGAGCTGGCGAAGCAAACCTTCGAAGGCAGTGCTGGCGGTGGAATGGTCAAAGTGACCGTAAATGGCAAAAAGGAATTGCTGGGTATCAGCATTAAGCCCGAAGCCGTCGACCCAGAAGAGGTCGAGCTCTTGGAGGACATGGTCAGCGCAGCTTTCAAAGACGCTTTCCAACAGGCTGAGTCTGCCTCCGACGGCGCTATGAAGGGAATTACCGGCGGCCTCGGCATGCCCGGCATGATGTAAATCAATCGGTGGCCTTCCCGGATCCACTGGAGCGACTGATTCGAGCCTTGGAGCGATTCCCTGGCGTCGGGGCGCGCAGTGCTGAACGCATGGCTTTGCATGTATTGCGCTCGCCGCGTGAAGAAGTCGCCGATCTAGCGGTTGCGTTGCGTGATGCCCGTTTGCAAACCCTGCGCTGCGAAAAATGCGGCAACGTGACCGTCGATCCCTTATGCAACATCTGCGCCGACCCAGAACGTGATGCCAGTTTAGTGTGCGTAGTGGAAGGGCCGCGTGAGGTAGAAAAGATGGAAAGTGCGGCGATTTTCCCAGGTATCTACCATGTCCTGCTTGAGGCTTTTGCACCGCGCGAAGGCGCTAGTCCAGAACCCGCCGCGTTGCGCAGTTTGAAAGAGCGCGTAGCCAGTGGCGTGGTCAAGGAAATCGTGTTGGCGACGGCCCCCGACCGCGAGGGCGAAGGCGCGGCACTAATCGTTTTGGAGGCATTGGCCGATAGCGACGTCAAAATTACCCGTCTTGCGCGCGGGTTGCCCGTCGGCACTCGGCTGGAGTATTTGCACGGTGAAATCTTGGCCGAAGCCTTCCGTGGTAGACGCCGCTTTCAAGGCGAAACCAAGCCGACCACCCCAGATTAATGGAAAATCCACGGCGCATTGCGTTGGAGGTTGCCTACTCTGGGCACGCCTTTTTCGGATTCCAGCGCCAACCTGGCTTTCCGACGGTGCAAGGAGAATTGGAGCAAGCCTGGTTGGCGGTGTCGGCCGAGCCTGTAACCATGATTGGCAGCGGCCGTACCGATACCGGAGTTCACGCGCGCGCCCAGGTAGTGCATTTCGACACTTGGTCACGGATTGCGACCCAGCAACTCCACAAGGCTCTCAATGCCTATTTGCCAGAAGAAATTGTGGCTCGAAGGGCGGTGGAAGTCGGGCCTGAATTTCATTCGAACGGCAGCGCCATTGGCAAGCGCTACGTATATTTTCTAGCGGTTTCTGATACCCGGCCAGTTTTGGCCAACGGCCGTATGGCCTGGGAACGACGTGCTCATTTGGACCTGCACGCCATGCGCCAGGCGGTACCCCATGTCATTGGCACCCACGATTTCGGCGCCTTCGCAGCTGCTGGTCGCGCCACCGCCGACGACATCCGCACTTTGCAGGCCATCCACCTGCGCTCCATACGCGGCGGGTTCTCCTTTTCCTTTCAGGGCACGGGTTTCCTTTACAAAATGGTGCGCAATCTGGTGGGCGGCTTGATGGACGTCGGCCGCGGCCGCCATGAGCCATCCTGGATGGGTGAGGTCTTGCGCAGCAAGGACCGCCGCCAGGGAGCCGCGACCGCCCACGCCGAGGGTTTGTACCTGTGGCGGGTGCTGTACCCCAAGCCCATTTTTGGCCCAAATCGGCGAATCAGGCCGGATAATAGTGAATAAACCTGCTTACTTGCCTCGGTGGCCTGTTCCAAAGAGGGCGGGGAGTTTATCCTAATGAATAGGCGGGCTTCGTTCCGTCTCTTAATTCACGATGAAATTCATAGTCACCAGCAAACATGAAGGCGTCAGTTCCGCACTCCGCGAGTACGCTGAACGCCGCGTCGCCGAAATCGAGCATTTCGGTACCGAATTCGAAAAAACTGAGATCGTGATCGATATTGAGCGACACGAAACCATTTGTGAAATCGTGTTGTATCCGCGGCGCGGCGAGCCCTTTGTTGCTACGGATCGAGCTGACCAAGGCCGCGCTGCTGTAGACAAAGCAGCTGCTAAAGTTGAAAAACAATTCCTCAAGCTCAAACAAAAATTGGCTGATAAGCGGCGTCCCTAAGCACGCTAATTCGCCGGGCATTGCAAAAAGGTCCTAAGGGCACAACCCTCCCCGTCACACCCCCCCATTCTGAATGACATACTCCGATCTCTTTGGGCCAGAAACGGTCCTACTAAACTTGGACGAAGCTGATTCATCCGACGTCCTCTTAACTTTGGCGAAAACGATCGTCAGTTTAGATCCTGCTTTGAATGGCAAGGCGGATGAGTTGCATGCCGCATTGCTGGAACGCGAGGCGCGCGGCTCTACCGGCAGCCAGGGAGTCGGGATTCCACACATCAAGATGGCGGCCACCAACAAGGTCACCGCTGTCGTTGGTGTGCATTCGGAAGGCGTAGATTTTAATGCTTTGGACGGCGAGTTGGTCCACGTTTTCTTTTCCGTGGTTCGCCCAGAGGAGGGCGCCGACGAGCATCTAGATCTGTTGCGTTGGATTGCGGGGATTGCCCAGCACGAAGATTTCGTTTCCTTCTCTTGCCAAGCAACCAAGCCTGAGCAGATCATTGATCTGCTGACCGAACTTTCGGCTGCTTAAGTCGTCGGTTTGGGCTTATCGCCCTTCCCTTCATGACCGATTCTTTCATGCGAGAGGTCACGGTGCTGAGTCCGAATGGACTTCACGCGCGACCCAGTCATGCGGTAGTTGCTATCGCTTCAGAATTCGATGCCCAGGTCTGTTTGCAGTGCCAGGGGCGAGTTGCTGATGCGCGCAGCATTTTGTCAGTCATGACGCTCGGCGCTTCCCAAGGCGACACCATTAGCCTCAGTGCTTCAGGCCCAGATGCCATTCCCGTGCTAAATAAGTTGCAATCTTACTTTGAGAGTGCCTTCGAGGAGGGCAACTCTTGACGGATCCCCAACCGCTTTGCCTGGCGGTTAACCAGCGAGATCCTGAAGAGATTCGTGTTGCTTTGCACCGCGGAACTTTGTTGGAAGACGTTCGCTGGGCGCATGGCGAACACGCCTCCATGGTGGGGAATATCTACCTCGGCGTGGTCCGTCAGGTCGAACGTGGGCTGGACGCTGCGTTTATCGATTTTGGACAACG
Source organism: Planctomycetota bacterium (assembly GCA_014382805.1). Classification (GTDB taxonomy): domain Bacteria; phylum Planctomycetota; class UBA1135; order UBA1135; family UBA1135; genus JACNIZ01. The sequence goes on from JACNIZ010000341.1 coordinate 4,114, forward strand.
TCGGGCTGGTTTTTTGCATTTGGGTAATGTCCATCCGGCCTATGCCGACCAAAATCTGACACCGCTGCAAGTTGCTTGTCAGCCCAGTCGTCAAGCCCAGCAGTTGGCCGATGAAGCCGACCCTGAGATTGATGACGGCGTAGACCTGGACGAGGGCGATGAAGCTGAAGCTGCGCCAGAGGGCGAGCCTAGGGTGGCGGTGCACATTGCCGACCTGCTGAAAGTTGAGCAAAAAGTTTTGGTGCAAGTGATGCGCGATCCGGTGCGCGGAAAAGGCGCCACCTTGACCACGATCTTGTCTTTGGCGGGTCGCAAGGTGGTGTTGGTGCCTTCTTTGGGACGGATTGGAGTCAGTCGCCGCATCCAGGATGTGGACGAACGCCAGCGCTTACGCGAGACGGTGGAAGGCCATTTGCATGAGTCCCAGCTCGGGGGCATCGCACGCACCGCCTCGCAAAATGCCTCCGCCGAAGACATTCACGCTGATTTGGACCATTTGCTGCAAACCTGGAAACGCATTCAGGTGGCGATCCAGGATGCGGAAGCGCCAGCGTTGTTAGAAGCCGAAGCCGGTGCCGCTGCGCGGGCAGTGCGCGAGTTGTTTTCACCAGAATTAAAGCGAATACTGGTGGATGACGAACAGGCTGCCAAAGACATTGAAGGCATCCTCGAACGCTATGTGCCTGGGCATGGTCTGCGGGTGGAGCGCTATCATGAAGGTCGGCCGTTGTTTGAGATGTTGGGTATCGAGCGGGATTGGCAGAACATGCTGAAAGCGCGGGTAGCCATCGGCGGGGGGGCTTCAATCGTGATTCACGAAACCGAAGCGCTGACCGCAATCGACGTCAATAGTGGCCGCATCGATAAAGGCTCTTTGGAAGAAACCGCGTTCGAGGCCAACAGTTTGGCCGCGACTGAAATGGCCAGACAAATTAGGCTGCGCGACATTGGTGGAATTGTGGTAGCCGATTTCATTGATATGCAAGACCCAGAGCACCGCCGCGAACTTGAGCAATTAATGCGCGAAGTGGTCCAGCATGATCGCGCGCGCCTGAAATTAGGCCGGATGAGTTCCTTTGGCTTGTTGCCGATGACCCGCCGACGCCTTGGGGCAGGCTTGCCTAGAGGGTCTGCGGCACTGTGTAAAGGTTGTGGCGGCAGCGGCAATGTCAGCCACCACTGGGGTGGGGCGCTGCGACTATTGCGCCGTTTGCGCGCCATCGACGGCGAGCTGGATTGGAATTTGCGAGTGCATCCAGGGGTCATGGAACTTTTGGACGGTCCGCTGGCGTCTTCTGTGCGTGAGTTGGAGCTGAATTTGCAGTTCCAGCCAGATTTCCAGGTTCCTTCTGGAGAACCTGTGGTGGAACGCCTTGCCCCCTGAGCTCCGGCCGGATAGAATGCTCGGCCGTTTCCGCGACTCCAATCCCAGGAATCGCTGTTCGCGTTTTTCGTGACCGATGTACGCCATAGTCCGTGACCGTTCCCGCTGCCTAACTCTTCGCCCTGGCGACGAGCTCTGGGTTGACCGCATGCCCGAAGCTGAAGCCGGCAGTGAGCTGGTTTTTGATCAGGTGCAGCTATTGAAGGCCGAAGATGGTTCGGTAACCGTTGGTACTCCCACTGTGGATGGTGCCTCGGTTGTCGCTGAAGTCATCGGCGAAATACGTGACAAGAAATTGCACGTGCGCACCTTCAAGCGCCGCAAAAGTAGCAAGCGTCACTTGGGCCATCGTCAGCCCTACACCGCCATTCGGGTCAAGGAGATCCGTAACTAGCGTGCGGTTTGCAAACCGATTAAAGGAGTAAATCAATGGCACATAAGAAAGGTGGTGGTTCTTCAAAGAACGGTCGTGACTCCAACGCGCAAATGCGCGGGGTCAAGCTTTACGGTGGACAATTCGCTCGTTCTGGCAACATTATTGTTCGTCAGTGCGGGACCAAGTTTCATCCTGGTCGCGGTGTGGGCATGGGCAAGGATTACACCCTGTTTGCCCTTCGAGACGGAGTGGTTACTTTCCAGTCTCGGCGGAGAATCACTGTGGTTCCCGTTGACAGTGAATAATCCGAACTAGATTCGAATCAAACGGGAGGCTCAGTGCCTCCCGTTCTGCGTTAACCCAAGAAATAAAATGCGCCGCGATGGAATGTTCCGAGATGAGGCTTTGCTCAAAGTACAGGCTGGCCGCGGTGGAGATGGATGCTCCTCCTTCCATCGAGAGAAATATGTAACCCAGGGCGGCCCTGACGGCGGCGACGGGGGCAAGGGTGGCTCCATTGTTTTTGAAGCAGTCACCCACGAAAACTCGCTGTTCCGAATTGCACGACAGCGCCAGGTAGTTGCACAAAATGGTAGTCAAGGCGCACCTAATAATTGCAGTGGCAAGCAGGGCGAAGACTTAGTCGTGAAAGTGCCGGTGGGTACTCAAGTAAGAGATGCGCAGCACAAAAATTTGCTCGCTGACCTCGACGTTGCTGGCAAAGCTGTGGTCATTGCCGAAGGCGGTCGTGGCGGCAAAGGCAACGCTAGATTTACGTCGGCGACTCATCAGGCGCCCCGTCACTTCACTGAAGGGCAAGATGGAGAATGCCGCGAATTGCTGATGGAGCTGAAACTAGTGGCAGACGTCGGCCTACTCGGTTTACCGAATGCTGGCAAAAGCACCTTGATTTCGAGGCTGACTGCTGCGCGTCCGCGTGTGGCTTCGTATCCATTTACCACCCTGGACCCTTCTTTAGGGATCATGGAAACCGGGGCCGAACCAGAAACTTTGGTCATCGCCGATATTCCTGGTTTGATTGAGGGTGCTTCTGAAGGCAAGGGATTGGGCCACCAATTTTTGCGCCACGTCGAACGCACCCAGGTATTACTGCATTTAGTTGATTGCTCGGCGACAGCGGAAGATCCATTGGAGTCTTACCGTGCAATCGTCGGCGAGCTTGAGGGATACAAGGCTGGGCTTTTGTCTCGCGAAAGGGTTTTGGCCGCGACCAAAGTCGAGGATGATGAATCAAAGCAGCGCGCCGAGGAGCTTTTTGAGGCTGTTCAGATGCCTGGAATCATGATTTCATCGGTTACTGGCCAAGGGCTGGACGTGCTCCGCCGGGAGTTGTTAAAAACATTTCACCGCTCTTGTCTTTCTTCAGAGGATTCTGCCCGATAACCTTTTACTGTGAGCTACAAGCTGCTGCGTTTCTTGTTGACCTTGGTTGGCCTCGCCTCCCTGGGAGGCTTTGGTTGGTCGTTTTATGATTTCATCATTCATAAAACGGAATACAACCAGCCCTTGACCTCTGAGAAGTTGAAGGATCTGAATAAGCAGGTCCGGCCGCCCAAGCAGGGCCAGATCAGCGGCCACTTGAAAAAGTGGAACGGTAATTACGACGACATCTATAACCTCAACGTCTACGGCTATGTCGAGCCAAAGGAGACGGTCACCGGTCCGATTGAGCCGGTTAAGCCCAAGCCACGCTTCGGGCCGGACGACGTCACCCTTTCTTCTATTCTTTATTCGAGCAAAAATCTCTCCGCGGTTTACTTGATTCCTGCTGGCGCTGAGCCGCAGGGTGCGTTGCCCGCAGGTGACTATTATTTGGTTGGGGATAGCTTCAATGTTCCTGCGAAACCAGGAGCCAAGTTAGAGGTCAAAGCTATACGCGAAACCGAGGTCGATTTGGCTACGCCTGAAGGAGAGGATTCTTTCACTTTGGCAATGATGATCAGCGAGGTTGATCCTGGAACTGTCATTAGCGCCGGCGACCTTGAGGGTCCTGGCCGTCCCAAGCGCAGTTCCCCGAAGACCACCGAAATGGTGGCAATCGATGATTATGCAATCGGTACCCAGGACATTCAGGACTTGAAGGATATGCCGGATGATCAAATCTTCTCGGCAGGTCGAGTACAGCCAGCGCGAGACGCTAATTTGCAAGTGCGCGGTTTGCGAATCACCAGCATTCCAGCGGGCAGTCTGTTTGAACGGGTAGGCCTG
>JACNIZ010000347.1 GCA_014382805.1 Planctomycetota bacterium
GACGAACTGACCGACGACCCGCGCTGGGCCGGTTATGAAGTGCCGCCCACCGGCAGGCTATCATTCAGAGGAGATTCGCCTCGGATTCACGGCAGCATCCTGGAGATGACCCCATGGCTCTAAAAAAATCTCAGCTCTACTCATCCCTCTGGCAAAGTTGCGACGAACTGCGCGGTGGAATGGACGCTTCGCAGTACAAGGACTATGTCCTCACACTGCTTTTTACAAAGTACGCGACGGCAATGCCGAGCAACACTGCGGAAATTCGGAAGAGTTTGTGATTCATGGCAGGCTTATGTATTCGTGGAGCTTCAATTTTCGCTCACATTCAATTCGATGGCATTCGAAACACGCAGGGCAGGATTACCAGGTAGGTAAACCTCCAAAGCGTGAAACCACACGGTTAAACCAATCGGCGTGGTGCCTGGAACCAGCGGCCCCGGGGCGCTTAAATTGCCGTTTTGATCCAAAGTCAGCGCGCTCAGTTGCTGGATGGGTTGGCTGAGGTAAATGTCCAAAAAGCCGCCAGCGATGGGCGTCGGCCCGGGGCCAGCTAGAGAGTAAGCCGGAATCAAAGTCGCAAATTTGCGGCCGTTGCGGACCTCGAATTGCAGGTTGCGATTGGGGACTAAATTGCCGATGTAAAAGCCGAGAGCGTCGTCGCTGGTGGCGTTGGGATCGGTCTCAAATTTGGCATCATAATCACCGTTGCGGTTGAAGTCTTCGGTGCCGTCTTTGATGCCGCCGCCATCGCTGTCTGGATTGAGCGGATCGGTGGTGGAGGCATCGTTGCTGTCCGCAACAAAAATTGCCGGGTCGGTTCCCAAAATGCCGTTCAACGAATCGCCGTCCAAACCCACCGTTAGACCCATTTCAGTACCATCTTGCAAGCCATCGCTATCGCTATCCAAAATCAAAATACCAGTCCCGCCGACGTTCTCCGCGCCGTCGGAAATACCGTCGTCGTCGCTGTCTCGATCCAAAGGATCACTACCCAAACCAATTTCGACGTCGTCGTTCAAACCATCGCCATCGGTATCAGAGGGGGTGAAAAGGGCAAAGCTATGGGTGTTGCCCAAAGCGATTTGAGTGTGATTGGGAAATCCAGGGGCTTGACTTACTTGTAGCCAACTATCGCGTCCCCAACCGATCAGAGTGCCGTTACTTGTTAAGGCAAAAGCGTGGTCGCTGCCAGCGGCGATTTTGATGAAACCAGTCGCCGTAGGTGCGGACGAAATTACGCCGAAGGAATCCTTTCCCCAAGCTTCAATGTGACCATCGGAGGCCAAAGCCATTGAAAAATTGTTGCCCGCAGCCACTTCCAAAAAACCAGTGCCTATAGGTGTATCCGTCACTTGCAGAAAACTGTTGTCGCCCCATGAAATCAACGAACCATTTGCTGCGATCGCGATGGCATGAGTACGGCCGGCGGCCATGGCGGTAAAGCCCGTCGCTGAAGGTTTGCCACTTACCTGTCCATTGCTGTTGTCGCCCCACGCCAGCAAGGTTCCGTTGGTGCGGCGTGCCAATGAAAAATTGCCGCCCGCCGCGACCGCAACAAAACCGCCGCCGCCGGGTTGGTTGCTTACTTGGCCGGCAGAATCATCTCCCCAAGAAACCAAGCTGCTGGCCGCCCGCAATGCCAAAGAATGAGCGCTGCCTGCGCCGACATGGAAAAAACCACCCGTTTTGGGGCTTCCACTGACCTGACCAAAGCTGTCATCGCCCCAGCCTGCCAAGGAGCCGTCAAAGCGAATGGCGAAGCCATGCAAATCGCCCGAAGTGATGAAAGCAAAGCCGTTGCCGTCAGGTGCTGTGGAGACTTCCCCGTTTTGGTCGCCGCCCCAAGCCACCACCGCGTGATGCTGAGCCGGTATCTCAGTGGCGAAGCCAGCAAGTAGAAGCCCAGTTAGGCAAATTGATTTCATGAAATAGGTTGTAGCAAAAACGGAGTTCGGATTTTGCAGTGGGATTGGGCTAATATTTGTTTCGGACGCGAGGATACTCTCGCAATCCCTTTGACTCAAATCCCTTAAGCCCAAGTGCGTCGAGCTGGAATTCCTTGCCTACCGACCCCAGAAAGGCGATCCGATTGATTCCTTAGTCGTGAATTTCTACGACTACAGGTCCACGATCAAAAACTTGTCGTTGGTTTTGGTGGCGCGCACCCCGCGCAAAACTTCCTTGCGCGTGCCATCCAATTCGCCGACGCGGATGGTGTATTTGCCTTCGGAAAATACCGGTGGTTGGAAGGTTTGACCTTCGACGCGCATGGTGTAAATGACTTCGTTTTCGAATTCATCAATCACTTGCAGCACCGGATCGCGCATGCCGGAAATTCGTACCGTCGGCAACCACGCCGACGGCTGGCGGCCGAGGTTGTCCATTTGTTTGACTAAAAACGGCCAACCCGGGTATGGCTGATCTACACCCGGCATCGCACTGCGCGGCCAGCATTCCAGGGTCATGTTGCGTTGCGATTTGTTGAAGCGCACGATGCCATAGCCGGGCATTTTGTCATGTAACGCGGCCGGTTCCTTTTCGGTCGGGTAGTCAGGGTTGGTATGTGCGTAAACGGTGACGTGATTGCCGAAGCCGTCGAGATAACTTCCGGTGAAAGGTTGCGCGCCTTTTTCTTTTAATGCAATCGCAGGTTCGTCTTCGGGTCGCCACGCGCGCGGATAAAAGTTGGCGATGGATGGCACGCAAAACGAAAAACCGGCGTCGTCCCAATCTTTGATGCCGTGGTGCACGATGGTCGCTAGGTGTTGATCGCCACCGATCATGAGCGCCATGCAACTGCGCAGGATTTCCAAGGCTTCATTGCGACCCGATTGCGGCCAGCCATTGGAATCCATGTCCATCAATATGCGATCCAAATTGCCGCCGTGGTGGGTTGCCATGCCGGCAAAAATGGTTTGCGATAACGCTGCTTTCAAGTCCGCGCCTTGCCACGACGTCGCCCAATGGCGTAGGAATTTCAGTTGCTCCTGTCCTAAAAGTTCAGCGCCTTTGATGTCGACGGATTTTGGATCCACCGCAGGGTCGGTGATGTGATCCGGACGCGGGCCGTCGTGTTTGACCAAGCCGTTCGGCCCGGATTTGAATTTGCGATCCTCCAGCACCGCAAAGCTAATGCGGCCATAAAGCATGTCGGTGTAATAGGAGGTGATGCCCTGCTCCAACGGCGCCGACGACCACGGATCCGGCAAATGACTGGTTTGGGTGCGCTCAACCATGCGCACAAATTCCGACGGCATCACATAGCCGCCGTCGTGATCGCGTTCGGCGGCGCGACCGCCTTGGCCCCATAAATTGCCCTGGTAGACGTCGTGGTCATCGGGAATGGTGATGCATGGACGATCGCGCGCGATGGGGCCGAAGGCCCAGCACCACAGGTACCACTTATAGGAGTAGTCCAAATACGGCTGCTTTCGATCGGCGAAGGTCGGGCTGGCGCCTTCATAAAGTTGATCGCCGGAGAAAAATAGGACGTCGGGGTTATGTTTGCCTACGCGTTCCAGAAGGTCTTCATGCGGGAACCACAGCGCCTCGTGATTGAACGGGAAACCGGCGCGGCCGAAGCCATGGCGCACGTTGTGGTTGCCGGTAAACCCGGCCAAGACGATTTCGTTTTGCTCGACCGGATCGCGTCGCACGGTGCCTTCGTAGGTGGCTTCCTCGTTGTTGAACTCGGCCAGAATGCGATAGTCCACGTCTTGATCGCTGGGCCAATCCGGCACGCGGAAGGTTGCAGTCCAACCCGGTTGAATCACCTCGGCCATCGCGACGTCATGCCATTGCGCATCTTTTTTGACTTGCAAATGCACGCTGCTAAGGTCGTCGGCGGGCAGGGGTGGCAGCTGTGCCGTCATTTTTAAAATGCCCCGCGACAGCGTGTGTTGCGCACACAAAATTGGACCGAAGTTGTGCTCCGGGTGGTCGTCGAGCTTGGTGCCGTTGGCGCGCCAATGCTTGAACCAAAACTGCGGCGGCGCTTCGCCTTCTATGCCGCCTTGTTGATTGGCGTACAAAGCAAAATTGCCGATCAATTGTTCGGGGTCGATGTTATCGACGGTCACTGTTGCCAGCGGATTGCCCATGCCGAGGTACTCCGGCTCTTCATCCAAATTGAGATCGGCTGCGACGGAAATACTGGTGGTGGATGGATAAGCGTTGAGGGTGACGGAATAAGTGAGCGCTGCATCCTCGTCGACGCTTTCGCCTGCGGCCGCTTCCGCTTCGGGCATCGGCGTCACTTCCAAGTACAAGTGCAAGTTTTGCACGTCCTGCATAGTGTCGGTGCTGACTTCGTCGATGGACGGATCCTTATCAAAGGTGCGTAGGTATAACTTGCCGTCGGCGCGGATGCCGGCGAGCAGGCCGCCGTCGGGTCCTGGAGCGGATTGCACTAATGCTGCCGCGCGGTAATCAAGATCGGCCGCACCGGCGCCGATCAAAAAGCCCGCTTCGGCACCTTTTTCTCCAGGCGTGCCGTTCAATCCCAAATGCAACTCGGCGCGAAAATCGCCGTCGCCATCGTTGATCCGATGGCTGAGCAGGTGCAGGGTGCGGTAGGGCAAGCGTCCGCTAATGCATTCCAAGCGTCCATCTTGCAGACGCCAATCTTGCAAACGATTGGCCCAAAATTCCGGGCCGATCCAAGTGCGATCGCTTTCGACCGTCCACTCATAGGAAAACTCTTCCGGCTCAGCCGGCCCCAAGCCCGGAATCGGCAAATCTTGCAAGCCGATGTCAGGCACTTCAATACGCGAATCCGCGCATCCGGCCAGCGGGAGCATCGCCATAATGAATATGGCAAGCCCGGCAGAAAGCCAAGGAAACAGGTTGGCGCGGGTGCTGGCAGTCATGGACTTCACTAGTGAAAACGATAGCCGGTTGCAATTCAAGGCAATTCCGCAACAGCCTATCAAAGAGTGTGCGCGAGTTATGATGCGGAACCATGCAAAACGCGCGTGCTCCGATTTGGATTTTGCTTTTGGCCACCAGCCTGGCGCTTTTGGCCTGCAATTCCTGTAGCTCCACGTCGGTGGATACGGCCCAACCGCCCAATGTGATCATCATTCTGGCCGACGACATGGGTTTAGGCGATCTTGCCTGTTACAACGCCGAATCCAAGGTGCCGACGCCGCATTTAGACGCTTTGGCGGCGTCAGGTATGCGATTTTCCGACGCCCACACGCCCTCTGCGGTGTGCACGCCGACGCGATATGGGGTTCTGACTGGTCGTTATTGCTGGCGCACGCGGATTAAGTCGGGCGTTTTGGGCGGAACTTCGACGAATTTGATCGACGAGGCGCGGTTCACCTTGCCGGATTTGATGCGTGAGGCGGGATATCAGACTGCGGCGATTGGGAAATGGCATTTGGGTTTGGGGAGTGGTGAAAAAACGGATTGGGATGTGCCGTTGGTGCCGGGGCCGCTGGAGCATGGTTTTGATACGTTTTTTGGGATTCCGGCTTCGTTGGATATGGCGCCTTATGTTTGGGTGAAAGACCGTGGTTTAGAGGCTGCGGCGACGGAGACGGTTGCAGGCAGCAAACAAGCGCGACATGGCGGCGGCGGCTTCTGGCGCGGCGGCTCGATGGCACCAGGTTTTGATCATGGTGAAGTGCTGCCACGGGTGACGGCAGAGGCGGTGCGATTTATTGAAGGGCAGGGGCGTGGGATGCAAGCCGGTTCTGGCTCCGGCACTTCGTCCTCTGCGACGGCGTCGGGCAAACCATTTTTCCTTTATTGGGCGTTGCCGGCACCACATACGCCTTGGATGCCGTCAGAGAGTTTTCGTGGGAGCAGTGAGGCTGGTGTTTATGGCGATTTTGCGGCGATGGTTGACGACTCGGTTGGCCAGGTGATGGCGGCGTTAGAAGCGAGTGGTTTGGCGGAAAATACGCTGGTGATTTTCACGTCGGATAACGGCGCGCATTGGACGCCGGAAGACATCGCGAAGTTTGGGCATCGCGCGAATCATCAGCGCCGTGGGCAGAAGGCGGACATTTGGGAAGGCGGCCATCGTGTGCCGTTTTTGGTGCGTTGGCCGGGGCGGATTGAGCAGGGCAGTCAGTCGGATGAATTGATTTGTTTGACTGATTTGATGTCGACGTTGTCGCGCGTGGTTGGACGTGGTGTGCCGGTGGATGCGGGGGAAGATAGTGTGGTGATTCGGTCGTTGGCGGATGCTTGGGTGGGTGGTGCTTCGGGTGGTTTAGGTTCTGGCAATCAAGCCTCGGCGGCTCCAGCGAGTGAGTTGAAAACTCGACGCGACATCATTCACCATTCGTTCAAGGGTCATTTCGCAATTCGTTCCGGCGATTGGAAGCTGATAGAAAAGCTAGGTTCGGGCGGCTTCAGCAAACCGCAATCCCGCGAACCCGCAGACGGCGAGGCGCCCGGTCAGTTGTACAACTTGGCGTCGGATCCGAAAGAAACGCAGAATTTGTACAACGAGCAGCCAGAAAAAGTGGCGCAGTTGCAGGCGATGTTGGATGCTTATCGTGCCCAAGGCCACAGCCGATTCGGCGTCGTGGCAGGAGGTTCAGCAGATGAATAGTTTTGTCCTGCTAGTGTTAAGTTTTTTCGCGACTGCTGAGCAAGCGGAGCGCTTTGGTGTTCCGACGCCAACGAGGGTTGTTGCAGATCAAAAAGCACAAACTCCCGCGCAGGCTGCGGCAAATCAGCAGATTCAAAATCCCGGGCACGGCGCGAACGATCTGCTGGCGGTAAATGCCAATCACGTTGCGAGCGACATTCTGGCATCAAACCCAAATCCGACCGCCAGCCTGAATCAAGCATCCAATCCCGCCGACGCGGTGTTGGAAATTCAGCGCCGAAAATGCGCCGACTGCCACGGCCCCGATTCCGACAAGCGCAAAGCCAAGCGCAAGTACCCCGACGCGTTGGATTTGGCCGCGACCGTGGAAGAATGGATTGTTCCCGGCAAGCCCATGGAGTCCGATTTGTACTTGATGCTGGCAGATGGCGAAATGCCGCCAGAGGATTCCGATGTCAAGCCAGTGACGGCGTCTGAATTGGCGACCTATCGAACTTGGATCGAGGCTGGTGCACCGACGGCGGTGACGTCGGCTGCACCTGTGTCAAAAATTAATGAGGCCGCTCCAGATCAAGAGGTCGGTGCCGAGCAAGAAGCGGCGCCGGATCAAGAAGGCGACCCCCAGCAATCCAAAATTTTCGATCCGTTCGAGGATGACGAACCCGAGGTGCAAGCCGCCGAAGTCGTCGGCTATGAGCGCATGCGACGTTTTGCTGCACGCCAGCATCCGGCGGTGGTGCACTTTCCTATTGGGTTAATTTTGAGCGCGGCAATGTTGGAATTTTTGATCCTATTACGACGTCGCGAAAGCTGGTTGTATGCGCAGCGATTCTGCCTGCGATTCGGCGCGCTGACGGCGGTGGTGGCTGCGGCCTTGGGTTTGATGCTCACCGAATTCACGCTCGTGAATGATGAGTTGTGGTTGCATGGAGGTTTGGCGTCGGCGGCGTTGCTGTGCACGCTGACTGCCGCGCGCGGTGTGCCAAAGACCGCCGAATCGCGGCGCAATCGTTTCCGCTTGTGGTTGGGCGCGGCTGCGTTGTTGATTTGCGCAACCGGTTTTATGGGCGGCTACATGGTGTTCGGCTGGGACTACTTGAAGTACTAATCCGGTTCGATTCGGGTTGACGCAGCCGTGTTCAGCCACCACGCCGATGCCGCGCGTGTCGGATCATGCGCTCTAAAACGCGAATGTCCCGCGTTTCCAATGGCATGCTCTCGAGCCGACGCAAGAGATCGGCTAACTCGGTATTCGGCGACGGAAATTCCACCGCGTCCAGCTCGAGCTGCAACTTCCGCAACAGCCGACGTCGTGCATTCGTGTCCGCCCAGGTCGGCGATTTCGTGTCAGCCCAAGTCGGCGCTTTCCGGCCTAGTTCGACGTCGTCCACGCGATTCCATTCATAAAGCGCAATCGCGACGGCGTGAGATAAATTCAGCGACGTCAATCCGTCGCTGGTGGTTCCGGTTTTTGCGGTGGGGGTGGATGCGGTCAGTCCAGCCGTA
>JACNIZ010000366.1 GCA_014382805.1 Planctomycetota bacterium
CGAAGCCAGTGAATTGTGGTATCGAATCAGCACCGATTTTGGTGAGGACAAAATGCCGCCTCAGAAACATCGCAAGGTGTTGACGGCGGAAGAAATTGAAACGCTTGGGCGTTGGATTGACGACGGCGCGCCGTGGGCCGAACACTGGGCTTTTGTGCCGCCGACGCGACCTGAATTGCCGACGGTTACTGATCAAGACTGGCCGCGCGATGAAATCGATTTGTTTATTTTGGCGGCGATGGAAGCGCGGGCGCAATCATTCAACAGTGACGCGCTGCCGACTACCGTTCGGCCGAATGTCGAGGCCCAAAAAAGCAAGTGGCTGCGTCGAGCAAGTCTGGCGCTAACTGGCTTGCCACCGACCAGATTTGAGATGAAGGCATTTTTGGCAGATGAATCGACTGCGGCGTATTCTGTCGTTGTGGATCGTTTACTGAATTCAAAAAGTTACGGCGAGCACATGGCGTCGGCATGGTTGGACGGAGCGCGGTATGCCGACACCAATGGTTATCAAAATGATTTTCATCGCGCCCAATGGCCCTGGCGCGATTGGGTAATTTCGGCGTTCAATCAGAATTTGCCTTACGACCAATTTGTAACTTGGCAGTTGGCTGGCGATTTGCTTCCCGACCCGAGCGACGAGCAAATTTTGGCGACGGGCTTCGGCCGCAATCATCGCACCGTTACCGAAGCAGGTTCGATTGACGAAGAATGGCGAGTGGAAAATGTGGTCGACCGCGTAGAAACGACGTCGACGGTGTTTATGGGGCTGACCATGGCTTGCGCGCGCTGCCACGACCATCGCTATGACCCGATCACGCAAAAGGAGTTTTATTCGTTTTACGATTTTTTCAACTCGCAGGATGAAAAAGGTGTGTTTCAAGAAACGCGCGGCAATGCCGGGCCGACGATTCGAGTGCCGTCGGATGAGCAACTGCAACAGTTGGATGAACTAACTGCCAGCGTTGACGTAGCCAAACAACAACACGCCGACGCCGTCGCTAGCCGTGAACATGATTTTTCAGAATGGAAAAAATCTCTGCCCGAGAAAACCAAAAATGAAAAACTTGAGCTTTGGTCGGATATCGTTCGTTTGAATAAGGTGGAAGATCCGCGCCCGGATTTGGGTCAACATTTTTCACCCGAACACGATCAGGCATTCAGTTTTTCTGCCTGGGTGCGGCCACGCTCCGACGGCACCGTGATTGGCAAAATGGATGCAGAAGCCGCCTACCGTGGTATCGATTTGACTTTGATCGAAAATCGAAAAATTGCGGTCCACCTGATTCATAACTGGCCCTCCAACGCAGTCAAGGTGGTATCCAATACGGCATTGCAAAACGACGTTTGGAATCACGTCGCCGCAAGTTACGACGGCAGCGGCAAGGCGTCGGGGGTGCAAATTTATTTTAATGGCGTCGCGGTGGATAGCCGAGTTGCCGCCGATACTTTGAATGGCAGCATCCTCACCGACGTGCCGCTGCGGCTAGGTCAACGCTCCACTCGTGAGCACCTAAACGGGGATATTTTTGGTGCTAGGTTTGACCTGAATCCCGAATTCGACACCGGCGTTGTGCAATACGATGCCTTCGGACTTTGGGCTACGTTGCAAAATCAAGCGCCCGATTCAGCATTAAGCAACGCCGATCTTGAGCAAGTTTTTGCCTCTTGTTTCCATCCTGCAAGTCTGGAATCACGGAATACTTTGCAGCAAAAGCAACAGCAGCTAAATAACTTCCAAAAGGACATCCCGACGGTGATGGTGATGAAAGACCTTGCCGCAAAGCGTGCGACCTATCTGCTGCAACGCGGCCGTTATGACGCTCCTGCGACTGAGGAAATCTTGCAAGCCGGCGTGCCCGTCGCACTGCCAGGCTGGGACAATTCGTACCCCCAAAACCGCTTGGGTTTGGCGCAATGGCTGGTAAATCCCAACCACCCATTAACCGCACGCGTTGCCGTTAATCGCATTTGGCAGCAGCTTTATGGCACGGGTTTAGTGAAGACTTCGGAGAACTTTGGCATTCAAGGTTCGCGGCCCAGCCATCCTGCATTGCTGGATTGGCTGGCCCTGGAATTTGTTGATTCGGGGTGGAATATCAAAATGTTGCAAAAACGCATTGTGCTGTCGGCGACCTTTCGACAAAGTTCTTCGGCCGACCCGCAAAATTATGCCGATGACCCTGAAAATTACTGGCTGAGTCGCGGTCCCCGTTTCCGCTTGACTGCCGAAACGATTCGCGATCAGGCGTTAGCCGCAAGTGGATTGTTGGTGCAAAAAATCGGCGGCCCGCCGACACGTCCGCACCAGCCAGCAGGCCTGTGGACCGAGCTGGCAGGCGGCGCAGGTCAAGGTCCTTACGTAGAAGATAAAGGTGACGGCCTGTGGCGACGTAGTATTTACACCCACCGCAAGCGTTCGGTTCCTCACCCTACTTTGACCACCTTTGACGCGCCCAGTTTCGAAACTTGTTTGGTGCGTAGGCCACGTACCAATACACCGCTGCAAGCCTTGGCAACCTTAAACGATCCGACCTACGTCGAAGCCGCGCGGCGTTTGGGCGCCGACATGATGGAGCAGGACCTGCCCCATCAAAAACGCTTGGCGTGGGGCTTCGAACAACTCACTTGCCGTCAACCGTCGGCCGCTGAGTTGAAAATTCTGTCCGACGCCCTGAGTAGCGAGTTGCGCTACACCCCTAAAGACCCCAGTGCGGCGTGGGCTGCGGTGGCAGCGATTTTGCTCAACCTTGATGAGGTACTGAACTGTGACTAAATCCTCCGATCCAATCAAAGAAGGCATGCGTTTGAATCGTCGCGCATTTTTGCGCAATAGTTTGGGCTTGCTCGGCGGTGCAGCGTTGTCCGAACTGGGTTTTGCGTCAAGCTTGGGCGCAACGATGGGCCCGGGGGCAGCAGCCCGCATCCCTGGTTTAGCCAAAGCTAAACGCGTCATCTACCTCTTCCAATCCGGCGCACCGTCGCAATATGAAACCTTGGATTGGAAACCAAAAATCGCCGAATTGCGCGGGCAGGATCTACCGGAATCGGTACGCAAGGGTCAACGCCTGACGACGATGACGTCGGGCCAGGCGAAATTCCCGATGGTGAATTCACAGTTTGCATTCAGCCAGAACAAAAACTGCGGCACTTTCATCAGCGATATGCTGCCGCACACGCAAGCCATCGCCGACAAGATTTGCGTGATCAATTCCATGCACACCGACGCGATCAATCACGATCCGGCGGTGACCTTTTTTCAAACGGGTTCACAACTTGCAGGCCGGCCGAGCATGGGCGCGTGGCTGTCGTATGGACTCGGTTCCATGAACCAAGACCTGCCGACTTTCATGGTGATGATTTCGCGCACCGTGTCGGCGCAGCCACTCTATGACCGCTTGTGGGGTCCTGGATATTTGCCGTCGCAACACCAAGGCGTCAAATTGCGCAGCGCCGCCGACCCAGTTTTGTATTTGCAGAACCCCGCTGGAGTCACTCGCAAAATGCGGCGCGATCAGTTGGACCACTTGCGCGAATTGAATCAACGTCGGCATGATGTTTCGGGAGATCCAGAAACGCTAGCGCGCATCGAACAATACGAATTGGCCTTCCGCATGCAAACCGCGGTGCCGGATTTGACTGACATCAGCGACGAGCCGGAAAGCGTTTTGGAAATGTACGGGCCGAAGGTCAAAGAGCCCGGCAGCTACGCACGCAACTGCCTGCTGGCGCGGCGCATGGCCGAGCGCGACGTGCGTTTTGTGCAGCTTTATCACATGGGTTGGGATCATCACGACAATTTGCCGAGTAAGATGAAAGCTACTTGCGAGGACACTGACCAACCCACCGCCGGGTTGATTCGAGATTTGGAACAACGCGGTTTGCTCGACGACACCCTGGTGGTTTGGGGTGGTGAGTTCGGCCGCACGGTTTATTCCCAAGGAACGCTCACTGCCGAAAATTACGGCCGCGACCACCACCCGCGCTGCTTCAGCCTGTGGTTGGCCGGCGGCGGAATTAAGGGTGGAATTACTCACGGCGAGACTGATGAATTTGCTTACAACATCGTCAAAGACCCGGTCGACGTGCATGATTTGCACGCCACTTTGCTGCATCAACTCGGCCTCGATCACGAGCGCTTGACCTATCCCTTCCAAGGTCGCGACTTCCGCCTTACCGACGTCGGCGGCAAGATTTTGACTCCGATTTTGGCCTGATGATTTCATGATCACGCTCGCCTCCATTTTGATTTTTTCGATAGCGGCGGAGACGCGCGTGATGCCGCAAGCCGAACCGCAAGCACCGCCGTCAGCGGCGAAATGGTTGAGCGGGTATCAAGAAGATGTGCGCGGCGAAGTTCTAGGTTATGAATCGGCGTTGCCCAACGTGCGGTCGGCGCTGTTGGTGCGTTCGCAAGAATCCGAACGATCCATCGCCTGGACCACTCCGCCGATGCCGAAGGACGTCGCCGAAAATGGCGTGGCGCTGACCTGGTTATTTGGCATGGATGCCAATCCGGAGCAGCATGAATTTCACCTGCGCCTGAATGGTGAGGAGTTACTGACCTTCCAAAATCCCAACCGTTCGAGCACCATCGCATGGCAAGTGGAGAGTGGCGACGTCAGCTTGCGATTCCGGCCCACGCATATAGATCGCCATGAAGATCTGTTTGGTTTTGCAGTGCTGCAACTGCCCGCAAGGCTTGTGACTGCCGGCGCGGCGATGACTTTGGAAGTGATCGGCGAAAGCGCAGGCAGCCCGATTTGGTACATGACTTTCCGCCATTCGCCGCAGGAGTCGGTGAAGGTCACTTCCAAAAACGCGTTGCTACGAACCGACGAAACCGGTGCCGTGATAGAGACTCAAGAAATCGCCATCGAATCGGTTCACCTTGGCGAAATCATGCAAGTCTTGGTGGATACAAGTTGGGGAACGCGCTGGGTTTTTGATTTTCAACTTGGGGCCAATCGGCTTGAAATTACTCACCCAGTAGTTACCGAGCCAAGGCATGAGTTCATCGAACTAACCTATGCCGACGGCCGTCATAAAAAACTCCCGATCACAATTAATCCAGTCAAACCGTGGACCATTCACCTAGTCCAACACACTCACACTGACCTCGGTTACACCCGGCCACAAACCGAAATCCTCGCCGACCACCTGCGCTACATCGACTTCGCCCTCGATTACTGCGACCAGACCGATAACTTCCCCGACGACGCCAAGTTCCGCTGGACCTGTGAAGCCGCTTGGCCGGTGCAGGAGTACTTGCGCTATCGACCGGCATCGCAAATCGACCGCCTACGCCGACGTATTTCCGAAGGGAGGATTGAACTCACCGCCATGTTCGCAAACATGAGCGAGCTGTTGGATGAACGCGCATGTGCGGCAAGCTTGGCCCCCATTTCCGAAATGCGTCGCCACGGTTTGCCGGTGATCAGCGCCATGCAAAACGACGTCAACGGAATCGCCTGGATATACGCCGACCTGCTTCCGGAAATGGGCGTGAAGTACTTGACGATGGGCGAACACGGTCATCGCGCGTTGATTCCCTTTGATGTACCGACCGCGTTTTGGTGGGAATCGCCGAGTGGTTCGCGATTGCTTGCGTGGCGGCCCGATCACTACAACACCGGCAACTTCTGGGGCATTCATTCCGGCAACCTGGAAGCGGTCGAGCCAGCGGTGTTTCGTTATCTAGCCGAAATAGAATCAAACGGATATGAAATGGACCACATTTCAGTCCAATACGGCGGCGTGTTTCTGGACAACGCCCCTCCAGGAATAAAGGCAAACAAGCTGATCCAAGCCTGGAACAATAAATATAAATGGCCGCGTATGCGTTCGTCACTTGGCTCGGAAATGCCGCAGTGGGTGGAACAAAATCACGCCGAAGATCTGCAAACCTTCCGCGCCGCATGGCCAGATTGGTGGTCCGACGGAATTGCCTCTGCCCCGCGCGAAGTCGCCGCGGTGCGCAAAACGCAGAAGCAATTAGCGTCCACCGAAGCGATTTTGAGCATGGCGGCGCTGCAAGGAACCAAGGTGCCTCAACACCTTTTAGATCGCGTCGCGCGCACTTGGGAACAGTTGGTGATCTATGGTGAGCACACCTATGGAGCTGCTGAATCCGTGACGGATCCAGGCGCGGAAAACACCCAAGTGCAATGGGCAGAAAAATCTGCCTTCGCCTGGGACGCAGTCAAAGAAGCCGCAATCGTGCAGGAAGCTGCGTTCGGATTACTACAACAAAACTGGCCACGCTCCAACCACCCGACCATTGTTGTCACCAACACATTGAGTTGGCCGCGTACAGGAATGGTCAAAGTATTTATCGACAAGGCACTGCTCACCACCGGTCAATCATTCGAAATCCTGGACGCCGACGGCAATCTCGCCCCGGCGCAAATGTGGAAGCCTCAACACGACGGCAACTGGTGGGCGATCCACGTTGAGGATGTACCGGCATTTGGCTGGAAGGCTCTTACCTTGCACACGGGTGAAATCTTTTCCGCGCCATCGCCGCCGCGAGTACCCAACCCAGTGCTCGATATGGATGGGTACCGCGTAGTCGTGGATCCAGCGCGCGGTGGTGTGGTTTCCCTAGTAGACAAATACCTGACATTCCAACTCGCCGACCCAGAAGGAGAATTGGCGATTGGCCAGCTAATACATGAAAAGCTCGGCAACCGGTGGCAATTGGAGCGCTTCATGATGGACAATTTCAGCCGCAAGAAAATCTCCAACTTAAAGCTTTATTCCGGCGACGATGGCCCGCTGTGGAAGAGTGTTTACTTGCGCGGAAGCTCGGAACTCGCGCCTGAACCCAATGGGATTGAGATCGAAATTCGCGCATACCAGCAAGAGCAAGAACTTGAATTCCGTTATCGCCTGCGCAAACGTCGGTCGACAGACCCTGAATCCTTATATGCAGCATTCCCGTTCGGCCCCATGTTGGCGACGCATGGGACTACACCAAAGGTGAAAATAAATTACGACAGCAACGGCGCATATGTCGATCCCTCGACCCAGCACCTGCCACGCACTTCCAGCGACTGGCAAGCGGCCCAACGCTCCGTGCAACTCGACAATGGCCAGTTCATGATCACGCTCTCGAGTCCGGAGATTTTGCTCCATCAACTTGGTGGAATTCACACCGGAAAATTCCGCGACCGCGCTGAAATTGAAAAGCCACACGTTTTTTCCTGGCTATTCAACAACTACTGGGTGACCAATTTTCTTGCTGATCAAAGCGGTGAGTTGTCTTGGAGCCAAAGCCTGACCTGGGGGTTAGCGACGGATTGTGTAGACCCCGAGTCTTACTATTCCCACACATGCAAAAATAGTGCATGGGATCACCATCGGCCGTTGCTCGCACGTGTTCTACTGCCGAATGCCTCGACAAGCAAAAGCCGCCAAAGCGAATCTCAATCTTTGAATTTTCTTGGCGATCAAATCGGACTCGTTAGTGCAAGGCCCATTGCCGATGGACGAATCGTGATTCAGGTTCGGGACATTCATCAAGCCGGTGCGACCTTCAACATTGAGCACCCAAGCGGCAAGCGCTACCCCCTACTTCGGGTTGATGCCACTGGGCATATTCGACCCGGCGACGAAAAACTCGCACGCTTCATAGTTTCGCTGGAGCCTGGTGGAAATGCGCATTATTTACTCCTTCCAGCTCGAGAATAGGGCGCGGCGTTAATTATCCATCGGAATGCGCAGCGTCCATGCATCTTTGCATGGGGGCGTTTTTCTAACTGGATCGTGAATACTCACTTCAATGCCGTCGTTTTTACGTATCCAGGACAAAGCTAAGGTCGTGTTCAGTACGTTTAGGTCGCGGCCCAACAAAGTGACTTCTGCATCATCGGCGGGATTTACTCCAGGGACAAACACGGTCGACCGTGGGAATTCGTCGCCTTCTGCGGCGAGGATGATGGCGTAAACCGCGTCGTCGGCGCCGTCCAGAATGCAGACGTTATTTAGTTTGTAAGGCGCACGCGCGCGCGAGCCGTAGATGGCTTGCGAATTCACGTCCATCCACGCCCCCATCCCCGCCAGCAAATCGTAAGC
>JACNIZ010000402.1 GCA_014382805.1 Planctomycetota bacterium
CTTACACATCGGCTATTAATTAATGTGGACAATATTCAATCAATTCAATGGTTAGGTTGCCCGCCTCAATTTTGGATATGTCCAAAACATCGTTCAATATTTCCAACAATGCCTTGCTGCAAGAAAGAATGGTTTGCACATTTCCTTTTTCCTTTGGTGGAAGCTCGCCATCTAACGCAATTTCAGCCATGCCAATAATGCCGTTCATTGGGGTACGAATTTCGTGGCTCATGTTGGCAAGGAACGCGCTCTTTGCTTGGTTGGCACGCTGCTCTTCGTCGCGGGCTTGGCGCATTTGTCTCTGAGATCGAGCCAGCCGCTTGCCGCCCAAAATTACCATGCAGATCAAAACGATTAAAGCAAGAATATGACTTGCGCTCGCCAGGATCGCGGCCTCATCCAAATTGTCGATGCGCTTCCAATTGCCGAGCCGGATGTGGGCAAAGCCGATGCAAAGAAAAGCCCCGCCTGAAATTCCGGCATTAATCAAAGCCCACCTGGTTCCGGCCAAAATTGCCGCCAATACCGGTAACGTAAATAGCCAGCCGACGGCTCCGCTCAGCGCCCCGCCGGTTTGAATAGTTGAAAAGAGTACGACCGATTGCAGTGCACAAATATAAACCTTGCCCCAGAGCAGCGGATTGGTGCGCCGTATGGATTGGATCAGGCCAACTAGGCCAATCATAGTGCCAAACATGCAAGCAATGAACACCGGCCATTCAGCCGACATCAGGCTCATGATGCCTAGGGCCGGCCCTGCAACCAAAATGACTGCGTAGGCGACAATAAGCACTTTATGGGCGTCGTATTCACTGGCGACGTGATCCCTAGAGTGATGTTGCGGCATAAATGGGGCTCCGCGAGTCGTGCGGGCGCCCTATTTATCGGCACTAAGGCGCGTAGCTCTTAACCGCTTGGTGGATCAGGCGATGAATGAACTGCCAGGCGCTAGGCCATTGTTCGCCCTGTGGGCGCGGTGCACCGCCTCTAGCCAATGCAATTTGATGCATTAAGGCCAGATTTTGCTGAGAAATTGGGCTACCCAGCTGTTTGCGCAGGTTTTTGTCCTGCCACAGCCATATTTCGGCCAGCTCGACGTCGCCAGCTTCCAACATGCCTTTCACGGCATTGGGTACTACCTCGTTCAACATAGGCTCGATCCAGTTGGGCGCAGCCGCGGCGGCTTTCAATTTCAGGCTGGTGGCATGCAGCTGTGCGAATTTTTCGGCATGCTTTCGAGCCTTCAAAAAACGTCCGCCGTCGGCGTCATAGCGCATCCAAGCCAGCTCGACCCGCATCCGCCGCTCCAGACTGGTGGGCTGATCAAACCAATGCCGCCGTTCATCGGTCAGCAGGGCATCGGCATTTTCCAAACACTGCAAGCGCCGCGAGGGATCTAATTCGAAATTCCGCCGACGGTAAATTTCGTCGGCTTGCAGCCATGCTTGAAGCCGAATTTGCGCCGCGCGATCGAGTAATTCCGTCCACGATTTTGCCACCTCCAAGTCCGCCGGAATTGCTTCATGCACTTTGCCCAAGGTCAGCAACGCGCTGGGGGAGTTGGGCTGGCGGGCTGCGGTATTTTGCATTTGTGCGTCGGCAATCACCAGCAACATATTGGCGATGTCCAAGCGCAAGTGATCCTTAGGTTCGGGCAATTTTTCAAGCCACTGCAGATAGCGCCGCGCCAAATCTTGCAGCTGGCGATGCGAACTTTGTGGGGTGAGTGAGCGCTCGGCCTCGCCCTTTAAGCTGGCAAAAATCTCATTCACGATACCGCGTACGTCGTGCACTTGTTCTGCCGCCATTAACTTGGCGCGACGTCCACCAGTAGCCATTTGGTGACCATGAACCGCATAGGCGATTAACAACGCGCCAACCACCGCAGTACCAATGCGCGACCGAAAAAAGCGTTTGGCGCGAAATCTGAAATCTATGCTTTGGGCAAAAACAGGGCCATTATTTTCAAGCGCGATCAAATCCCGACGCAATTGCTCAACGTTTTGATAAAGCGAACCAATGCGTGCCTCAAGCCCTTGGCGGATGATCGCGTGCAGGCCATCTAGTTGGTTTTGACTGAGGCACTGCGAGTCATTTTGGTGATCATCAGGCCGCACAAAACACGTTTGTAAAAGCGTGCAAATGGCCGTTAAATCTCGAATAGCGTCCGCTGGTTGGTTTTCGTCGACAAGGCTGGGTAGTCCAAAATCAACTACGCAGGCGTTTTTGTGTTCATCAATAACGATGTTGCGATCGTGCAGGCCTAAATGCAGCAGGCCATGTTGGTGAGCATGGCAAACGGCTTCACTTGCTTGGCGCATCCAAGTCAGCCGTTGCATTTCCGTCGTCGTGGGCATGCCTGGATAACCACCTTGCATCGCTTGCTGCAGAGTGCATCCAACTAAGTGTTTCATGGCCACATAAAGTTGACCGTTTGGGCAATTACCCATGCCATAAAGCGGCACGATGGATGGGTGTTGCAAACTTTGCGCGAGCTGGACCGCTTGTTCGATGGCGTTGCGCCGCGCCGGATCGTCGCAATATTCGCGGTGGAATACCTTGATCATCACCTCCGCCGCGGTGCTTTCGTGCATGGCCAAGTAAGACACGCCCTGTACCCCGCGACCGATTTCGGCGAGCGTAATCAGGCCGGGAATCCATCCAGCGGGTAGGGGGTCGGCGTAGGCGTCGACCTTGCGATTGACGGGCAATGGACCAGCCTGCTCAATTTGGCGACGTCTTTCGCCAAGCGGCACCTTAGGGTTGCGCGCGCCGGCCTCGCTCAAGTCGTTGAGCAGCAGCAATTCAGCTTGAACCGCCTTCGCTATCTCCCAACTGTCGCTAATTTCCGCGTCTAACCGCGCTAGGCAATACCAAATATGTTCCTGCGTGCAAATCCATTCAAAAGCCGCTGTGGCGCGCAACCGTGGCTCGGTGGGTAGATCGGGGGTGGCCTCGGCCAATTGCCGATGTTGCCGCACCCGCTCATATTTTTTTGCGCATTCCAGTACCGAATCGCGCAAATGCGATTGGAACTTCTTCAGTCCACTGGCGAAATTCCATTTTGCAATTTCGTATCGCAGTTGATTTAACACAGTCAACGCAATGTCCTCGGCGTCATCGTGGCGCATGCCCTGGCTGCGAGCGAAGCGCACTAAAATAGGCTGATAAATGGCCAGGAACACCTGCCAATCGCCATTTTTCGGCGAATTTTGAATGCGCAGTAATAGGCTGGGGGACTGGGTTGCCATTGCTATGGATTGAGTTTAGCGTCGAATATCTTAAAGTTGGATCATGGCATTCCTCCTCGATCTTTGGCTCCCCATCATGGCCGCAGCTGCCCTGGTATTCGTCGCCAGCTCAGTGCTACACATGCTGATTCCCATACACCGCAACGATTACAGCCAGATTCCTGGCGAGGATGAAGTGCTTGACGCCATGCGCAAGGCGAACCTTGGTAGGGGTAGTTACATGTTTCCGTTTGCAAGTTGCATGAAGGATATGCAGTCCGAGGAGATCACCGCGAAACTCAATTCCGGCCCAGTTGGTTTCATGACAGTGCTGCCGCCCGGACCGATGCAAATGGGGAAAAGCCTGGGGCAGTGGTTTTTGTTCACGATTGGCGTCAGCGTTTTGATTGCCTATGCGACTTCGCTGGTATTTGAGGCAGGTGCCGATTATCGCCAGATTTTCCGCTTCACGGCGACCTTAGGTTTTCTTGGCTACTCCTTTGGCTACGTGCAGGATGCGATCTGGAAAGGCCAGCGCTGGTCGGTAGTCATGAAGTTCATGTTCGACGGACTGGTGTACGCCTTGGTCACTGCTGGCACCTTCGGCTGGCTGTGGCCGGAAGCGTAGCCGGGGTATTAATGTTAGTTAATCCCTAATCATGGCATGATGATTAGGGGCATCGCCGCGGTGCTGAAAAGTGGGTCATGCCCGGTTGGATAGGCCACTGCGGCCAAGTACAGAGTGTGGCCGATTACGAAAGACCATGGACCACCGTTTAGCATTCGAGCATGAATGGTTGCGTTGCCGTCGCTATCGAGAACGCCAATGGCTCCACATTCAGCAGCACCTGGATAGTTGGCTTGCCAAGTCCTTTTTAGCAACACGTCTGGTGACAATGGAATGGAGACTCCTTGCGTAAAAGGACCAGTTCCATGCGATGAAATCAGCAGCGTATATTGCAGGCCAGCTGCGTCTACCGGGAAATCAAGGTCATAGCTCCAGTGTGTAGCCTGACCTAGGCTGAGGAGCGTGAGGTCGGTGGAAATCCACGGATTGAAGCCGCCGACTTTTACCATCCCATAGGTGTCGTAGCCACCAAAGTGTTGTGAGTAGGGTGCACCTCCAATAGCGTCGCTTAATCCGTCGCCGTCGACGTCGCCAGCGTCCGCGACGGACCATCCAAGCATGCCACGGCTGCCTCCGTTTATTGCCCACAAAGCGTGGCCATCCAAGCCGGAATAGGCGGTGACCTTGCCACTATTGATTCCCTTGCGCGGTTCGCCAACTAGGAAGTCCGGCCAGCCGTCTCCGTCAGAATCTCCCAATGCGGATACCGAGAATCCAGCCCAGCCTTGTCCGCCCACACTGATGAGAACATTCTTGGTGCCAACGGAGTAGACCATCGCACGGCCATTCGACCCGGAGTCAACGCCGGGAGCCCCGACTAGCAAATCCCGCAAGCCGTCACCGTCTAGGTCGGGCATGGTGTCTATGGATTGGCCGAAAGCTTCATGTCGACCTCCTTTGATTGAATCAATTACGCTGCCGTCTGCACTGGACAAGAAGTAAATCCAGCCGTACATCCAATCCCAAAGGAATGGGGCACTTACGGCTAGGTCATTCATGCCGTCATGGTCTAGATCATCAATCAAGGTGATGTTGTAGCTGAAATGGGAAAAGTCCTCAAACCCTTCTAGTTCCCAAATTACTGCGCCGGTGGTGCCAGAGCACAGGTGCACTTTTCCGGGATAGAGATCGTTTCCTGCGTCATGGTAGGTCGGGTCACCGATCACTAAATCAGGGCCACCATCACCGTCTTGGTCCGGGATTGAGGCCATGGTATATCCAAGGCCGCTTATGGTTAGTAGCAGTGCGCCATCGATGCCAGAATAAACGTAGACCCCGCCCGAGCCGGAAGTGAGGATCTCGTCGATGCCATCAAAGTTGTAGTCCAGGCCTCGTTCGACCCGAAACCTGCCGTCCAATGTGTAAAGCAGGCTGCCGTCCGCGCCAGAAAATACTTCGACTCGAGTTCTAGTGGTTGCGCCGATTTCTTGCACGCCGTCGCCATTCAAATCATCCAAGGCGGCCACCGCGGCTCCAAGTTCATCATTCGGTCCGCTGCCGCTGATATTGAGCAAATTGGAGGTTTCTCCACCAGATTGGCAGGCAAAAACAAAAATTGTCAACAGGGTCAAGGTCATGGCTAGACAAAGAGGAGTTCCACATATTTTCTCATATCATTCATTGGAAGGGGAAAAAACCATGGAAATCCAAATGGCGCTCTAAAATACGCCGCAATGCGTCTCTCCGAGCTGCTGTTTGTCACGTTGCGGGAAGAACCGGCCGATGCCGAGGTTCGCTCGCACGCTTTGATGGCCCGCGCTGGTTTCATTCAGAAACTGGCGGCTGGTATCTACGTTTATGGACCGATGATGTGGCGTGTATTGCGGCGCATCGAAGGCATTGTGCGCGATGAGCATGATCGCGCTGGCTGCCAAGAGATGCTGATGCCGGCGATGCAGCCCAAGGAGCTGTGGGTCGAGTCTGGTCGCTGGGATCGCTATGTCTCCGAGGGCATTTTGTTCCATTTCAAAGAGCGCAAAGGCTCTGAGGTGTGTTTGGGTCCAACCCACGAAGAGGTGGTCACCAATTACGTGCGCAGCATGGTGCAATCGCACAAGCAGCTACCGGTCATTCTGTATCAAATCCAAACCAAGTTCCGCGACGAGATTCGGCCGCGTTTTGGCTTGATGCGCGGTCGTGAATTCATCATGAAGGATGCTTATTCCTTCGATGTTTCGGCCGACGCAATGGCTGAATCCTACGCCAAGATGCGCGAGGTCTACCGCAATATTTTCACACGCTGCGGTCTGCGTTTTACTCCGGTTGAAGCAGACTCGGGCGCCATCGGTGGGTCGGGCTCGGAGGAGTTCATGGTCGACGCGGACACCGGAGAAGACGCCATCGCCGTTTGTCGTGCAACCGGTTATGCCGCCAATCTGGAAAAAGCGGTTTCGCGCATTACCCCTCCAGCACAACCTGAAAATGAGCTTGCAATGCACCTGGAGGACACTCCTGGTGCCAAAACCTGCGATGCATTGGTGGAGTTGTTCCCTGAACTCCCATTGCAGCGCCTGCTGAAAACTGTGCTTTACAAAGCTAGCTACGGCGACCGCGAGGAAACCGTTGCCGTCATGTGCCGCGGCGATCGCGAAATTAACGAAACCAAATTGCTCAATCACTTGGGTGCGGTCGGCATTGAAATGGCCGACGAAAATCTAGTGCGTTCGGCAACTGGCGCCGAAGTGGGATTTGCTGGTCCAATCGGTCTTGCCGACGACGTGCGCTTGCTCGCCGATCAATCTGTGGTCGGCGTGCAGGGCTTCCTTTGTGGCGGCAATCAAACTGATACCCATTACCTTGACGTTTACTTTGGGCGCGATTTAGAGCAGCCGGAAACCGTCGACTTCGGCACCGTGCAGGCGGGGGATTTGATGGTCGATAGCGATGACGTGATCGAAATTACGCGCGGCATTGAGGTCGGTCATATCTTCCAACTCGGCACCAAGTACTCCGAGGCGATGGGCGCCAACTTCAACACCGAAGCGCAAACCCTAGAGCCTATGTGGATGGGTTGCTACGGCATCGGTGTATCGCGGGTTGCGGCCAGCGCCATCGAACAAAACCACGATGAAAACGGCATGATTTGGCCACTGCCGATTGCGCCTTATGCGGTGCACTTGGTGCAAATGAAGGCCGGTAACGAGGCTCAAGACGCATTGGCTCAAGAAATCCACGACAAGCTTGAAGAAAGCGGCGTGGACGTACTTTGGGATGAGCGCAAAAAGGTCAGCCCTGGCGCAAAATTCAAAGACGCTGACTTGATTGGCGTGCCGATTCGAATTGTGGTCGGACGTGATGCAGGCGACCGCAAAGTTGAGTGGGGCCTGCGCGATGGCGAGGGCCGCGAAGTGCGCGATGCCGACGAGGCCATAGTTGCGGCCATTCAAATGGTTCAGGAATCTCGGCGATGAAATTGCTCTTGCCGTGGTTGTTCATGGTTTGCATGTTGGCAGGGTGCGGCAAGTCTGAGTCCATCCCGCCGACGGGTACTCTTTCCACTTCCGAAATTGGAACTGAAACTGAAACCGCAGCTAACTCTGGGGCTGATGCCAGTACGAATGCCAACGCCGCCGTTGCCAAAACTCCAGCGGAGGAGGAACAGCAGCAACTTAAGGAATGGGAACGCTTGGATACTCCAATCGAAGCCAGCGTTATTTATGCATGGACCGAGGCCAAGGATCACGTCGGCGAAACCATCGGCGTCGAAGGAACGATAGTGGACACATACAACTCGGGTCGCGCGTGCTTTTTGAATTTCACCAAAGAGTGGCAGGGCGAGTTTTATATCGCTGTACTTGGGTCCCACTTGGGTGCGTTCGCTAGTGCGCCAGAACAGCACTTTATGAACAAACGAGTGCGGGTGGTGGGCAAAGTGAAAATGTATAAAGGCCGCCCCCAAATCGTGGTGGAAACACCGCAGCACATTCAAATATTGAATTAGTTTCGTTGCCGTCTACTTCCATATCCATTTCAGCCTGGCGACGGGATGCTATCGCCTAATAACGTAGGCGGTTGCAAACACTTGCAACTAGGGTATTTCCATAAATTTACCCCTTGTTGCGATGGGCGTCGGACTTAACTCATCCTTGGCGGAGAGTTATCTCTGCTGCTTCTAACGAAGCTAGGTCGAATCCCGGGTTCTGAAGAAAGTGGTGGCGGGAAACCTTGGTTCGGCCTTCGTTTTTATCCAAAGA
>JACNIZ010000357.1 GCA_014382805.1 Planctomycetota bacterium
CCGGCGCCGTTCGAATTGTTGACGCTGACAGGTTGGCTCATGACGCATTTTCAAAGTCAAGGCGCATCGCCGAAGGACGCCGAAACTCAAGCCAATCGCATGAAACCCTTCTTAGGGGCGGAGGCAGCGGTTTTAGGCCGATTGCAAGAGTTAGCCCCCGATTTGCGAAATGCAGTTTGGACCATTGCGCTTGAGCACGGAGGTTTATTGCCGCTTCAAAACTTGGGTTCGGTGCTAAATGGGACCCAAGCCAACGAATTCCGCAGCATATTGCAAGACACTACTTTGGGCACCATCGGCATGATGGACCTAGAGGACTTTGGAATACGCCAGCGCAGCCAAGTGGTGGTGATCTTCCAGGACGTGGTGTTGGCATGCATGAAGCACCATGCCAAAGTCAGCCCCATTGTGCCTACCCAAACGGCGTCCATCGGGGTGGACTTTGTTTCAAACTTTGATCGCTTCGCCAATTTTGTCGATGATGAAACTGTTCGCTTCACGGTGCGCGGAACCATTTTCAAAAGCACTGGTAAACGGTTAGCTGAACGCTTATTGCCAAACCCTGGCTTGGAGTTTGGCCGCTTAGAAATTTTGGAAATGGAATATCGCTTTGCATTGGCATTCCGTTTCATCGATCGCACCGGCGCACGCAGTTTCCGGGTGACTCAGGCCGGCAAAGAATTTCTGGCTCTGCCCTTGCTCGACAAGCAACGCATCATGTTGGATTGCTTGGCCGAAGACCGAGACATGCCAGGCGACGTCACCCATCAGTTGCCGCTGCGACGTTTGGTCTTGCGTGTTTTGAAGCACTTCGAACCCAATCAATGGATCGACGCGATGACGTTGCCATTTTTGGCGCGAAGCATTTATTTGGCCTCATTGCAAGCAAAAGGACGCGAGGGGAGTGAAAAAGCCTCGTTCCCAGTCCGTTCCTCGGCCGACCTAAATTCACTGTCCTGGAACCTGTTTACCTGGGTGCGAAAACATCTTTATTTGCTCGGGTTGGTCGACATGGGTTACGACCAAAATGGCCGTGCCTGTGCGGTGCGGTTGACCCATATGGGTGCAGAATTTTTGGGCATGCTGCCGGCAACGGATCTGAGCGCGGCCGGTCACATCGTTGTAAATCCCGACTATGAGGTTGTGCTCTTTCCCGGCGAACGCTCGCACGAATTGATTTATGAATTGGATCGATTTGCCGACCGCGAAAAGAGTGACAGCTTGTACCACTACCGAATCACGCCAGCATCGCTGCACCGGGCTTTGTCTGAAGGCATGCAATTGGACGCAATTTTGAAATTGCTCAATCAACTCAGTCGCACGCCGCTACCGCAAAACGTGGAATACTCACTTGAGTCATGGGCGCGTAGTGATGGCATGGTTGTTTTTCATCCTGCCGACGCCAAGTTGCTGTGTGATTCCGCCGAAATTTTGGACCGCATTTCCTTGCACCCAGAATTGGGCCGCCTTGGTTTGGAGCGAGTGGACCAAAACACCCTGCAGATATGCAGTGCTGTGGAACTCGATCCACTGACCAATTGGATTCGCGATTACGGCGTTTCGGTGCGCATCGCAAGCTAACCCCATGCAGCCTGTCGTCGCCAAGCCGCTTCCAAGTGGGGTTTGGGCCATTGCTTCGCACCTGGAAGCTGAATCCTTGCCGAGTTGGATGGCGACTGCCTACGCTGCTTCGGCTTGGACCTTTCGCCTACCTATGGCTAGGCTAGACCAGGTCTCTGACATGCTGCAAAAATTGCGCGCGGAGGCGCCTTGGTTGGCCATCCATGCTGATTGGGATTGGGCCAAAGCATGCCACGCCGACGCCATAATCGCCGGTTCGCGTTCCAGGTCATTAACTGATTTACGTCGCGCTATTCAAACTCAATGCGCCGGTTTGATGCGGTTAGGTCACGCCGCTCATAGTCAAGACGAAGTCCAAACCGCAATGGGCGACGGCGCCGACTTCGCATTTTTTAGTCCGATTTGGGCGACTCCAAGTAAAGCCGGAATCCTGTCCCCACATGGCTGCGAACCGCTTCAAAGGGCGAGCAAAATAGGAATTCCTTTGATCGCGCTAGGAGGTATCCAAACCCCGCTACAAGTGGCCGAATGTCGCGCCGCGGGAGCCCATGGCGTGGCTGTCTTGCGGGCCGCGACCGATGTTGTGCTGTTACGAGAAATGCAGGCCGCGTGGCGTCAGGCATAGGCAACCTTATCCACCCGACCTGAAGGCAGCGGCCAAAGGAGATCAAGCGTCCGCTGGTGGAAAAATGGGGTAGCTCAAATGCAGCTGGCCCCTTTCAATGGCCCAATTTTGCTTAGGGCCGCAACATTGCAATAACCAATTTTTGGACTGCTCCTGCCATTGCAATATGTAAGCACCACCCCATGGATCCTGCGGCAAGTAGGTGTGGGCGGACAGGACGGAATCAAGCTGGGCCGGGTTTTTGGCCTGCAAGGCATCGGGTTGGCTGCCTGGGCCGGCCATCAACTGTGGCCACTGATCGCCATGGCCAGGGTCGACTTCGAGTGCAAAACGAATTTGACCGACTAGAAAAGCAATCTGCTGATTGGCTAGGCGATCTTTAACTTGCACTAGGTCCGTGCGCCAACTCCAGAAAATGATTCCCAGAATCAAAGCGCTTAAGCCTAAAATCCAGGTCAGTTCTGCACGAGTCAGACCTTGCTGGCGGAAGAAGCTGCCAGCTGTTGCGCGATGAGCGGGGTTTGGGCGTGGGGAATTCAGCAAGGCCAAAGAAGGTTACAAGAAATGGGTCAACAAAGCCGGGGAGAGGATGCACTGCACGCGTTTTTTAAGTCATCTTTTGTAAAAACGCGGGGCTTGACCGGCCCAGGAGATGATTGCGCCCAGCTTCAGCTGGGGCAAGAGGAAATCTTGCATTCGACTTGCGACCAACTGGTGGAGGGAGTGCATGTGTCCGCCGGCACAGAGCCTGAAATCCAAGCGCGCAAGCTGCTGCGCAGAACTCTAAGTGATCTAGCCGCCGCCGGCGCAACACCCTGGGCCGTGTCCTGGACCATTGCCTTGCCACCAGATCGAGGAATTTCTTGGATTCAAAGATTGGCCGCGGCATTCGTCGCCGAAGCCGAAGTGTTCGAGATCGCCGTGATCGGCGGTGATCTAAGCACCAGTGCACCTTCAGCGATTGCCGCGCCAGGCTTGGGCGGTGTTTTGACCTGTACCGCGCTAGGGCGCAGTGTACTACCGGCTCCTGGACGTGCTGGTGCCAGGCCCGGCGATAGTCTGGCGGTCACTGGCAAGTTAGGCGGAGCGGTGCAAAGTGGCCGCCATTTGCTGCCAGAGCCACGCCTAGCCCAAGGCCGACGTCTGGTCAGCCACTATCAAGCCTCGGCAATGATGGACTTAAGTGACGGCATGGCCAGAGATCTGCCACGCCTATTGGCGGCGAGCGGCGTTGCGGCCGAAGTTGATTTAGAAAATATTCCAGTCAATGATCTCGGCGATTGCTCCCCTCAATCTCCTTGGCTAGCTGCTTTAGGCGATGGCGAAGACTATGAATTACTGGTGTGTTTGCCGGGAAATATGGATTCCGCCGCCCAAGATCCGGTTTTCGACGGCGTCGGCCTGACTCGAATCGGTCGAATTTTGACTGGAAAGGGCGTGAAATGGTTAGATCAGGGCAAAAATACCATTCTGAAAGTCGATGGATGGGAGCATGCCTGGTCAGGAGGCGCGGATGCATAATCCGGCAGCGTCATCATGCAGTTCGCCCTTACTACCGATTCAGCCGAAGCAACCATCTCGATTGGAGAGGCTT
Organism: Planctomycetota bacterium; assembly: GCA_014382805.1. Lineage (GTDB taxonomy): Bacteria > Planctomycetota > UBA1135 > UBA1135 > UBA1135 > JACNIZ01. The sequence goes on from JACNIZ010000357.1 coordinate 3,801, forward strand.
TAGGCCACGCGTTGCAAGTGGGGGATTTACTGCGGTTGGATGGCGAATTGGGCTCCGGAAAAACTACTCTTTGTTCTGGCATTGGGCGCGGACTAGGGGCCGAACAAGCTTTCAGCTCTCCGAGCTATCTACTTTGTAAAGAGTATGTTACGAATAAGGGCGAAGTGCTCCATCTGGACGCATATTTCCAACACCGCCTCGAATCCCTACTTGGCGAAGGCATGGTGGAACGATTGGACGGCGACCACATCGTGCTGATTGAATGGGCTAACCGGATAGAAAATTGGCTACCTGCTGAGGGCGTTCGAATTCAGTTCCAGACCCTTGAAACTGACGTCCGCAGGCTACATTTTCACGCTATAGGAGCCGTGGCCGTAGAATGTCTGCAAAGATTTTGCCGAAGTTTAGGAGATATCAGTATTTCCATTGAACCCGAGGTGGCCTGACCCCGTTGAACATGAGCCCCATGAGTCCGGACTCCGACGACCTACTGGTGCGATTCCAGGCTGGCGATGTCGCAGCCTTCGATCAGTTGGTGCTAGAGATGGGTCCTCGGCTAAAGGGTTACTTCCTGCGGCTAGGAGCTCAAAGCTCCACCGCCGAAGATTTAGCACAACATGTTTTCCTCCGCGTTTTCCAAGCTCGTGCCCGCTACAAACCAAGCGGTCGGCTCGACGCTTATTTACTGCGCATCGCCCATAACCTTTGGGTCGATTCGCGGCGACGCAAACGATTGGTCCTGGCGGGGGACGACCTTCCCGACGCGGTCGATCCTGGGCTTGGCCCCTTGGAAAACGCCAATTTGGAAGACCGCGCGGCGATTTTGCGCCACGCAATGGCTCAACTTGAAGATCCGGTTCGAGAACTACTCGAACTGGCAGTCCTGCAACGCCTGCCTTACCAGCAGGTATCCGAAGTTCTTGGCATCCCCGTTGGAACTGTGAAATCCCGGGTTTACTACTCTTTGCGCAAACTACGTGACCACCTGGCCGGCTTCGGCGAGGAGGAGGGGCAAGCATGAATCAGTCTGATTTTGATCATCAAGAGCAGCTTGAGTTGGATCGATTGGCCGACGAACTCGAAGCCAGTTTTAAGAATCCAACTTTAAGTGATGGCTTTGCCGACCTTTTGCAGGCCCGCTTACAGGAGCACCCTTGGAGTTTCCGTGGAGCCATTCAAAACAATAGGGTTTTACGTTTGGCGGCATCCTTGTTGGTGATCACTACCGTGGTGGGGCCGATTTCCGCTTTGGTGGTTTTGATCATTAACGCTGAACCTGAAAAATCAGTCGTCCCTATTTGGGATCTTCCCACTTTTGAGGAAGCCCTTACCCAGGAAGTTCAACCCAAAGACGATTTGGCCGTGCCGCCTTTAGACACCAGCTTAGAGGAAGCGTTTGGCTTGGATTGGCATGAGGCGGTTGCGCAAAGCAATCGCATGGCTCTGATCATGCGCCAATGGACAGAAGCCAATCAGGATGTCGCATTTGATACGCCGGCCATGGCGCCGGGGCAAATGAATTGGACCGATGCCGACTTGGAGGCCATCCAATCCGAATTTGAGCGGCGATGCCTATTGGGGATCTCCTCACCACCTCCATCTTCGCTGGCTGAGCGCATTTTGCAGCTCCCTGCAGGCGTTGCCGAGGGTCAGGCTTGGATCAGCGCTTGGCAGTGGGTGTTAAATGGCCCTGGCGTCGATGCGCCAGTATTTTTCTAGGCCGCCGGCACCGCCCTTTGGGCCTGCCGTTGGGTCCTACCGCAATTCCGCCTGAAGAACCGCTAAGGATCGTACCGAGCAAGCGTAGAGATGTGCCAGTGCGTAGCCGTCGCTATGCTTGCGATTGAATCATGCTGCTCCCCCTCCTTCTAACTGGATCCATCTCCCCGGTAGTTTTTACTGGACTCGAATGGATAGAACAGGAACCCGTAGGCACTGACGAGCAAAGTCAGGCGTTGGCAGAAAATGCCAATGTCATGCCGATGCGTTTGCAGGACTTGGTGTTGCTGGTTTCACAAAACGCCCCTGCGATTCGCCAAGCACGCCTAGCCGCGCTGGGGGGTGAAGGTGGTGTGGTTGAATCTGGCGGCATATTTGACCCGGTCTTTTTCGCCGACCTCACTTATTCCTATGCAGAGCAGCCAACCAGTGGAATATTCAGTACCTTTTTCCCCGAGACCGAAACCAAAACTTGGACTGCCAATCAGGGGATTCGCGGCATGTTACTTAGTGGTGCAACCTATAGCGTTAACTTACGCGAGCAAACCACCAACGCCAACTATCTTGCCACCGATCAAGCCGACGTCAGCTTATCTGGCAACTTTACTCAACCGTTACTTCGTGGTGGCTGGGAACTGGTCAATGAGTTTAATCGTCGCACCGCCGAATTAAATCGCGACAAAGGCTATGAATCGGTACGCCAGACTTCGGTCGATACCGTGCAAGCAGCGATCGACGCCTATTGGGATCTGACCTTCGCCATAGAGGACGTCAAAGTGAAAGAATTTGGCCTTTCTTTGGCGGAGGCGCAACGCAAAGAAACCGAGGCCCGTTTCCGCGTTGGTTCGGTTGCTGAAGTAGAAGTGGTGCAAACTCTAGCCCAAATCGCTTCCCGCACCGATGCCTTGCTGACCGCTCGCAATACGGTGAAGCAAGCCCAAGACCGCCTCCGCCTACTAGTCTTTGGATTGGAGGAAGCCTCCGAATGGGATATTTATTTCCAACCTATTAGTGATGTTCCCGAGGCAGTGAGCACTGACCTAGTGTGGCAAGATGCGTTTGCCACTGCATTAGAGCAACGCAGCGATTTAGTGCAGTTAGCGCTAGATTTGCAGCAAGCCGATTTGGCCTGGAAAGTGGCCACCAAAAATACTGATCCGCGTTTGGATCTGGTATTAAACGGCAATAGTAATGGCCAGGACGAAAGAATCGGTAGTGCGTTCACACCAGTTGGGCAGATTGAATACCCAGGCTATTCGATAGGATTGGTGTTTGAATTGCCTTTTGGTAATCGCACTTATATGGGTGCGGAGCAACGCTTGCGCGCTTCGTATTTGCTGGCTCAACAACAGCTCAAGGATACTGAAAAAACCGTTGCTTCCGAAGTGCGTGACGCCGTGCGCAGCGTCAACTATCTTGCGCAACGGGTGGAAGCAACTGCTAAGTCATCCTTCGTAGCCGAACGTCAGCTTGACGCCGAGCAACGTCGCTTAAGAGAAGGGGTTTCGACCAATTTCCAAGTGCTCAGCTTTCAAAATGATTTGCTGACCGCAAAGACTACTGAACTGGGTGCGCGAATCGCTTATGCAAAAGCTGTTACCCGTTTGAAAACCGTTCAAGGTTTGCACTGGGACGGGCAAACGGCTCAACCGCCGCAGTATTCGGAGTTAAACGAAGAGGCGGAACGAGTCAGCGAGGATCAATAAGGCTAGCCGCCTGGATTCAGCTTGGTACCCACTGTATAGCTTGCTCCGCCAAGTTTTGCAGGTCGGCGTAGCTTTCTAACTGATTGCACAACCGCCGCATTTGTGGCGCGCCCGGCTGGCCCTTCAGGAATTCAGGCGCCAAGCGCCGCATGATTCGCATGCCACGGTATTCGCCATACAGAGCGATAACACCGCGTCCAAGTTCCAACAGCAGATCACTGCGTTCGAGCATGGTCGGTGGCGGTGGAATCACCCGACCTTCCATCCAGCAAGCAAGGTCGCGGAATAACCAAGGCCTGCCCAAAGCGCCGCGACCAATTGCTATGCCAGCAACACCGGTTTGGAACATGCGTTGAGCGGACTCCATATCCACTACATCGCCATTGCCTATGACCGGAACTTCAACCGCTTTACGGATACGCTCGATCGCGTTTAAATCGGAATGGCCGCGATACTTTTGCTCGCGAGTTCGGCCGTGAACCGTGATGGCTTGTGCACCAGCATCTTGCATGCGTTTGGCGAAATCAGGGGCACTCTGATCGTTTTCGTCCCAACCACAGCGCATTTTCACGGTCACTGGAATGCTGGTTCCAGCCACCATGCTCGTTACGCATTCTTGCGCTAATTCCGGGTCGCGCAGGAGCGCAGAACCGCCGCCACTGCCGGCGACCTTGGGGACCGGACAACCAATATCAATGTCGACGATGTGAAAGCCACGTTTCGCAATTTCACCACCGGCACT
>JACNIZ010000282.1 GCA_014382805.1 Planctomycetota bacterium
CCTTCGCGGGGGGGACCTTTTAATGGACCTACTCGTCGATCTGCGTAGCCATGTTGCCGAGCTCATTTTGCTGGTGCTTTGGATTGCCCTGCACTTTGCTAGAGGTGGCAAATCTACATCCAATGCCAATCGCCGACTAGCCCAACTGGGCCTTGTCGTGGTTGCGATTTTAGGGGTGATCCGATTAGGGGATTTTTCGGCATTCCATCTGACCAGGTGGTCGTCAACGCTTACCTTTGGTGAGTGGATGGTCGCCGATCGACTTGGCGCGTTTTATCAATTGCTGCTGGTGTTTGCTGCATTTGCCGCAGTCAAGTTCCGGTCAAAGCAAGCCAAAGGTGATAACGCTGCTTACTGGAGCAATCTCATCGGCGTAGTCGCTAGTGGCAGCATCGCCCTTAGTTCATTTCACATCGTGATGACCCTTTTCGGTGTTTGCTGCGCGGTTATTTTCGCCAGCCGGCTAAATGTAAACAGTGCAAAAGCCAACGATTCAGACGTCGTCGCAAGCGCAAATTTACCGCGCGCGGGCCTGTTGGTCTTAGGCTTCGGTTTGCTCAGCCTTGGCGTCAGCAGTGGAGGCATGGGTTATCGGCAAATCGCCATCGCAACTAGCCAAGGCTGGCTGGAAGAATCTTTGGGCGGCCAGTTGGCTGCTTGGACTCTGATTGGCGTGGGCTTGCTCATGCTCGGCCGTGGGTTGCTTGCCGCCGCCGCCGAAACTCCGTCGCGCAGCCAGCAGCTCATGGCCAGCGTCGGCATGCCGGTACTCTTTTTCGGCGTTTGGCTCAGGCTGACGACGTCGATGTACTCCGGTTTGGTACAGGGCAGCGCGCTCCATCCCGAAGCAGGGGCTTTGCAGCTATTGCAAAACTTGATTTTTTTGGTGGCAACCTTGTGTTTGATTTTTGGGGCCAAGGCTCTGAAGAGCGCCAGCGGTTGTTTGTCTCAATTGGCGGCTTGCACGCCTATACATGTAGCAATTTTGCTGGTGGCCAGTTTCAATCTAGGCCAAAGCGGCGTCGAATTAAGCGGTTTTTACGCGGTGATTTACACCCTGGCAGGAATCGGCGCTTGGGCTGGCTATGGCTTGCGCTCACGATGGGCGGCAGTGCTGTGGACTACCGTGATTTTGGCTTTGGTCGGTTTGCCGCCGACCGCGGGTTTGCACGTGCGCTGGGCATTAGGACTAGAGTTGTTGGCGAGCGGCCATATTGGGATGGCCATATTGGTTGTCTTGAGCTCGTTATGGATGTTGCTGCACCTACTGCCGCACATTTCCAAGGCCTTCGACGCCAAAGCTACTTCGACAGGTAGCCGCCTTTTATTAGTGGCTTGCGGAGCCGCGTTGCTGTGGGGCTTCGGCTCATTGCGACTTCTTAGTTTTCTGTCCTTCATGGGGCAGGATGCCGTTTTCTGGTAGGGTTAAATTTCTTGGGACTATCCAGCCCTAGGCCGCGTTCCTATTACATCCTAGGGTAAGTTCCACCAGTCACTCTACCCAGGGACCTCAGCGAGTCATCATGTCCCCATTGCCTAACACCCCGCAAGTCTCCCAGGAGCAGCTGCTTCGGGACTCTGAACACGTATCTAGGCTTGTATATGGGATGGTTGGTAACACAGCGATAGCCGACGACATCCTGCAGGAGGCGTGGCTGCGCGCTTTGGAAAAGCCGCCCGCCCATGCTGCCTCGCTTGCCGGCTGGTGGTCGCGTGTAGCGCGAAATCTGGCAATTGACTGGTTTCGGCGCGAGGGCAAATTCAACCGTCACAAGGATCCCACTCAGCCCGATTCGGTTGACGCGAAAGTGGATCCAAGTTTCGAAGCCTCAAGGGCAGAAACCAGCTATTTGTTGCTGCAAGCGGTGCGCAACTTGACCGAGCCTTATCGCACCGCCGTCACCCTGCATTATATTGACGGTTTGGCAGTTTCCGAGGTGGGGTCGCCAAACCGGTGTGCCGACGTCCACCGTGCGTACCCAATTGATGCGTGGGCGCCAGCGATTGGAGGTCGCGCTGGACCAGAACCTTGGATCTCAATGGCGCGCCGGCCTGCTGGCCACCTTCCCAGGGATCGCTCAATTTTTACCTCCAGCTGCCCCAGGGATAGGATCTGCCACCCTAGCCAAGGCCGAGGTCGGCACTGCTTCGGTGTCGCACGGGGGCTCAGGAATGGTGGTGGCTGCTGCATCCACCCTGCTCGTGGTAGCCGGTCTCACTTGGATTTGGATTTCAGAGCCAAAACCTTTAGATGGGACCGGCGACGTCAGCCCAATTGCCGTACAAGGTCAAACCACTGTTGCAACTTTGGATCCGGTCGCGGCTCGGGTTGAATACACCAACGCCAGCTCTGATCCCTCGATTCCACCGCGACTGCGGGTGAGCAACCCTGCCGGAATCCTGCAGGGGGACATTCAGGTTCAAGCGATTGAAGTTGCCCAAATTATGTATGGCGCGGCTCTGGATGCTCCATCTGTAGCACTCTCCATCCTCGACCAACGTAATTTTACGCTGCGCGGACCTGACTACATCTTGCCGGCAGGCCTGCGCGACGGCAATTGGGTGTTGGACCTCAGCGCACCGGACATTGCCACCGAGCGCATCCTGTATTCAGCAGGGATTCAGTCTGAATTAGATTGGAGTCCATTGGCGGGGCGGGAATTAAAAATTCAGGCAATTGATCCTGGAGGCGTGGCGATTGCAAACGTGTTGGTTTTTGCCGGGGGCTTCCAAGGCAGCCCTTATCACCCCGTGCAATTTGCTTTCACCGACGGCAACGGTTGGGCGCATTTCAGTAATCTTCCGCTGGCCGAGCGGCGCTTTCTTGCCCTGCATCCCGAAGGTGGCTTTGTGAAAATTTCAGAAGCACAAGCTATGGAGCTTGGTCGACCGTCGCAGCAAGCTAGTATTCCATTGCTCAACGGTCCTGGTTTTGCCACTGGCCTTAGCTTGGAGAAAATCCTGGCGTCGGCATTTCCTTATGGGGTGGGAGCGGGCAGTTATCCGAGTTTTTTAACCTTAGTTTCCAACTTTGTTTTCCGCCAAAATCGGATTGAAATAGTGCGCCTCTCTAACGAGTTGACGGCTGCCGAGGCACCTTATTTGACCAAAGCGTGGGCGTATTACGCCGATGGAACTCCGGCGCGCAACGCCAGCGTTTTGGTCCAATTGAGCGATGAAACGGATGCACAAGCGCGTACGGACGCTACCGGACGCCTGCAATTTAGGTCGAAATTGCCCATTGCTAAGCTCGCCATTCTGGGTCCCAGGGGCTTTCACCGCAGCGACGAAATTACGCCATCCGACGTTGCAGCGGGTGGCTTGGATTTGGGCAATCTAGTGCTATTCCCCTATACCCACGCCGACGTCCAGCTCACTGGTTCGATGGAAGTGTTGGAAATAGAGGGCGGACTCAGTCGACCGCGCGAAATGTTTGATCGACCGCAAGGCCCAGTCAAGCCGGTGGCGCAATGGACTCAGGCGCTGCTCAAGGCCAGCCAATGGCTAAAGCCGTTCCCGTTGGGTGGCAAGCAACTGCGCTTTCTGGGATCTGGCGTCGATACCTTGGGCATAGGCTGGGTACAAGTAAATGATGGCTTCGCGAGGCCGGTCGAATTGTGCCCGGGAGGGGTGGCGGAGCTGGCACTGGATTCGCGCGCTACGGTGCGCATCCTTTCCGAGGCACCGCTAGGTGAACCTGGAACGCAGTTCAATTTGGTGCAGAACAAACCTACAGAACTTTTCGTCGGCGTGCGCCCCGACGGCTCCAATGGGCGCATTCTTAGCGCTGTTTTAGAGGACGGCAAAAGCTTGTTGTTCGAAGACGTTCCGCCAGGGAATTATTCATTGGATACTCAACCAGTTGCCGTTGAGCTTTTCACCATGGGTAATTTTGAGGTGCAGCCTGGGTACCAAGAGTTCACGATCTCGCCTCCGGAAAAAGGGGTCTTGCTGGTCGAGGTTCCGCTGGAATTAAGGGGCAATACTTGGATGCGCTTGAATTCATTTCCCGCTGTTGAACGTGATGCGCCGCAATCAACTGGGCGGATGCCACTGGGTTGGGAGCCGACGCTTTCTTGGCCGTTGGAAGAGGGTAATTATTCCATGGTCATTCAAACGATTCACGGCGTGCCCAAAAGCCAAGTTGTGCAGGTGAATGGCGGCCAAACCACCACCATTCGATTGGATGGCAACAACAATCCTTATGTCATTCGAGCCGAAGCGGACGACGTCGACCAAATCGAATCAATTATGTTCGTGCTCGAGGGAAAGGACCGATTGAAGTGGGCTAAGCGACGGGCGCTGGTCAATCTGCCGAGTGGCGGAGTCTTGTCTACGAATATCAATAAGAGACACGCGTTCGTTTTAGCTTACGTCATGGAATTGGACGATCACGGTTGTGTGACTTTCCATGGATTGCCTAGCAAACCATTTCTAGTCCTTGCGTCTAACAAAAACAGTATTTGGAGTGAGCCGGTTACGGTGGATCCTGCCAGTTTGAAGGAGCAACAGGAAAATCCGATTGGCTTCGTTTGGCCTCCATCGGTGATTTTGCAGCACCCTCCGGATTGGGGTAAATGGACCAGTGCCAGAGTGTCGGGCACTAATTTCATTGATCAACCCCTCGATCCATTGACTAAGCAAACGGAATTGCCATTGACTGCCGCCGGCGATTTCATAATTACTATTCAGTTTGTGGATGCCGAGGACCACAGTGCCACTGTGGAATTGCCGGTAACAGTGATCGCCGGCAGTTTCGAGGCGATTTATTTGCCGATTTCGATTCCAGTGCTAGAGCGGTTATCGGATTGATCGAAGAATCGGCCAGGAAGCAGATCGCGCGCATAGGGATAGCTGGATTTTTTGCCGCAAATCCAATCTGCTGCGAGCGAGCCGACTGCTGCACCACAAGTGATGCCGTGGCCACCCAACCCGGCCACCCAATGCAACCCGCTGAGGCGCGGATCAGGGCCGACGACGAACAGAGGATCCGGGGCAAAGGTACGCATGCCGGCCCAATAATGGGCGGCTCCTAATTGATCAAAGCCCGGTAGCCAGCGCTCGGCCTTGATCGCGATTTCTTCGATAGTTTGATGCTGCGCCAATTCTCCTTCGGCCGCAGAAACCGGCTGCGTATCACACGCCGACATCAACAGCCCGCCACTTTCTGGACGGAAGTAAAACTCGTCACCACCGAGCCAAACAACTGGCCCTTTGGGGTCCAATTCAGGAATGCGAGCCGTCACCAAAATATGCCTTCGAATCGGTTGCAGCGGCAAAGGGTAACCGGCGGCGTCGGCTAGGTCGGCGGCCCAGCCACCGCCGGCCAAGACTGCTTTTTGGGCGGGGATGACCTCTTCGTCGGTCGCTACGCCGACAATTTTTCCGTTTTCAACCAGGAGTCTCCGGGCTTCGTTGCAAAGTCGCACCTCGACACCTGCCTGGCGTGCGCCGCGCAGGAATCCGGAAAGAATGGCGTCGACGTCGAACACACCCTCGTTGGCGAAGTGGTGCACATAATCGACACGTTTGGCCAGCTCCGGGTAGAGATCATAAAGCTGGCTGGGATCGGCATTTTCGCCTCCCTTGGAACAGGTAGGGTCCTCTAGCCAAGCTTGCAGGTCGCGGCTAGTACCCACGATTTGATCGTCGGTTGCGGCCAGGAACAAGCCCACCGGGTCCACCAGAGGCGTTTCGGTAAACCCTGGCGGCGGCGATTCGTAAAACTGCTTGGATTTCCAGCCCAGGTGATGCAATTCCGGGTGCGGGATGGCGGTGCGCAAAATAGCCGCGTTTCGGCCGGTGGAGTGCACCCCGGGCTGCTTTTCGCGGTCCAGCAGCACCACGTTTTTCACGCCCTGCCTGGATAAGAAGTATGCCGTCGCTGCTCCAGCAATGCCGGCACCAATGATTACCACACTGTCGCTGCTCATGGATCGCGGGGAGTTTAACCTATGGAGCAATGTCAAACGCCCACCTTCCGGATTCTTTCGCCGATTGGCTTCGATTTTTAGCATCTGCTGTACTGACGACAGGGTTGCTTTCGGTGGTGGTGGCTTGCCACGCGCCGATTGCGCATGAGACGCCTGACGGACCCATTCCCGCCGAAAAAGATGCGGATTCAAACGGCCCGACGCAACAAAGCCCCGCAGTCGAGGCGGACGATGATTTTGATTTGTTCGAGGACGAATATGAAAACCCCGGCGACTCGGCGGAACCGTTTAATCAGAAAATTTTAGATGAGCGAGTGGCGTTTATTATTCCCAAGGTAGAGGAGCTGCGCGGGCAAAAGTTCAAACACGACGTTCCCGCTGGAATGCACACGGTTGAAGAATTTATTGATTTCGCAATGAAAGATTTCGATGAGGAGTATGGCTTAGACAAGTTTGCAGAGACTGCCGAAGCTTACCGCTTACTTGGACTGATCGATCCCGAGCTGGATCTGTTGCAAACCACGCTGGATCTTTTGCGCTCCCAGGTCGGCGGTTACTACGATCCAAAAACCAAGAGTTTTTACATGATCGATAGTTTCAAGCAAGGCGGCATGGCCGACATTATCTTGGCGCACGAATTAACTCACGCTTTGGATGATCAGCAATACGATCTGCAAAAGATGATGGGTGTAGCCAAGGATAATGCCGACTATGAATTCGCAGTGCGTTCCGTTGCAGAGGGTAGCGGCACGTCATTGATGAATTTGTTCGCCCTGCAAGGCATGTTGGCGGGTTGGATTTCGATGGACGCTGCCAGCATGTCTGCGATGATGGCCGATCAATCCGACTCCATTCGTGATGCACCGCCGTATTTGATTATTACCCTGACCCTGCCCTATATGGAGGGTAACAAACTGCTGACGCGGGAAACCGAAGCCATGACTGCAACTATGGCCGTGCCCAAAGCTGAAGATTTGGATTATGCGTTCAAAAACCCTCCCCGCTCTAGTGAGCAAGTGCTGCACATTGAAAAGTATTGGCAAGAGGATTTGCGCGACGAACCGACAGTGCTGGAATTGCCTGACCGTTCCGCCGATTTTGGCGACGGCTGGGTATTGCAAGACCAGAACGTGCTAGGTGAACTTGGCAGCTTTATCATGAGCGCCGAAACATTGCCCGATCTCGCCACGGTGCAAGGCCAAATTGCCGGGCGCTGGACCAATGAGGCAACCTCTGGATGGGATGGCGATTTGTACCAATCCTACCTAGGCCCAGACGGCGAACGGGTCTTGGTTTGGACCTCTATTTGGGATTCCGATGCCGATGCCAGCGAGTTCTATGAAGCCTATTACGCCCAGGCCAGTAGGACCAATGCGCATTTGCAGATGATTTTGGTGCGAGGCTCTGTGGTCCTCGCTGCTTACTCAAATGAGGCTGGCAAGGTGGCTTTGGCGAGCGCGGAATTGAAGGCTCCTGAGCTAACCAGGACCCCGTAATATCTTTTGAATCGAACCCGAATCATGCATCCCATGAAATCAATGCCCCGCTTTTTGCTGCTAGCTCTTAGTGCTGCGCTCCTGTTCGCATGCCAAGGGCCGACGCGCGATCTTTCCCGCTCTACTGGCGCTCGTGCCCTGGCAACGGCGGATATTCCAACTGGAATAGGGGGGGCAGCGGTGACGTCGGAAGCGAACGCTACTTTTGCCGCGACGTCGATGTTGGAGCGCGGTGGCAATGCAGTGGATGCGGCGATTGCAGCTAGTTTTGCGTTGGCGGTGACTTATCCCGCGGCGGGGAATATAGGCGGGGGGGGGTTTTTTATGTATTGGGCCCCCAGAGGGGGGGACTTGGTTTTTGTTTTTTCCCGAGGGGCGGCCGCCGCCGGCGAACACCACATTTTTTTTGGGGGCGGCGGGTCGCCCCCTTAAAAGGCACAATACCACGGGTTGGGAGGAGCGGGGGGGCGCCGGGCACGGGTTTGT
>JACNIZ010000381.1 GCA_014382805.1 Planctomycetota bacterium
GTACGAAGGCGGGAAGGGAATCTTTTGTCTCTGGAGCAGCGGGAGGAACTGGCAGGCAGCACGGCACGAGAGGAATTGCTGAGACCAGCCAGGGAAAAGCCGGCCGATATCGGCGACGAGCGCCCGCTGGCGACAATATTGGAGGAAGTTGCGTCTGATTTGACCGAATTGCGCGCCGGGTCAGCTTTGGAGCAGCAAGCGGAATTGATCCAGATCTTGCAAGAGTTGCTGGATTATTTGATGGAAACGGAACGCCAGGAGCAAGTTCAAGGCTTGCTTGAAGAAGCGCAACGACGCGCCAAGGAAATGCGTGAGCTTGCTGATCAGCAAGCCAAATTGCGAGAGCAAACCGAAGCCTTGGAAAAAGAAGAAGTAGCCAATGGCAAAACCGAGCAAGCCAAGCGCGACGCGTTGGCCGAAGCGCAAGCCAAGTTGAATCAAAAAATGCGCGATTTGGCGCAAAAGGAAGCAGGCGAAACTGGGGCTGAGCAAACCGAAGAAGCCGCCGACGCTGGCAAACAGGCTGAAGAAGATTTACGCGATGACCCTAAAGCCGGCGACGAAGGGGAGAAGTCAGAGGAAAACGCCGAAGCTCAACCCGGCGAAAAGCCTGAGGAAAACGCCGAAGCTCAACCCGGCGAGAAGTCGGAAGAAGGGTCTAGCGAAGAATCCGAAACTAAACCTGGTCAACCGAAACCACAGCAGTCTCCACCGGGTCAGTCAAAACCGTCTTCGCCGCAAGACCTGAAAGAAGCACAAGAGCATCAAAAAGAGGCCGAGGAAAAACTGCTGCAAGGTGCAGATCAAGCGCAGGCGGAAGCTGCGCAACTGGCCGACATGCAGGAGATGGAGACCCTGATTGATGTGTTGGAAAAAGCCGAAGAATTGGCCGAACGACACCGACGAATCTTGGGTCAGTTTGATGAATTGATCCTTAGCATGAACGGGGCGTCACGAGTTCCGCGCAGTGCCCGCGTGCCATTGCGGCAATGGGCTACTGAGCAAAAACAGATCGCCGCGGAAGCGAAAGATTTGTTGTTTGAAATTCGTGAGGCCGGTGCCGATTCCTTCCCGTTTTTGCTGCAAAGCATCGTCGAAGATCACATCTTGCTGGGCAAGCGCATTGGGCCGCCACGCTATCGCGCCGACAAGGACAATTTGGATATGGCCGCACGCCTTGTGGTCGATTGGCAACGCTTGATCGACGCCATTCGCACCGAGGCCGAACGGTTGCGCAAAAAGGCCGAAGCACCACCCGAAGGTGAAGGCGGAGAACCCGAGAAAAAAGAAGAACCATTGGTTAGCTTCGCTGCTGAGGTGCAATTGCTGAAATCGATTCAGACCGACTTGCGCCAACGCATTGAAGCTCTGCGCAATCGCCAAGATTTACTGAATCAAGCGGGCGTGAAACTGGACGAGGATGACCTCGCCGAATTGGATCAATTAGCGCAACGGCAAAAGCGTCTGCGCTCGCTATTTGAATCCATATTGGAACGCATGCGCGCAGAACAAGATGAAGCCGGAGAGGACGTGTAATGATTGCGATCTGCAGCCTGATATTTTTGAGCACCCCGTGGCTGGGGCAAGAGCCGGTTCCAGAACAGGAACCTGAAAAAGCCGCTTCGATGGAACAAATCATGGAAGCCATTGAAAAAGTGCGGCAAGACTTCGCCGACTTGGACAAGTCCTTGTTGGAGGCTCGCGACTTCGCTGAAGGCGTTGCCGCTTCCGATGCCGAAGACCCGAACGAAGTGCAGGGCAAATTCGAAGTTGCGGTGAACCATGCCGACGCATTACTCGCCGATATGGAAGAGTTACTGGCGATGCTGCCCGCCCCTAGCGAGAGCTCCTCTCCGTCGCAGGGTGGCTCCTCTCAATCGCCCTCGGATCCGGATCACAGCAAACCACCCGAACAGCAGTCGGAGCAAAGACCGAAGCCAGGCGAGATGGATGGCAACATGGACAATCAAAGAAACGATGGCGAATCAGATGACGCAAGTCAGCTGCCGCCGTCGTCCGTGCAGCCTATCTTTTTGACACCGGGGCAAGGCGGTGCATGGGGTCACCTGCCACCGCGATTGCAGCAAACTTTGCAAAACGCGCAAGCCGAGGATCTGCCGTTGCGCTACCGCAATTTGCTGGAAGAATTCCATCGCAAAAACGTTGACACCCTATAGGGTGAATTGGTCATCGCGGTAGATGCGCGCGCCTACCGACCAGGCCTAATCCGCGGCCAAATAGGACAGAGCGGTCTTGATGTAGTGCGGCACCGAATGGGCCATAAAGGCCTGATCCTTGGCGTTAATCTCGCGAATGATTTTGGCCGGCACGCCAGCCACCAAGGTATTCGGCGGCACTTCGAAGTTTTCACGCACCACGGCACCAGCTGCGATCACCGCGCCATCGCCGACTTTGGCACCGCCTAAAATAGTCGCGCCCATACCGATCAAAACACGGTTGCCGATGGATGCACCATGCACGGTTGCACTGTGACCAATGGTGCAATCGGTGCCAATGACCTGGGGCACGTCGGTATCACAGTGAATGCAAGTATTGTCCTGCACGTTGGTGCGCGCGCCGATGGTGATCGGTGCATCGTCCCCGCGAATGGTGACGTTAAACCAAACCGTAACGTCCTCTTCCAAAATTACGTCGCCAATTACGACGGCGTCGAAAGCGACCATGGCCCCGCCGGCAACTCTGCGCATGAGACCGCGGCGCGGCAGTGGAAATGGATCATCAACTTGATTAGCAGGCATGTTTAGAAGGACAGGTCGGTAAGGAGTAGCACGACCAATAGGTTATGCAGTTGGTGGATGACTACGGCGTCGGCTAGACGGCACGACCGCCAACGTACCCAAGCTAGGAATAAGCCGAGGCAGAACACTGGCAGCCACATCGTAGGTGGATGCAAGACGGTGAAAGCAAGCGAGGAAAAAATCAGCGCGCGCAGCACCCCAAAGCCTGGATGTTTGAGCAAGGCCCCCCATACAAAATGGCGAAAGATAATTTCCTCCAGCCATGGCACCAGCACAATAACCATCAGCAACGCTCCGGCCAACGGCCAACCACTAAGTTCGTCGAAGCCTGAAACTACTTGCCACGGCAATTCAACACCGCCGACGTCCTCCATCAAGATGCGATTAACGACCGAAACCGCCGCCAGTAACGGCAGGAACAGGCAATAGGCAATCACCGGTTGCCGGCGCCAGGAGAAGGGCAAAGCTGCAGGCCAGCGACGTGTGAATACGCCGAGAAACATTGCGGTTAAGACTAAAACTACTGCACTCGAAAGCAGGACAGAAGGTGGCGCGGAATCTGGCCAAAACTGTTGCTGCAACCACGCCATAACCAGCGGTCCAAAAAGTAGAAACAATAGAGCCGCCAGTAAGACCGGATTGGCGAGAGGCAACGCTTGTTTGTCCAATTCGCCCTGCTCTTCCATTTTGCCTGGGTCATACATCAAGTTCGCCATCGCTGCGACCAAGATGGCCATGCCGGCCATAATCGGAATGGCAATCAGTAGTTTAAATATTACAAGGATCACGGCGCCGGAGATTTAGCGGGTCTTAGAGTGCTGGCAGTTGCAACAGCACTAGGCTTGATCAATCCTTCTGTCGGCGAACTGGCGCTGGCATACAAGCGCTTGGCGATGCGTCCGGCACGGTAGCTATCATAGCCGGCATAACAAGCATCTCGAACGGCCCGCGCCATGCGGATTGGGTCGGCGGCTTGAGCAACAGCAGTATTCAACAACACGCCGTCAGCGCCCAACTCCATCGCGATCGCCACATCGCTAGCTTGGCCTACGCCAGCGTCAAGCAAGATGGGCACTTCGGCTTGCTCAATGATCAAGCGGATGTTGAGTGGATTCAATATCCCTTGGCCACTGCCAATCGGGCTGCCCAACGGCATGACCGCAGTCGCCCCGGCCTCTTCCAAACGCTTGGCTTGACGCACGTCGTCACTGGTGTAAACCAAAACTGTGAAGCCTTCGGCGACCAAGGTTTCGGTTGCACGCAAAGTATCCACTGGATCAGGCAGCAAGGTTTTTTGATCGCCCAGCACTTCCAATTTGACCAAATCAGTTTCCAGCATCTCGCGCGCCAGGCGGCAGGTACGCACCGCCGTTTGGTAATCGAAACAGCCTGCGGTATTGGGCAATAGGGTGTACTTGTCGCGATCGATGAAATCCAAGAAACGCTGCCCTGGATCTTCGTCCTGTGGGATGCGCCGTACCGCCACAGTCACGCAATCCGTTCCGGACTGCTCCAGCGCATCAGCCATTTGCTGATAACTGGCGTATTTGCCGGTGCCAAGAATGAGGCGCGATTGCAGCGTGAATTTGCCCAGCTGCAGGGGTTCAGTGCGGGAGGATTGGGACACTATTTAGAATGGGTTCAGCGAACTGGGGATGCAAATCAAAGGTGCGGCCGCGGCTCAACCACCACCGACCAGGCGCACGACCTCGATTTGATCGCCTGGTTGGACCAAAGTGGAGGCATGATCGACGCGGCGGACGACGTCGCCATTGCGCTCGACGGCCACACCAGGACCGGTGGCCTCTAACTCCTCCAGCAATTGGGAAACCGAAAAATTGCTCCGCCAGGGTTGGGATTGGCTGTTCAATCGAAACTCGGCCGATTGCCTGGACGACGGGGTGTGAGAAGGCTGCGACATCGGTTGCTGGGTAAAGATTCTAGAATTTCGGGCCGACAACGGAAACCTGTTAATTGCCGCTTACCGTCACGGTGTTATCATATCTGCCCCAGAATCGTCACTAGACGTTTCGAAGGGTGATCACTCGATCCCCGGAAGGGTTCCGGTTTTTCGCGGTCTGCCGCGATCATCGGGTGTACAGCCTGCTGTACACCCGTTTTTCTTGGACTTTTCGGCCCTGTGTCGCCCTGCCTCGAATCCCCTAACGGCATCTGTTACAAGCACTTAGAGCAGTACAATGCGTAAAGAAGAAGTCCTTCGAATGATCGACGCGATCCACCGTGACCGCGGAGTGGATCGTGAGATCCTGTTCACTGCGCTCGAAGAGGCTCTGACCATGGCCACGCGCAAGCGTATGGGCGTGGAAGAAGGCTTTGACGTTCGCATTGATCGCCGCAACGGCCAAATTTCACTTGAGATGCCAAATGGCGAGGTTGCATTCCCTTCTGCGGAAGAATTAGGTCGAATTGCCGCCCAAACTACCAAGCAGGTTTTCATGCAGAAAATCCGCGAGGCAGAGCGCGACAAAGTTTTTGGCCAATTCGAAACCCAGATTGGCAGCGTAGTTGCTTCCGTGGTCCACAAGATTGAGGGCCCCAACGTCATTTTGCTGTTGAACGGCAAAAACGAAGCCTTGCTGCCGCGCTCGGAACGCGTGCTTAGTGAGCGCTTGCATGTCGGCGACAGGCTGCGGATTTTGGTTAAGGAAGTGCGCAAAGAGGGCTCGCGGGTGGTGATCATTGCCTCACGCCGTGATGAGCGCTTTGTACAAAAGCTATTCGAGGTCGAGATTCCGGAGATCCAGGAGGGCCTAGTGCGGGTCATGCGCGTTGCGCGTGATGCCGGCTATCGCTCGAAGGTCGCGGTTTACTCCATGGACCCACGCGTCGACGCCATCGGCAGCTGCCTAGGCGTGCGTGGAACGCGGATTCGCAACATCAATGATGAACTCGGTCAGGAAAAGATCGACATCATTGGCTGGAGCGATTCGCTGGAAGAATTGGTTCAGAACTCACTTAAACCTGCGAAAGACATCGCCCTGGAACACATCTTCCCGGACGAAGAATCGATGTCGGTTTTTGTGTTAGTCAGCGACGAGCAAAAGCCGTTGGCAATTGGTGTAGGCGGACGCAATGTGCGCCTGGCATCAAAAATCGTCGGCTGGGAGATCGAAATCAAGACCCCAGCGGAATACGAAGCGGAATTACTGGCAGAAGGCCAGTACATCGAGGAAGAAGAACAAACCCAAGAAACCCCACCAGCTCCCGAACAGACTGCAGCCGCAGAGGCTGAGTCGGAAATGACCATGGATACAGATCCAGAGTCAGAGTCCAAGGTAGGTAGCCCGGAGGAGAACTAGATCTTTGAGCAAAGTCAAAGTCTTTACGTTAGCAAAGCAATTCGGTTACAAGTCGGCGGAGTTCGTCGACATTCTGCATAACATTGGCTTCCCAGTAAGCTCCTACCAAGCATCGGTAGAAGAGTGGGACGTACCAGTCATTGAAGAACGACTACGCAAGGGCGGACTGCTAAAGTCCGAAGGCGGCGGAGTTGAATCCAAATCCGATTCGAAGAAAAAGGAAGGCGCCGGAAAGGCGTTTTCCTTTGCCGATCTTGAGGCCCAAATGGCTGCATCGATTCAAGATGCAGAACCAGAGCCCGAGCCGGAACCAGAACCTGAGCCTGCCCCTGAGCCAGAACCAGTGCCCGAGCCAGTACTTACTGCACCCGAGCCAGCTGAACCTGAGGCCCATGAAATGGAAGAGCCAGCTGTAGTGGAAACTGTCGCAGTTGAGCCCGAGGTGGAAGCTTCACCGGAACCTGAGGTCGTTGCTGAACAAAGCGAAGCCGTCAGTGAGCCAGTCGCTGAGGTTGCAAAACCTTCCCCGACCGCAGGAACCCCTCCCACCCCGACTCCGGCCAAGCCAGCGGAAATTAAACCAGCTGCTGCTGAACCACCAACGCCGAAACCCAGTGGTGCCAAAGCTGCAACTCCTGGCAAGGATGGCGCGGGCAAAGGCAAGCCGCAAGATGGCAAAGGCGACAAGCGCGGCAAAAAGGGTCCGGGTGGACGTCAAGCTCCTACGCCTAAGCCAAAACGTGCTGCCCGCAAGGTCGGCAAGATCGACTTGGCTGCGCTGGGCTTAATTAAATCGCAACACGAAGATAAGAAGCGTTCCACAACCTTCTCCGATATTCGTGACCGAGTAGCGTCGACGCGTCGCGAACAGCGCACCCGGCAACGCGAAACCATGCGTGCGCGCCGTCAAGGCAAGGTTGGACCGAAAAAAGTCTCCACCGTCGCGCGTAAGAAAGACGTGGTTTTGCAATCACCCGTGACGGTAAAGGCATTTTCAACCGCCACCGGTGTTAGCACCAATGACTTGGTGCGCAAGCTAATGCACATGGGTGTGATGGCAAGCATCAATGCCACGCTGGAGGCCGACGCTGTCGAGCTGCTCGCGGATGACATGGACGTCAACATCCAGTACCGCGAAGAGGCTGACATTGAGCAGGAGCTCATGGCTGACGTCATGGCCTCACGAAAGGCTGTGGATGATTCCACGCTTGCTCCGCGCCAACCGGTCATTGCTTTCCTTGGTCACGTAGACCATGGTAAAACTTCATTGATTGACGCCATTCGCGAAACGCGCTTGGCTGGCAAAGAGGCGGGCGGGATTACCCAGCACGTCGGCGCTTACAAAGTGCAATTGCCTACAGGCCAAGGCATAACCATTCTGGATACTCCTGGCCACAAGGCGTTTACTCAAATGCGCCGACGCGGTGCTGAAACCACCGACATTGTGGTTTTGGTTGTCGCTGCCGATGACGGTGTAATGCCGCAAACAGAGGAAGCGATCTCGCATGCAAGGGCTGCGGGCACGCCAGTAGTTGTTGCCATCAACAAGGTCGACACTGTCGGCGCGAATCCTGAACACGTTAAATCACAGCTGGCAACTTTGGGCCTTCAGCCTGAGGATTGGGGCGGTGAAATCGGCATGGTCGAGGTCTCCGCTTTGCGCAAGACTGGTATCGATACTCTGCTGGAACGGGTTCTGCTTGAGTCTGAAGTTTTGGACCTTAAAGCCCACGCCCGTGGCGATGCTTTGGGAACGATTTTGGAAGCCAAGTAGGAAACAGGTCGCGGCAAGATGATCACGGTGCTGGTGCA
>JACNIZ010000126.1 GCA_014382805.1 Planctomycetota bacterium
GGAAGTCTATAGCCCTACTTTTTGCGTGGATAATGAACTGTCTGAGCAGCCACCCAGTTAAGGAAGCTCTGATTCATTCGGGCGAGTGAGGCTGTGAGTGGAAATCGTTAGATTCAAGGCGCGAATCGAAGGCTGTAGCCTCGCTACAGCCGAGATGAAGCAACGCCGAAGCTGGCGATTTACGCCGCAGACTCGCCGATCGGAATGAATCAGAGTTTCCCTAAACAGGCTTAGTGAATATTGCACCTCAAATGACACCGCGGTAAGTGTTTATTTGACAAGGCCTCACTCAGCCGGGACCCCATTTAAGGTCCCCTCTAACTTGCAGCTTGGATCTCTTTGGTTAGTTGGGTTGACGGAGATCAACCCTCTCAGGTTTGTGATCATAGGAGATTGTTTAAGCTGCCAGGAGTTTTACAATTTTGGGGTTCCCAAATAACCAGCGCACGCATTTGATCACGGCTTCGCCGCGCCAGGTGAAGCGCCACGCACCTGCAGGTGAACGGCTAACCCGGTAGACTGACAGTGCAAAAATCAATGCGCTTATTCCTTCTTTTCACGATTTGCACCGGGCTGCTTGCTTGTTCAGGCGCCTCAAGGTCTTCGCAGGAATGCGGTTTCGCAGAGTTGAGTCGGCCTGAATCCACCCCTGCCTCTTGGCTCGCGTATTCCAACAGTGCCTTTTGTTTCTTCGGTCCTCCTGGGATTGGCGAACAACCCATGCATTCTGAAGACTCGTTCTCCGGTGTGTTTGAAGGCCAGGATTTTAGAATTGTCTTCGATTATGGTTGGTTTTCAGATGACTCCTTCGAGGGGAATGTTGCATTGAAAGAGGACGTGGTTATTGATGGAAGGCAGGCTCAGTTTGCTTTCTATGAAAAGCTGTCGACCGTGAATCCAACGGAATTGGTATCGGCAGTCTATATCCCAAACATCCGGTTGGCCGAAGGGGATAGCGATACTGCGCTTTCCTTCAATGTTTATTATGAAGATTTAGGTATGAAGGATGAGATGGAACAACTCATCATGTCACTGCGTTTGAGTGGTGCGGAGTGGTAGCTATTGGATAATCTTGGGCAGTCTTACCAGATGAGATGGGAAGATTGATCTCCGTCAAACGCAGTACCCTAATTGGTCTGGAAAAAACAAGCGGGCTGGTGTGGCCCAAAACGGAGAGCCTATCGAAGCTATCCAGGCTATCTAGAAAATTGCTGGCTATTCGACACCAAATGAATACAGGTGGATTTGCCCAACTTGCTTTATAAACTCCAAGATTTGATTCAATTGGATAGTTGCCACCGAAGGGACTTCAGGTGAGAATGCCAAACTAAGATGAAACGCCTTGCGCCCGCTGCTAACTTGCTACTCCTTATCGCCCTCGCCGCTTGCGCTACGAGCGGCCTGGACCCGATCGTCCTCGACGCAAACGAGCTGCACGCCTCGCTCGCGCCGAAACAGCTCGACGGAGCTAACCACGGAGTGCCCCCGGGTGTGCGAGACAACCCCCACTACTCGACAGACGCCGAAGTTCGTCGCGTCGATCGCGGCTATTACGGAATGGAAGCCGCGTCCACAGGGGAAGCCGACCGGATCGAGGGCATCCTGCGCGAGATTTGGGCGTTCAACGTGCACGACGACCGCATTCGCGTCCACCGCCTGACAGGACACGGCGTCGCCCGACTGCTGAGCAGCCGCCCCGTCAGGAAGAAGGTATGAAGAAAGTAAATAAGGCAATTCGAATTGGATTCCTTGCAGTTGCGGCAGCTTCCATTGGGTTTGCCTTTCAGGCTATTGGTGCTGGTTGGGCGGTTTGGGATTCAGGCAACGGGGTTCCAAAAGAAATGTTGATTCCACTTGTTTTAGTATTCTTGATGTCTAGCGCCCGAGTGATGGCGATTGGCAAAAATGGCAAAGTGGATATATCCGAATGGGTTGCGTACTGCATTTTTGTTTTTACGGGCATCCTTTTCCTTCTTGCGGCTATTTGGATTTTTGATATTGAGAGTTGGGGCCGGTGAGTTCATCTGGTATAGCATTGCCTTGGGCGAGAAAGCATGCGCCGTGAACTCATTGGGGCCCAGCTCCCACGGTAGCGAAAGTGCGGCTGCAGAGGTCAAGAGCGGCGCAAGCCGCCATCCCGATTGACCCACAGGGGAAAGTGGAATGATGTCCTGAATTCTCGGTGCTGTAGTTGGCCCGTGGTAAACTGGTGGCATCATGGCACGAGAATTTGACGTAGTAATTGAAAGGGACTCGGAGGGCTATTTGATTGCCTCTGTTCCTGGGCTTGCAGGCTGCCACACCCAGGCCAAATCGCTTGATGAACTCATGGAAAGGGTTAAGGAAGCGATCGCCCTTTGCCTTGAGGTTGAAGGGGATGAACCCGAATCTCTTGAATTCGTGGGTATTCAGAGATTGCGCGTAGCGTGAGCCCGAAGCAACCACGGATATCTGGCAAGGAATTCCTTGCCGCCATGAAAAAAATTGGGTTTGAGGTTATTCGAATTAAGGGAAGTCATCACTTCCTCCGCCACGACGACGGGCGATCTTCAGTGGTGCCCGTTCACAAAAATGAGACTCTGGGACCCGGCTTGCTCGGGAAGATTCTGCGGGATTGCGAAGTCAATCGAGAGGAGCTTCGCGAATTGCTCTGATAATTGACTTGGAGTCTAATCGTTATGAGGCCAATCTCGTCCCTCGACTTAGGATTCCATCTTGAGCGCAGGATCACTCTGCGCCAAACACTTTTTGGGGCTCAGCTCCCGCGGTAGCGAAAGTGCGAAGGTGAAAGGCAGAACCTCTCCGGACTGCATCCGGAATTGGTTAGAACTCAAGGCCGCTTCCACTTGAGTTCAAGCGGAGGGCGCCCGTCGTGGTAGTGCACTTTGGCGGTGAGGCTCTGCAACCAATCGGTGAAAACCAAGCCGGGGAAGCCGTCGCCGTCAAGCGAAAAACGTTGCCATGCATGCCAAGTGAATCCAAGGAAATCCGTCCCGTTGGAATATATGGGAGTGTAGTCGACGTAATCCACTTCGTCGAGCAGTTGGATGGGGCCATCTAAACGGAATAGCCATTCATCCAGGGCGAGTTCTGCAGGATCGGGGTTTTCCCAGGTGCGTTCAGCGGTGAGCTGGAGAGCATTGCTTTGCGCAGCTTGAACCTTGTACTCAGAAAGTTGGAAAGCAGGAAGGTCGATCCAGCCACTGTCTTTGAAAACAATATTCACCCGCTTACGCCCCCATGGGCCGACGTTATCTGCACGGGAAACTTCCATGACTTCAAAATCTGGCCAAGACCGAGTTGTATTCATAGCGTGCCCGGGGTGGCTCACCCTTTCGGCGTACCTTCCGTCGACGAATCCCGCCCAATGAAAGCGGTGATGAATCAGCCAATAAGGTTTGCCATCATCGAAGCCCCAAAAACGATCCTCAGTGACCATTTTCGGCTTACCTTCTTTGGCAAGAGTTAAACGATCCTGAATTGACGCCTTGCTTCCATCTTGGAATTCGAGCTCGGCCTTAACCGAAACCGGGCGCTTTCTTAGCCAAGCAACTGCATGGTCGTAGCGTCCGGCTGCAAAGTTTTTGCTCGTTAACGTGACCGCTTCGCCGCCGTCTTCCGTGATATAAAATATTAAATTCTTAATGGCTGCCAATCGAGCTGCGGGGCCGGCGACGGCAATTTGCAAATCTGAGCGCTGCAAGCTCAACTCGTGATTGCGCGCGGGCAAACAATTCACCTCAAACTGACGCTCGTCGTAGGTCCCGTCGGTCATGACCAGACGCAGTCGATAACGCCCTGGGCTCCAGTAGTCGTGGACGTGGTGCTTCTTAGCATCCAGTTTTGCAGCGCTATCCAAGCCTTTGTCGTGCTTGTATAGCAGCATGTAATCCACCTGGCTCAATGCCGCGCCCTGCGCATCCAACCACAGCTCAAATTGGAATGGCTTGGCAGCATCCACGCCCAGGAAGCGCTCCAACAGCCGTACCCGAACCGGGTTTTCTGGCGGACCACCGAAAGCGTCGCTGAGTTGTGGCGCAAGTTCCGTTTGAAAGGATTCCATGGATCCATCTTCATAGTGCGCGCGGGCATGCAAGGTTCCAGCACGCGGCGCGATTCGAAAGAACTGTGCGCGCTCGTACAGGGTGCCATCGGCGGCGCGCAAAACGGTTTGCCACGGGCTGCGGGCTTGTGCATATTTATCCTTGCCATTGGCCACATGATCAAAGCGTGCATCGTAGAGATATTCAAGAGTATGCACACTTTGATGCCATTCCGCTCCACCCAAACGCGCTGTCCAAGCAAAGCCATCTCCAAACTTTTCATAGGACTGGGTTTCCAAAAAGATACCGTCCACTACCGGCTTTTTGGAAATAAGAAGTTTCTTGAGGACGGTATTACTCTTGCTTGTATCCAACCACTGCACTGTTGCTGTTACCTCGGCCTCGTTGGGTAAGCCAAACAAAATGGCGAACCAGTCGCCTTCGGTATCTTTCACCGCAGCTAGCTGCTTGGCTTCCCCGAGTAGATTGGTGTAGCTGAAAGTGACCCCCTTGATTTTGCTGACGTCGGCCCAGTCGCCTGAAACGCTGGTCACATACTTCCACGTTGGATCGCCTTGGCTGTTGCGCCCTTGGTAGGAGCTGCGATTCCAAATGTCAATATGTTCCGGAGTTGTGTAAGCGGTGCCTTCGTCTGGAAGTTCAATCCACTTTTCGACGACTATCGGATCCTTGTCGTCGAAATAAATCGTGGCACGAACGCGGAAGTCGCGGGTTGCCGTGCCGGTCAATTCAAAATGGTTCCAGGCGCCAAAGTGCAGCACCAAATTGCGGTGGGCTTGACTGCCATCCACCTCCCACACAATATTATCGAAGTAAGAGCCGACGCTCGAAATAGCTTCGCCCGGCACGCGTAGGAAGGCCCGATACGCACTCATCTTGCCATCGCCAATCGGGTGCAGCTCACTCTTGATGTAAATTTCATCGTTGGCTGGATCCTTGATAGCCTCCGCTTCTTCTTTCAACACAAGTTTCGTACCATCATCAAAATGGAAAGTCGCAGTGATTGGCTCTGGACCGAAAATGATGAAGGTTTCTTCCTCGGGCGTATCATCGGGCCGGATGGAAGTTTTTTCGAAATGCTGCTCGCCCACATCGAGGGAATAAGAAGCGATGGAACGTCGATCGCTCAAGGTCCCCATCACTTTGATTTTGCGCTCCCAGGAATGACCCGATTGTTTGCTAGGCCAGTTCGGACTCACTCCCCAATACACATCTTCGTAGCTCAAGCTAAGGCTTCGGTCTTCAGCCGAAGTTGGCTGAAAAGCGGTGGTGGTGGACAGTACACGAGAGGTGCCGTCGAGGAAAAAAACTTCGGCGACGATCGGCTGTACGTCGCCTGCGACCACCGTCAAAGCGCGAAAACGATGCGATCCATCCGTGGCTTCGAGATTTAAAGTGGCCCCCTTCGCATCGGGCACTTTCCAGTGCACTTTTGCCACCAAGTCAAGTGCTTGGTTTGGACCTCGCAGCTCCAGGTTGACCCTGTATTTGGTTGCAGCTTGGTTACGGTCATAGCCAAAGGGTTCGCCGCGCACACCCAGCTTGACCGCGAGCTTCAGATCATCGCCAATGTCTGGAGTCTCCTCAACATCAAGAGCTTCGTCTTCCATTGCCAAGGCCACGAACAAAAACGTCTCTGCGCTTGCCGACGCATCGATGGAATCAAAACACGAATAATCCACCCAACAGTAACCTCCGCGTCCCCAGTCTTCACCCCAACTGTTGCGCAGTAAAAATCGTTGCAGTTTTTCGTCGTAGCCAACAATGACCATTGCATGCATGGCATGGGGCTGGTCCGGCTTGCGCAGCAACATGCCCTCAGCGTGCATTTTGCTGGTATAGCTTTCGGCGGTGCCGCTGAAGAACGGCGGAGTGAGGCGCGCACCAATGAGGACCGGCAAATTCTCGCGCAAGGCAACTTTGATGAGTTCTCGCGTTTCCAGGATGTAAGTGCCACGGTTTTTAAAGCGGAGGGCTTCGGTGAACGCGAACTCGGAGGGTTGGGTGGAATAATCTTTGGGCCGATAAGGGGTCGTTTTCAGAGTTGCTGCCCCCAAGTTTTCAAGCAGCAGAGCGGCCGCCACCAAACTGGAGCCCTCGTCCTTGCCGCTGTTGATCTGCGGGTAAATGAATGCCGGTGAAAACATCGTTTGCGGCCTGGTCGGATCCCAATTCTGGTCCATCGCCTCAAGGCATCCCTTCGCCGCCGAAACCGCCCACGCCGTGCAGTCGTTCATCGATTGGGAGCCGACCGGAGGGAAATACTTGCGCAAATCGACACCATCGATGGCATCTCCCACCGGGGCTCCGGCATAGGCTTCGCCATGGTTTAGATCAGCCGCCTTGGGCAGCATGCCACCCGTTTGAGCCCGGCCTGAATGACCAAGGAAAACGAACGCGAGTAATAGGGCTGCT
Organism: Planctomycetota bacterium; assembly: GCA_014382805.1. Classification (GTDB taxonomy): domain Bacteria; phylum Planctomycetota; class UBA1135; order UBA1135; family UBA1135; genus JACNIZ01. The sequence goes on from JACNIZ010000126.1 coordinate 6,480, forward strand.
GACGAACGAAAAGAAGATAGGGGTATCATGGAAAGTGGATGCCGTATGCTTTGCGCGGTGGTTTGGTTGGACAGTTTACATGGTTCTTGGTGCCGTACAGCTTGATCACCGCGGCGGCTGGGGCATCCTGCGCAGTTGCATGCCGACTACGACCATGCTTCATGCGGCTCACTTGGGGCGCGAAGCCGAACACCACCGCACGCCGGGCATTGTCCATGGCACGCTTGCCGCGGACTTTGCTGCAGTGATGCGGAATAAGATGCGAAGGTTGCTCGCTTAAGAAAGCCAAGGGTGCGATTAAATTTTGACGGGAGGGTATCTCACAATTGAATATTCATGGTATTTCTGGCAATCCATATGGGTGCCTAATATCACCAACCCCAACGCGAAGTTTGCATGGGAGTTGGATAGAAGGGGGAATTTCTGGGCGGACATTCGCATCCTCCCCCGGTTTCGCGCCGGGCTGAAAGCCTATTGTAGGGCGTGGTGATGATCGCGGCCAGCGGGTGGCCGGCGCCAATCAAGATGTGCTGGAAATCCAAGACAGTGAAACATTCCTGGTCTCTAACATGTCGCCACAAAAGCCGCACTTTAACCGCCAGATTGGGCGCGACCAGGAACAGGCGGTGCGCAAACTGAATAGCCGCAACAACACACTCAAGACCTACCTGCTGACGGCGCCCATTTTCCATTTTGATCGAAAGATAGAAACCATTGGAAACGCCACTGAAAAATACGGCAGCGATGTGCCTCGATGCCGAGCAGAAGGTCGGTTGACCATTTTGGGACCGCATCGCTGGAGGTGACCTTCACAGCCAGAAAAGGAAATCGAATAAATTGCGGCGCTTGGATTAGGGCGAGAGACCCGTAATATTGCCGTAATCTGTTGATTCCATGCGCCAAAAATCATGTGTTAAGGTCATGGTATGAAGCTGCCTAAAAGAAACGCGTGCCAATTACGCAACCATCCATCTCGGCAAAGTGGATTTACTTTGATTGAGCTATTGGTAGTCATTGCAATCATTGGAATTCTGGCGGCGCTTGTACTTCCAAGCATAATTCCCGCTCGTAAAACCGCAAAATGCGTGGAAAAAATCTCCGCTCTCAAGGAAAGCTTGAGAGAAGCCCTTGCCAAAATGGAAAAGGTCAGAGATGGCTCTGTGCCATTAGCCGACGGCTTGAAACTAGTCAAAGAAGCCTGCCGTCGCTATAAAGACGTCAAGGACACGGGCTGCTACAAGAAGGGTAAGGATTCCACTTTAGAGACGCTCATTGCAGCGACGGAAGCATTCATTCTTGAGTATCGCACTACCCTGGGTGGTGCCCAACTGACTGCTCTAGATGCTGCGTTGACGGATTGCGGGTTCCATCTTCCCTAATCTTGAAATCAA
>JACNIZ010000125.1 GCA_014382805.1 Planctomycetota bacterium
GAGGCAGAGCCATGGATAAATGAAATAGAGGAGGAGGGAGTGTACGAGGGTGTTGGGGGCGAAGAAGACGGGGAGATCGGGGAGGGTCGAAACGAAGGGGAGGCAGAGAATGTAAATTTTTTTTTTTTTTCAAGCAGAAGACGGCATACGACATGAACCACAGCGCTTTAGTTTCGGTGGCGGAAAGACTGCGCTGCGCATCATCTCGCCACAACGATGTGGTCGAACTTAAGCGGTTAAATGCATGCAGGGTTTTGGCCACTAGGAACATGCTGAGCAAAGCGCCTAGGCTAGAAAGCCAAGGCGAGTAAGCAAATCCTTCCCAAGCCATCAACACCACGCCGACTGTTATGGGCAGGGCCAAGATCAAGCGATTGCCGTTTGAAAATTGCCAAAGTGACCGGGCGTTTGCAGAGTTGCCGTCGGTAGGTTTAGGTAGGGCTAAATTCAAATCTTGGTCGCGCCGCAGATAACAATGACTGATCAGGATCATCCAGGAAATCACCATAGAATGGAGGATTACGACCAGAATTGCCGCAGCCAAAATCTGTAAATGTTCGCTACGCGTTGAGCGGCTTAGCTCATCAAATGAGGCGGCTAAAGGAATCAAAAACGCCGCTAGCAGAGCAGCTTGGAACTGGCCCAGCTTGCCAAGCAAATCCGGCGTTTGACTCAGTTGACGTGCACCATAAGCCAAGCCGACTAGTCCGCAAAGTGCTATCCAAAAAGATGCCGCAGGCAATACCAACGTCGCCAGTGGCAGAACCAAACGTAGCAACGCATAGGCTCCAAGCTTGGCCACAATAGCGGCGCAAATAATTGCCACCGGCGGTGAGCAATGGCGCAAGATTTGGTTGCCAATTTGATGCAATGGAAACCCGCCTAGTAATCCTAAGCAGCAAATAAATTGCAAAGCTAGAGTCCAAGCCGGAAACGGCATGCCCATCCAGGTCGGTTGGTTCGGAGACCAAGAACCGGCCTGAGATTGCAGATCAAAAATATTTAAGCTTGGTTCAATCCCGTCTGCTCCGGACGCCATCGTGTACATCGCCACGCCGATGCCTAAACCCATGATGCATGCTTGACTCAACATTAAATATCGAACCGCGGCATGGCCCAATTTTTTGTCCGCTCCAGCAATAAGCAAGAAATAAATCAGGAGCAACAACAACTGCCACGCGGCAATCAACAAATATAGATTGCTCGCCAGGAGCACACAGGCAACGCAAGCCTGGCAAAGCTGGGCCAAGACAAAAAATGGGCGCGGATTTGGCTCGGAGCTTGACCGACTCAGGAAAGCAACGCCGAAAAGTAGGCTGCTACTGAATAGGAAAAGCAAGCTCAATCCATCAGCGACCCATTCGATAGCGAAGCCCATCGAGGGTATCCATGAATAGTCGCTAGCGAACTGCACTCCGCCTTTGCTGGAATCAAAGCCGGTAATAGCAAGCCATAGCAATACCGCAATTTGCGCAATGGTGAACCCCAAAGCAGCACGTCGCGCGGTTTGCCCGGCGCTACGCGGAAGCAGGGTCACGCAGATGGCGCCAATCAAAGGCACCAGCAGCAAGAGGCTTAACACAAATGATTTGGGCTGGGGGGCAGCGCTACCGGAGGGTAGGCTAGAATGAGACCCAGAATAGTGAATGCTGCGGCACAGTGCGTCCAGTCTTGTCACCCAGCGGCCTGCGGAAGTTGAGCCCCGGGAAGACTTTCCTGAGGACCATGCCGCAGCAAACTCTAATCTGTGGAGCAGGTTGCAACTACCGTGCCATCGTTTTCACCCGGGCTTCGATAGAATTGTGCAACAGCGCTCGTTTGCTGTGTGAATCCGCGCACGGCACCGCCTCCCCCCATTCATGCTCGACAAATTGGATCTGCGGCACGCGCAGCGCTTCGCCACTAGGCAAGCGCGGCTCATTGCTGGTGAACTCTATCCAGGGCCGGTTTTGATGCCGCGTGGCATGTTGCGTGCTCTGGATCCGGTTCTCGCTACCTGCTTGGGACCGGCTTTACAGCCACGCGAAGCCTTCCATTTTGCCTGCGAAGAAATGTTGCGAGGGCGTCCTAATGGCCCTTTGTTGCTGACGTTATGGGCGTCGGCCACGGGAGGCGAAATCGACCATGAGCTATTGCGTCGGTTGCTGCGGCTGATGCCTATCCCGATGCCGGACCGCCCGGCCACGCGAGGAGAATTACTTGCCCACCTTGAGCCGCGGGCCCAATGTATGGCCGAATGGGCCTTGGCTTTGGCCAACCGTCAGCGGCCCGAAGCGGTTCGCCCTGCAACCCTGCTTGGCTGCGGTTTGGTCATCACAAGATTGATCACCGATTTGCCGAAGGCTGTCAGCTCAAACCAAGTTTTACTCCCTATCGAAGATTTGAAAAACGCAGGTATTACCTCTGCCGACTTGGTGGCTGGCGTACGCACGCCGGCTGTCAATCAATTTTTATCTAGTGAATGCAGTTGGGCGCGCCAGTTGCTCGACGAAGGCTTGCCAGTTTGTGACGAAGTCGGAGCTCGCATGAGCCGTGGTTTGCGAGCGGCGGTATTGCGGGCCCGTGAATTGCTACGTCGCATTGAAGACCCCGATCGAGATTTGTTCCGACGTCCCACCCGCCTACCTTCACGCGTCCGCCTTCGTTGTGCGGTTCGTGCATGGTGGCCAGTGCCCGCCAAAGGGCCCGCTTCTACGCCCGACGATGACGCGTCGCATAAGTCGAAGCAGTATGCTTCCAGCGAATGCCAGCCCTCCTCCTAGCCCTGCGCCCACGCCAATGGACCAAAAACCTGGTGATCTTCGCCGGTTTGGCTTTCAGTGGCGGCGCCAACGATCAGGCAACGGTAGCCAAGGCGGTTTTGGCGTTTGTATTGTTTTGCGCAGCTTCGTCGGCAGTGTATTTGTTCAATGACTTGTTGGATCGCAAGCGCGACCAGCAGCATCCGAGCAAAAAGAATCGCCCGATTGCCTCCGGCAAGGTATCGGTTTCAACCGCGGCTATGACCGCGGCAATATTGGCTGGGGCAGCGCTGCTTTTTGGCTACACGATGAGCGAGGCGCCGGACGCGATTCTGGCTTACTTGGTCCTCCAGGCCGCCTATTCACTGCGTTTGAAGCACGTGGTTATTTTGGACGTGTTCTGTATCGCCGCCGGTTTTCTGCTGCGCGTCCTGTGCGGAGTTTGGGCGATCGACGCTCCACTTTCGCCATGGCTGGTCGCCTGCACTGTGCAATTGGCATTATTCCTGGCATTGTGCAAGCGACGCGCCGAAGTTACCGCCATTGGCGAAGGCAGTCATGCGCAACGCCCACTGCTTCGGGAATACGCTAGCCCCGGCACCGACGTCATGGTAGGCGTCGCCGCTGCAGCTTTGCTCGTGACTTACACGCTTTATACCTTGCTGCCCGGCGCACTGTTGCAACTGGACGTCACCATGAAATCCCGCGCTGGTGAACCCGGCATGATTTGGACCACGCCGATGGTGCTGTACGGGGTGATGCGCTACCTTTATCTGGTGTACAGTCAAGATAAGGGCGAACGCCCCGAGCGAATTTTGACCAGTGACGTACCGTTGCTTTCCAGCATTGTGGCCTACTGCGCGGTAGTTGCTTGGGTGGTTTACCTTTGATTAATTGAAGCGTAGAGGTCCATGAAAATAGTCATCACTGGCGGCGCAGGATTTTTGGGATACCACCTGTCGCATGGCTTAAAACAGCATGATTTGGTGCTGGTCGACATCGCGGATTTTGTGGCGAGCGAAATACCGTCCGGGGCGATAACCGTTCAAGCTGACGTTCGTGACGCCGACGCCATGGAGCAAGCCTTCGCCGGCGCCGATGTCGTCATTCATGCAGCCGCTGGATTGCCGCTATGGAAGCCGGCGGAAATCCGCAGCGTGAATTTGCAAGGAACAAGCACGGTTTTGGAAGCGGCGGCCAAGCAAAAGGTCGGCCGCGTGGTGCATATATCAAGCACCGCGGTTTATGGCATTCCTGATCACCATCCATTATTGGAAAGTGATCAAATGGTGGGTGTTGGCCCCTACGGCGAAAGCAAAGTTGCGGCCGAAGAGCTGTGCCTGCAAGCCCGTCAAAATGGCCAGTGCGTGGCGGTGCTGAGGCCGAAAACCTTTATTGGCACGGAACGCCTAGGCGTATTTCAAATCCTGTTTGACTGGGTAGTCGAAGGCCGCCGCATACCAGTCATCGGCAGTGGTAACAATGTTTACCAATTACTGGCAGTGGAAGATTTGGTGGCCGCAGCAGCGCTGATGTGCAGCGGCGAAACCGACCAAGTAAACGATGTGTTCAACGTCGGCGCGGCGGAGTTTGGAACCGTCAAACAAGACCTGCAAGCTCTGTTTGAACATGCCGGCACCGGTAGTCGAGTGCTTGCAACCCCAGCTTGGTTCGCAAAAACCTCGCTGCGCATACTTGAAGCGATGCGCATGTCGCCGCTTTATCAATGGATTTACGGCACTGCCGATCAAGATAGCTATGTCAGCATAGACAAGCTCCGCGATTTAGGCTGGCAGCCGAAGTATTCCAATGCGCAGACTTTGATTGCCACCTTCGATTGGTATCGCCAAAACCGCGACCATATCCCCAGCGCAGGAACAGGCCACCGAGTGCCATGGCGCGAAGGTGCGCTGGCAATTGTGAAGCGTTTTTTATAAGGCCAGGCGGCCTTTAATTCCGCTTCGCAGCTTCGGTCTTGGTTGGCGATCGCTTGATGAACACCAAGCTATCGACACGCCACAGGTCATCGCGATCGGTTCCGGACCGTACTTTACGACTGCCTTCGCCAGCCGGCCGAATCACCAATTTTTTGGTGCGCAGCCGCGGTACGTTGACCTCGCAATTGAACAAAAAGGTGCCGATGGCATTGCGCGTGAAGCGATGCTCTGGATCTTCAAATTCAACCGCCAACACAAAGTCACCTTCGTCAGGGTTGCGATTTCGACCTTGCGGTTTGGTGTTCACATGCCCAAGCGCCGATCTGCCAGCGCTCTCCTGTATCGCCGATTGAACACTGGAGTCACCCAATCCATAAACCGCCGAGTCGCGCCGCTCTTTTACCTCAGCCGCGAGCTCTTTAATTTCGACGTAGCGCTGTTTGTGATTTTTATAACCTTCGTCCCAAGTCTGGAAGTAGCTATTCGCCCAGAATCGGCCACCACCGGCAAGTACGGTCAGGCCAAGCAAAATCATCATGGTGCGGCGATTGCTCATGAGCGATCCTCCTTGCGGCCCTCGGCCAGTTCTCGCGCTTTTTGGGTCGAAACCATCAAAGTAATCGTGGTGGTACTTCCGGCGCCTTCATCAGGAGGCCCCCAACCAACGTTTGTTGGCACATCAATGATCCATTCCTTATCGCGGAAGGCCCGCTCCAAGAGTTCACCTAGGCGAGTTGCGTTAGAAGCCTCTTCATCAAAAATGGTGACTTCCAATTTGCATTCAACGTGAGCGTCGAATTTGGCTTTTTTGTCTTTGGACTCCAATGACATGCTTTCCAAAACCCAATGGATCTCTTTTTTATCCATTTCCTTGGCCAGCACTCCAAACACGAGATTCCACGCATTCAAGCACGATTGCGGCATTTCTTGGGTACCGGTGCCGAACAGGTCGTCCAATTTTTGCGACTGCTTTTTGACGTTGTTATGCAGGTAAATGATGTGATCCGTTAGCGGTACATCAGTTCCTTCATAAGACACCTTTACATCCCAATCGTCTGGCGCATTTTCCGGCCGCTCTTCATTCAGCATGCGCTGGACGTCGGCGGAAACAATCTTCAACAAGCTGCTGCGATTTTCGGCCAAACTTGCCGATGCACTCATCAGCGCATGGCCACGCTTGAAATTCACCACGCCGTTCAGAACGAAGTAGAACAACAAGCAAGTCAGAGCAAAAGTAATCGGCCCCTGCACACGTTCCAAACCCTTGGTAAAGCGGAATTCTTCCTGGCGGAAGTTCATAGGCGATGCCTTACCGCCCATACCGCGCAGGGCGTGACCTAATGCTATTCCGCAAGCCCCGTTATCGAATTCGTAGCTTTGAGTTGGGCACCCAAGACGTTGTTGCAATTGCTCCTCTAAACCAGGAATTTGGGCACCAACCATGTACATCCCTGTGGGCTGTAAAGAACTGGCCAGCAAACCACGTCGGATTTCAGCGACGAAACGAGCGCGGAAACTTGCCAACTGCTTGGGCGAAGCTTGTTCCAAAAGTTCCGCCAAACTCGCGTTCTCTGGGCCGGCTGTACCGACGCCAAAAGGTAGTTCAGGAGGAGGAGCGTCATCCTCTTCATCGTCCTGGTGAGCCAACTCCTCCATTGCTTCATGAGCAACAGCTTCGGCCGAATCAGCTGCATGGCGGTCGGCTTCAGCGGCGCCGTCGGCGGCGTGCTCATCGTGTTTGACCACGTCGGCATTGGCCAACGCAATATCGCGACCTAAATCACGATATCCCATGTGCAGCGTGCGCGTGGTGCGCAGTCCATTACTGCCGTAAACCATCAGGATGCTGCTGTAGGAACCGATCCAGAGCAATGCCTGGAAGGGGTCCAAAACTTCGCCCTCGGTCAGCACGGGTAGCAACGGCGTCACTGCCGCCAGGCCACCGTAATCCACATCCATCGTGGATGGATCCAGGCCGGCTTCGGTGAGCACATCAAGGCAGGATTGAATACTGCTTTTGGGCTCTGCCCCAACCATTAAGGTGGTTGTGGCACGATCATCGTGCAGTTCAATGAAATCACAAACCACTTCGTCGATGTCAAGGTGGTAAAGTTCGGACTCAACCTCGAACTTCAATACCTGCATGACCTTGTCGCGCTCACTAAAGGGCATCGAATGTTCGCGCAAGGCGGTATCGACGCTAGGCACAGACACGATCAATCGATCAAATTTGGTCGCTCCAGCCGCCTTCAGCGCCGCACCTAAGCTGCGCCCAAGATCGCGAACCGGATTGTCGCCGATGGTGTCCAGACTTTCGCCGCCACTAGCGGCTATGCTGAACTTCTTCAAGCTGCCGTCGCAAAGGGCGAAGGTGAAGCTATCAGGCTGAATGGAAATGCCGAGACTACGCATGAATGGAACGGCAGCAGGTTAACAGATGGGGCTACTGGCCATCACGAGGTAGCAAGTGTCCCATGCGATCACGCTTGGTTTCAAGGTAGCGACGATTGTGTTCGTGTGGTTCAGTGGAAATCGGAAGCTGTTCAATGATTTCAAGGCCGTAGCCCTTTAGTCCTGCAAGCTTCTTCGGGTTGTTGGTCAGCAGGCGCATGCGTCTTACACCTAGGTCGTGCAAAATCTGCGCACCTACACCGTACTCCCTCATATCGGGCGGATAGCCAAGTTTCTCATTGGCATCTACTGTGTCAAATCCTTCATCCTGGAGCTTGTAAGCCTCAAGCTTCTTCTCCAGCCCTATACCGCGTCCTTCTTGCCGCATGTAAAGCACGACGCCTTTGCCTGTCACAGAGATTTGACGCATCGCCGAGTGCAATTGTGGGCCGCAATCACAGCGCAGCGAACCCAGTACGTCGCCGGTGAAGCATTCGGAGTGAACGCGCACGGTGACGGGGTCGTGGTTTGCGGGCATGCCGTCGCCAGGACCCTCAGGCGCTTCCGGCCAGTTAAAAGTCATCGCGATGTGCTCTTTGTCGTCGGCCAAAGAACGGTAAAGGTGAATTTTGAACTCACCAAATTCAGTCGGAAGCGGCACCCCGGAAACACGCCGTTCGACTAGTTTTTCGCGCTTGCGCCGGTAATGGATCAGGTCCTCTACCGTCAGAATGTGGAGGTCGTGCTTTTTG
>JACNIZ010000124.1 GCA_014382805.1 Planctomycetota bacterium
TCGGCAGGGGGGGCCCGGCGCCGTCGGCGGCCAAATGGTTTATCCGTTGGTAGGGGAAGGCCGGCGGCGCATTCCCGAGCGCCAGGCCGCGATGGCAGCACTGGTCGCTACCCAGCCCAACGAACTTTTTCATTCCATTCATTTAGGGGGACAGGCGGTTTTGGCCGGTACGCGCGCAGGTTTGACTGCAGCGACCGAGTCGCTGGAAGCCGTCAAGCAAGGTCGGGTGACCTATCCATTACGCCTCGCTCAACACGGCCCGTATCACACGCCCTTGGTCGAAGCCACCGCCAAAGCCGCGCGTGGATTTGCGCGAGACCTTTACTTTGATCAACCTGAAATCGAATTGATCGACGGCAAGGGTCGCCGCCACACGCCATGGGGCGCAGACACCGCATTGTTGCGCGATTACACCTTCGGCGCGCAAATTACCGACACCTACGACTTCACCCGTTCGGTGGAGGTCGCCCTGTGCGAGCATGCACCGGACCATTTCATCGCGACTGGACCAGGCAATACCCTTGGCGGAATCCTCGGCCAAATCCTAATTGGGCTACGCTGGCGCGGAATGAAATCCAAAGATGACTTCCTTGCCATGCAAGAAAGCGCCGCGCCGATGCTTCATTCCCTGGATCGCTAATTTCGCCGGTTTGTTGCCAAGTAGCCGTCAGCCAGAACTTTCCCAAGCGCCACAATGCCTTTGGTGGTGATCACTAGATTTTGTTCTCTGCCCGGCAGGTCAAAAGCTTTGAGGTGAAACATATACTCGTCGGCTTCGGCGAGCTTGGCGATGTCTGCGACGACGTCGATTTTGTTCACGCTTTCGTGGTCGGTTGGCGGCTGTTGACTGACGAACCACTTAAGTGTTGGATGCTGCAGATCGATTCGACTTTGAGTCATCAGGGACGAAAGTCGCGCCGCCGCTTGCTTGCGGTAGGGGTGGAACGACATGTCGTTTTCGCCGAGGTGGTAAAAGATGCCAGCCAATTCGACTTCGTGACCTTGTTCGGTTAACTCCTGAACGGCCTCACGGATAAATGCAATGAATTGCGGATAGATGTTTCGCGATTTGGCTTCACTGCCCTCAGGGGTCCAGTCGTTCATTTGCGTGCCGCTATGAGTAAACTTCGCAATTGCGACGTTCTCTTTCGACTTGGTTCGCAAGCGCTGAGCAAAGCTAAGCTCTGGACCGAAAGTGTCGTAATAGCCGGCTGGCCCCAGCGGCTCCCAGCCGCTAGAAGTCCAATATCCGCCACCTAGGCTATATTTAAACGCAATTTTGTGGTTGTCCTTGCGCACAGATCCAAGGCGCAAAGCCTTCAAATCTTGCACAAAGGCGCGCTCGCCTTCCATGTTGCGATGGCCAGCAAACACGAACAACTTGACCTTGCTTCCCTCAGCATAGGGCCAAGCCTTCAACTTGCGACTAAGGCGCACTTCCTTGCCAATGTTACGCAAATAGGCGACGGAATAATTGACGCCGTGCTCGAGTTGACCAAGGGTGCCATAGTGATAGTGCAAGCCTGCGCCGCCACCAATTTCTACGCCTACGTGTGAAGTCGGAACATATTCCGCCAGCGGATCGGCGTCGGTTACTTCGCGTTGACCAAGGCTAATCGCATACATGCGCGGGCGCAGGTCCATGCCCCAAATCGTTTTGGTGCACAATTCGCCAATGTAAAAGCGCAGTCCCGGTGTTTTTAAATCGCGTCGCCACTTGGCCAGGAAATTTTTGAGGTTGGCGCCATACGCCGGCATTGCGCCGTCTTCGAACATGTCGTTTTCGCCTTGATGCCAAACGAACCCTTCTAAGCGATAATTAATCTTGCGGCGATCAAGGTCGGCTAGCGCGTTTTGAATCCAATGGAGCGCCAGCGGGTACATTTCAAATCCGCGCGGTTCATCAGGGTTCCAGTCGCCTGCCAAATGAGTGCCTCCCGCCGCCACCTTGATGATGGCGATGGGTGCTTTGACATGCTGTTTGATTTCGCGGGCAAAGCTAAGTTCGGGTCCAACCACACCGTCGACGGGTTGCAGGTCCACCCAGCCGTCGGACCGGATTTTATTCTCACGCCCGATGCAATAAGAAAACATGATGTCCTTCTGCTCGCTCTCCAGTCCGATGAAAGGTGCAAAACGCTCAATGTCTTTCACCTTCGAATCCGAACCAACCATGTTTGATTGCCCCGCAAAAATGAACACGCGCAAAGTCTTGTCGTCATCCTGCGCCTGCAGCGACCCGGAGCTAAACCATGCAAACAGCAGGGTAAGAGCAAAGAGTTGAGGCAATCGCTGGAGAGGAGAGGGCAGTTTTTTTGTGTTAAGCATCGGTGGAGGGGATTTAAGCGGTTTGCCTAGGTCGAATCTTGCGATGAGGCAGCAGCGATCCGTCATTGCTAGGCTACTCATTTCTGCCGTCGATGGGCTAGACTATGCAAGCGATGAACAAATTTTTTCTGATTTGCGGTTTACTCTTTGCTGGTCTGCTAGGGGCTTGTTCGTCGAGTCCTAGTCATCCGGATTGGCATCCGAATGTAGACTTAGGGCCGGATTTCCCGGCAGTTCGAGTTGATCTTACGGAAGGGTGCCCGGTTGTATTGACTGACGATGGAACTTTGATTCACGTTGATCGGCAGCCATTTCGATTCGAGCTGACTCATTCTGGCTTTGGAAATGTGGCCGGATCGATAACTTCTAATTCATTCACTTCCGCCGTAGAGGCCGCAGAGAAAGATTCGAATCCCAAGATAATAGGTGTATACTCCGACGGGTTGAGCGTGCGAGATTTGGTTGAATTCACAACTAAAAACTCAACCTATACTATTGCGGCCTCAGCCGGCGGTTCTGGAAACTGGCATCACGCCAATGGCTTCATAGTAGTAGAAGGGGCACGATGGCCAATTGGGCTGAAGCAACTCCTCCGGCCACAGGGTTAACCCACCCTGAACGCGAATTCGGTACTATCGGCATGCATGAAGCCCAGCCTGCTCGTCTTCCTGTTTGCCCTTAGCTGTGCGGGAGTTGTTGACTCAACCAACCCAGCCGAGAGTGCAACCGACAAGAAACTCAATGTGCTCTTCATCGCAATGGACGACCTACGTCCCGAACTCGGGTGCTATGGCGCATCGCACGTCGTCAGTCCAAACATAGATCGGCTGGCCGCCACTGGAGTTGTGTTCGAGCGCGCCTATTGCCAATCTGCGGTTTGCAATCCGTCGCGTGCGAGCTTGATGACGGGACAGTATCCTGAAACTCTTGGAGTTTTGGATCTCTGGACGGACCTAAGAAAAGTCCAACCCGACGTCATCACCCTGCCACAGTATCTGCGCAAGAATGGGTATTTCACTGCCAGTGTGGGCAAGATCTACCACAATATTTTTCCTGATGAACCGTCCTGGGACGAACGCCATTACGTAGACGGCTTTCCGTTTGATCCCGATGCGGTGTATTGCAGCAAGGAAGGCTTAGCGCTCCAGGCCCAAAGAGTTGAAAAATGGAAGCAGCGAGGTCAAACCGCTCAGCGTATCGATCGCTTCGGTCATTATTACGTCAAAGCGCAAGCAACGGAAGCTCCCGAGGTGACTGATTCCGCCTATTACGACGGTGCACAAACGGATTGGGCGGTCGATAAACTCACCAAATTGTCGCAAGTGGACGAACCGTTTTTCCTTGCGGTTGGCTACTATCGCCCACACTTGCCGTTCAATGCGCCGAGGCAGTATTGGGATTTATACGACCGTGCTCAGCTTCCATTGGCGGAAGGAGATGCTGCCAGCGCAGTTCAGAACGCACCCTCTATGGCCATCAATAACATGCGTGAATTGCGCGGCTACACCGACTTTTCAGATTTGGTGCATCCTTATGAATCCACTCTAACTGAGGAAGAACAGCGACGATTAAAGCACGGCTACCTAGCATCGGTCAGCTACATCGATGGCCAAGTCGGCCGACTTTTGGAGCAGCTGGAAGAGTTGGATCTGGCTGAAAATACAATCGTCGTTTTGTGGGGGGATCATGGTTGGAAACTCGGCGAGCACCGCAGTTGGGGCAAAATGACGAACTATGAAATCGATACACGAGTGCCATTGATCGTGCGAGCACCGGGCGCTCAACAAGCAGGCCGACGAGTGGCTGACCCGGTCGAACTAGTCGACGTATTCCCGACGCTTTGCGAACTAACTGGGACTCAAACTCCGGACTATCTTGAGGGCAGCAGTCTTGCTCCATTACTTGAGAAAGACGTGCCGTGGACGGATGCGGCCTATAGCGTGTATCTGCGCGAGGGGATCTGGGTAGGGCCAGATGGTGGTGAGCACCTCGGAAGAGCGATTCGCACTGCTACCCATCGTTTTGTCGAGTGGCGAGAGCGCGCTTCACAGGAGGTAAGCGGAATTGAGCTTTACGATCACCAGATTGATTCTAGCGAATCAAATAATGTGGCCGACGATCCGAACAACGCGGATTTAGTCAAGGAACTAGCTGCGCGTTTGCAATCCAAACAATAATCTGGATGGTAAGGCGCTACAGCTCCGCCAAGATGCATCCCGCAGTTTGTTTGCCCATCAATTCATACGCCGGAGCCTGCCAATGGAAGCGATCGCCTTTGGCGAGATTCAGCTTATCGATGACCAAGTTGTAAAGGTCATTCACTTGCAACCCGGCAGCCGACATGAGGTCGACGGTGACAGTATTCCGGCCTGAAATCGTCGCGTTGTTCGCCGGATCTAATTTTGTGGGTTGCTTGAGTACCGTAATCGGAGTGCTACTCGCCCAAATGAACTTGGCCCGTGGCGCGTGTCGACGTAGCGTTGCTAGGTAGTCTTGCATGAGCGGCAAGTAGGTGCCGACGGCGATTCGACCTTGCGGCCAACCATGCAAACCGATGTTGAAATGCACGACGGCATACGGTCCTTGCGCAAGTACCCTTTGCAAATCGGGAAGCAAACCAGGGTCGTTTTCAGCGGCTGGAGTCAGCCAAGTATCGACCGATGCAATTCCATTGAGTTCGCGCGCAACGGCGCTGCGATAACCATTGGTAATGGAATCGCCGATGAGCAGTACCCGCGGAAGTTGCGGATCGGTTTGAGCAGCGGGGTAAAACTGCCATGCCCCTTTACCGCTGGTGGCCAAGCCTAGCGGTCCATTGCTTGCCAGATTGGGCGGACACTTATGGAGGAGGTTGATGTCCCTAGCGCGCACGCCAAAGCTGGCAACCGGAATGGGCAGGAAGCCTTTGACATCTGGGTGTGTCCAGGTTGCTGATGCAAAATCAAAGTCACGTTGTTCCGTAGTGGGAGTCGTGGCGAACAAATTTGGATCTAGAGTGCTGATCAAATTATCCTCAACCAGCACCAATTCACGGTCCTGCACATTTCCAAAATTCGTGCGCACAAATGCATTACCCACCACCGCACTGCCCAATGGACGTCCGAAATCCTCCGTCAAGGTGTTTTGCAATTCGGGAAAACGAATCGACCACGGCGGCTGATGGATTGGCATCGCTGCCAACCCTCTATGCAACGTGGAAGTGGTCGGGTCCGCGATATGGCCGGCCATCCAACCAACGCCGCGTGCGTCAAAACGAATCCCAAGGTCAGAGTCCAAAAACAAGTTATTGCGGATTGAAAGGTGCCGCCCGCCACCGACCAACATTCCCAAGTTGCAGCGGTAAAAAATATTTCCTTCCACCGCTATTCCACTAGCCATGTCATCAAGATAAACGCCGTTTTGCCAGCGATGTTCACTGCCGGGTAAATCATGAATCAAATTATTGCGAATCATATTGCCATGTGTGGTCCAATCGCGGCCTGCGTAAATGGCTCCACAATCTCCCGTTTCCAACATGACATCGTGGATGCGATTTCCAGCTATTTGATTGTCGTTGCCCCCAAACAAGATTGCGGTGTGTGGAGCATGATGAATGTGGTTATGGCTAACGCTATTGCCAACACCACGAATTGATACGGCCGGCTGATAGGTGCGCCAAGTACGTCCAAAATGGTGAATTTCACAATCTTCTACCCGATTGCCGCTGGCCGTTAACGTTTGGCGATTGCCGCCATTCAACATGACTCCAGCCGCCCCAAGCGCATGCAGCGTGCAATGACTCACGGTGTGGCAGCGACCGGAAGTATCCAAGCCATGCGTGCCAATATTGCGCAAGGTGCAGCCATCGATTCGCACGTGATCTCCGCCATCGATTTGCACCCCAATACCGCGTGTGCCCTCAATCACTAAATTTTCAATGGCGATATGGCTGCTGCCTTGCATTTGAACCAGAGGTTCAGCAAGTAAAGAAAGAATAATCTCATGCGAAGGGGCCAGGTTTGCTTCTGGTGGCCATAAATAGAGTCGTTTGGCGGCAATGTCTATGTAGTACTCCCCGGCAATATCCAATTCTTCCAGCAAATTGGTAATGAAAAAGCGCGCGCCATCGCGCAGTCCATAGGTATGAGGAAGCCGCAAATGAACTAGCCCGGCTTCGACGTCGATCTTGGCGACGGGTAGCAACTGATCCGCCCAATCCCAATGCCAATATCCACACATCCATGGGTCCGGTGCGCTGCTCCAGCGCTTCAAGTGTTCCGCATCGAAGGCAAAAACACCGCCACGCGCTGGCCCGGTTTCGCGTTCCGCAAGTGGGATGTCATCGCGGCGCTGCCTGGGTATTGAGCCACTATCGATGACTTTGGAGACCCTGATGAAATCGTCGTTTGGCCAGCGTGCAGGAGTTAGTGCTTGGCCATCAAAAAAAAGTTCACTGGGCACCGCAGCAACCGGTCCGCCCATGCCGCGTGGTTGTGGCGGCTCCAGGGTTTCAATTCCGAGGATTTCTAAATCAACCACTCGCACCGACCGACGAGCTTCGGCATTGGGCAGGCGCTCCAGGATCGCAGGGTCCGTCAGCTTTTGGAATGCTGACGGCGGAAGGATACGCCCACCAATGAGTCGCGTGTTCTGGCCATTCCCACGCAACGTTGTTTTTGCTTGTGGCGTTCCTGTCGAATTCGAATCAAAGCGAAGGGGGCGCTGCAAAAACCAGGCGCCGTCACCTATCTGGATAGTAATGGGTTGTGGAGTTTTATTCGCAGTCCGTTCCTGCTGCCGAAGGTCATACATTGCATCGATCGCTTCCTCTGGATGAGAGTAAGGATAGGCAAGGCTGCCGTCGCGAGTTGTTGCAGCACCGTGTACATTCCTGGCGACGTCCTGGCCTAGAGTCTGACTAGCAAGCTTAACATGCAGTACCACGCCCTGCTGGGCCAGCGGGGAGGAGGTCAGAACAAAAAAAGCTAGTAGGGGACTCAAGCTTGAGAGCATCCCTCATTCTTGCCAATCCACTCGCTTCCGCACTCAAAACTCGCTGATTTCATGGTAGGCTGAAAGCATGGCCAAAGCGGAAAATGCACCTGGTAGTCAGGAACGATTGTGGTGGGCGGTTTTTTTCCATGCGATCTTCTCGGTTGGAATCCTTGGCGAAGCTTCGGCGGCTCAAGAACCAACAAAAAGGCTTGCGACCGAATTCGTGGAACGCGTCGGGGAGCTCGAGTTTTCTGGGTTGATGATCGTGCGCCCCATGCAACTGCAGCATCTGACAGCTCGTGGTGAAACTTTGCACAGCGCCGAAGCGATCCGAACCCGGGCGAGTGCGCGGCTCCAGGAACACCTGTTCCAATACGTGCCTGAGACCGACGAACTAATCGTCGCCCTGCCCCCAGGCCAGACTGAAAACAGTTTTTCTCAAATGCTCATGGCGACCGGCGATTACCAATACGCCGAGCCCGATCGGATCTGCTTCCCAACGAATCGGGTCCCCGAT
>JACNIZ010000206.1 GCA_014382805.1 Planctomycetota bacterium
GAGGTAGGCCGCACCGGCGTAGGTATAGCCGTTGACGGTGGCGGAAATCGCGCCAACCACCACATCGCCGATGCCGTCAGCATTGACGTCGCCGATCGGGCCACCCTGCGCCGGAGCGGAAGCGGAAAGGAGCAAAATGGAAAGCACTGAAATCATGGTCAAGTCGAGGATCGAGGCTAAGGGGACCAAGGCCAGGTGGCCGTTTAGCCCCGGTTAGCAGGCATTGGTCGCCAATCTCACGACTTGACACGTTTCTTCAGGACTTTTTCAAATTGCTTACAGTTTGGTCAGCTCAACCTTGCGAAATTCACAAACAGCACCCTCGGCCTGAATGGCGATTTGGCCTTTGTTGGCGGTGCATTCGTAACCATGATTGACGAGATCACCGTTGACATGGACAATAATTTCATTGCCGACGCATTCAATGATCATTTGATTCCATTCACCAAGCGGAGCTTCGGAACCATCGGTGGTATTCAAAATACGCCGCGCTTTGTTGCCGTCCACTCCCCATTTCTCCTCGGGGCCGCGCCGCGCGACCATGTCGTCTACTTTGATGTCCTCACCGATGCACCAGAAATCTCCAGCATTGTTGACGTACATCTGGCACTCAATTGATTGCGGGAACATTTTATACAGACGACGCGGTGTGGATGCGTGCACCAATACACCGCAATTGCCGGGTTCGCCTGGCCAACGATATTCCACCACCAAGCGGTAGTCCTGGTAAATGGCGTCGGTGATCAAGTGGCCTTGCGGATTGCCGTTACTGAGCAAAATCCCGTCCTTCACGCTAAACGATGGCGCGATATCTGGATTGTCGTCCGCGTCGGGCACATCTGCGTGCCAGCCGGAAAGGTCTGAGCCATTGAAAAGCTCCGTTGTAGCGGTGCTGCAGGAAGTACTGAGACCGAGGAGCAGGATCGGCAGGAGGATTCTCATAGCAAGAGCTTAGCGATTTTGAAGATGAAAATAGCCGTTTTGGCGTGGCTTAAGGGGTTTTGGCGTAACTACAGGCAAGGGAATTCGACCGCTTTGCCAAAAACCAAGTCACGCATCCATGCTTTTCCCTTTTCCACATTGACATGACTCCCCCAAATTCGACCTCCGCTCTTGATGCTGCTTTTAGGCAGTGGTTGGAGCAGCTTGTGAAAAACCCAGCTGCTGATAGCGAGGCATTTATTGCCAGCCAACCGACAAATACCCAGCGCAAGCTACGCACCATGATTGAAGATCACCGTGCGATGTGTGAAGTCACGGTGCCGGGCCCGATTTGGGTGGAGGAAAATACTGTGGTAGGCGATTTTCGGTTGCTCAAAAAATTAGGGAAGGGTGGCATCGGTCAGGTTTGGCAGGCCGAGAAGATTAGTTTGAAGTCTCAAGTGGCTTTGAAAATATTAAAGCCACAATTCAATTTCAGCGCTTTATCTCTGGCCCGATTTCAGCGCGAGGCCGAAGCGGGGGGACGCCTGAATCATGATGGAATCGTCAAAACCTTTGGCGTCGGCGAATCCAACGGTGTGCATTGGATCGCCCAGGAATTGGTCGAACAAGGGCGCACTTTGGCCGACCTTTTTGCCGAAGCCAGACTGCAATCGGAACTGCCGGTCGGCTGGTACCGGCATACCTGCGAGCTGTTTGCGCAGATTGCCGACGCCATCCACGCCGCCCACCAAGCTGGGGTTATTCACCGTGACGTCAAACCGCAAAACATACTATTGACCGGAGAGAACAAGCCCAAAATAGCCGACTTTGGTTTAGCCCAGATCCACGATGACTTGCAGTTGAGTCGCACCGGTGAATTTTTGGGTACGCCCTTTTACATGAGCCCTGAGCAAGCTATGTCCAAGCGCGTGGAGTTGGACCATCGCACCGATATCTTCAGTTTGGGCGTCACCTTGTATGAAGCATTGACCTTGGTGCGAGCCTTCGACGGCGACACCTCGCAGCAGGTCTTTCAAAAAATCCTAACCGAAGAACCACCAGCTCCGCAACGATTGCGCAGCCGAGTACCGACTGACATAGCGGTAATTTGCGGAAAGTGCATGGAGAAGGGGCCAGAACGGCGCTACACAACCATGGCCCAAGTTGCCGAGGATTTGCGGCGCCATCTAAGACATGAAACCATTGCTGCGAAACCGCCCACTGCATTGGCCAAAGCCGAAAAATGGTGCCGACGCCATCCTGTAGTTGCAGTTTCCAGTGCAATTTCAGCAGTGGCTTTGATTTCAGTTTCGACTCTGGCCTTTAGTTTATCCAAACAAAAATCAGTGACGCTAGAGGCACAATGGGACGCCGAAAACCAGGCTAAAATTGCCACCCAAAAAGCACATGCTTCCGAGCAGGCCGTCGAGTTTGTGGTTCGACTGTTTGAACAGGCCGACCCGGAAATCGGTGAAGGCTATGCAGTCACTCCACTTGATTTATTGGATAATGGGGCTGAATGGTTAAGCTACAACTTTGGCCAAGAACCTGAATGGCGAGCGCGTTTGCTCGACGTTCTTGCAGCGTCCTATCGCAATAGCGGTCATCCGGAGCAAGCATTAGCTTTATTGAATCAGTCCATCGAATTGCGCCAAAAGATCGAGGAATTGCCAGCGGGCTCATTGCTTGCCTGCGAAAATCAATTAGCTTTAACTTTGATTCAATTGGGTGACTATGCACAAGCTGAAGCCTTGTTAAATCAAGTGGTGGTGCAATCCGAAGAAATTTCTGGGAATCAGATTCTGACCATGAACGCCTGGAATAACTTGGGCTTGGCCCGTGATGGAGTCGGAAAATCAAAGCTCGCCGAAGAGGCTTTCCTGAAGTCTGCCGCCATCGGTCGAAATGTACTAAACGCAAGCCATCCCGACCGCTATTTGCCGATCAACAATTTGGGCTTTTTCTATTATCACAAGGAGGAATATGAATTGGCGGAACGTTATTTGAAAGAGGCTTGGCAGGGAAGCCGGGTCGTAAACGGAGAGTCCAGTCCACGCACATTGGCATCCTTAAACAACTACGCAATGGTTTTAAACGGCAACGGCCATTACCAGGAGGCGAAGCCCCTGCTTGAAAAAGTGATCGAAATGAGTTTGCAGGTGAACGGACCCGAACATCCAAATACTCTTGCCTACCTGAACAACGTCGGCATGGTGGCATGGAATCAAAATGACTTACCCCAAGCCAAATTGGTTCTAGGAAATGCTTTGGAAGTTTGCCGTAAAGTGTTTACCGATGATCACCCGGACCTGTTGGTGGCGATTAGCAATTTAGGAATGCTGTTGGATGAAATGGGTGAGCATCAGTCGGCAGGCGCTTTGCTGGAAGAAGCATTAGAGGGCAGCCAACGGTCGTTTCCCGCCGGGCATCGCGATCGGCTTAGTTCGATGAGTAATTACGGTTTGCATCTACGCGAAGTCGGCGAATTTAATGCTGCCGAGAAGATGATGCGTGATGTTTTGGCGCAAATTGAAGAGCAAGAAGAAGAGACCGTTGCATGCACCTACCAATCGAATCTTGGATTGATATTAGAAGATCAAGGGCGGTTGGATGATGCCGAAAAATGGATGCGCAAAGCTCTTTACGGTAGCCGCCACCTGTTGGGCGAGGCGGATCCTAAAACATTGATCACTTTATTTAATCTAAGCCGCATTCTATTGGCTTTAGATCGAGCGACGGATGCATTGCCATTGGCTACCGAGTTAGTTCAGGCAACTGCGCCAGAGGATGCGGCATTGCAGGAGCGCAAAGACTTGCTCGCTGCGATTGTAAATCGTATGGATCAATCAAAGGAATGACCGCGCCTTTTCTATGGCTCGCTGCAATGCCTTGCGCGCTGCTTCCGAGCTAAGGCCCAATGCCTTTGCCACCTCGGCATGGCCTTCACCGCGCAAATGAAACTGCAAGATCTCTCGATCCCGTGGCGGTAAGCGCAGCATGGCCAGGGAAAGTCGTTCCCAATCCTCGCGACGGCCAACTTCGGTTTCCGGGCCTGGTCTTTTGCTTGCGGAGGCCCCAACCATTTCCACGTCTACCGCCCGATGCAGATCTTCGCGCCTTTTTGCGCTGGTTAAGCCGCGCGAATGGTCAGCGGCTTTCCATTGCAAGCGTTGTCCACAATAAGTGAGGAATTGACGGCGGGATTGGAACTCAGTTTTTTCAAGGTCGCTCCATAACGATCCTGCCACGGAATTAACCAAATCACCAGTTTCGACGAATCGGCGCAATCCTTCGCTTATAGAAAAATGTCCAATGCGCATCAATGCGGACAAAAAATGTCCAAAAAATTCGTCGGCGATGGCGCGGTCGTCGGGCGCAAGTCTGTGGACGATTTTTAATACGGCATCCTCCAATTCCATGCCCTCTGCCAATAGTTTTTGTAACTCCAGCCTTAAAGTTGGATCCTGGAAACGACTGTGGCATACGTGGCCAAGTTGCTCGGTCAGGAATTCATCTAATTCTTCTGTGGGTAGCGGGGTTTCCGACATATTTAGTTGGGATCCTAACTCATAATGGACTGACGGGGAATCGAGAATAAAACCCGGACTCACCTAAGTGAGCCCGGGTCCCTATCCCATGTCCATTGAATCCTTACCTCTTACTCTTCCCAAAGAAGTCCAGAACCGGCACTTGTCGCTTGTTCAAGCGGTGGCGGGCGAGCAACCGACTGACCATTTTTTCGGCGGCTTGCGCCTTCTGAAGCTGCTCGCGGATTCCATGTGCCAGGCTGGGGTTGGATTTGCTAATTTCTCGCATCAGGGCGGCGAATTTCGGGCTTTTGCGGTAGGGCAGGCTGCCGATCGGCCAGGTGTTACGGATGCGGGTTTTGGTGACGGTGTTTTTCATGATGATGTTAATTGGTGTATCGCAGACAACATCAAAAAGGGAACTTGAGCCCAGCGTGACTCAAAAATTGCAATGAAATTGCCACGTTGAGAATTATGGCTTTCTCACCGCTAGCTGGTCAGCCCGGTGATACCCGCCGATGAAACAGTTGGTTGAGCAGTGCAAATCTCATGCTCAATCCTTGGGAAGCTCGGATTCATAAAGGGACTAGGGAAGCTCAATGGCGTCGGATTTCCGATTGAGTCGTTTGCGGATAGCATCGGATCTATTCCCGGTTTATTTGGGAAGCTAAGAACTTTGGCAACCGAACCCTATCCGCGTGGGTGATGCAATTTATGCAAAGCCTGCAGCTGCTCCACTTCGACATGGGTATAGCGTTCGGTGGTACGCAAATCGCTGTGGCCGAGGAATTCTTGCACCGAACGCAAATCGCCACCGCCTAACAGCAAGTGGGTTGCACAAGAATGGCGAAGGGTGTGAGGATGGATGTCTGGTCGAATGCCAGCCAGTAGCGCATACTCGCGCACGATTTGAAAAATACGCGCTCGGCCTAAACGTCGGCCGCTTTTGCTCAGTAAAACCCATTTGCCCTGGGCCTGCAATTTAGGACGACCTTCCTCCAGCCACTGTTGCAAGCGTTCCACTCCTATGCCGCCAAAGGGCACCAAGCGTTCTTTATCACCCTTGCCGCAAACTCGAATGATTGCTGGGGCGTCGTCCGTAGCCAGTTCCAAAGACAGATCTCCCAATTTCAAATCGCACAATTCGCTGACCCGCAATCCACCGCCATACAACAACGCCAACAGGGCACGATCGCGCAAGCCTTTCCAGCCCTCGCTGGCAGGAGTATCGAGCAATTCCAGGCAATCCGCCGGCGCTAGCACATCGGGCAGTCGTTTCCACAGATGAACTTTGCCTTCAAAAATGGTCGGATCGCGTCCGGGCAGACGATTTTCCGTCCGTAGGAAGCGATACATGCCGCGCAGGCTGG
Organism: Planctomycetota bacterium; assembly: GCA_014382805.1. Taxonomy (GTDB): domain Bacteria; phylum Planctomycetota; class UBA1135; order UBA1135; family UBA1135; genus JACNIZ01. The sequence continues at coordinate 5,822 of JACNIZ010000206.1, forward strand.
CAATCAGCCGCACCAGACTGGTCGGGGCCAAGCCCTCAGCCCGGCGATCCGCCAGTAACTGTGCTATTTCGTCGGCAGTTACGTCGGCCCAAGCAGTGATTCCTAGGGCTGAGAAATAAGCCCCAGCGGTCATTAAATCACGCCGATAGGCCTCCATGGTATTGGCCGCCAAGCCAGCTTCCGCCGCCAGTGCCGCCATGTATTCCAACATTTCGGTGCGCAGCTCTGGGCTACAGGATTGACCAGTTGATTCCACGGTTATTAGACTATCCGGCCCTACCTGGGTCCTCTAACCATAATCCTGTGGCCAAGCTGAACAAAACCCAACTCAGAAAATTTCGCAACCACCTGCTCCAATACCTGGAGCACCTGGGAGTGAAAATTGAGCACCTGGAAGATTCGGTGCTGCGCTCAGAATCCGATTCCTCCCCCGAAGATGGCGACGAGTTCGGCGACGGCGGCAGCAGTCGGGAGTTTGAGGTCGGGATTCTAGAAAACGAAGGTGAGATCCTGATTGCTGTGCAGGACGCATTAGGTCGTATGCGCGAAGGCGTTTACGGTTTGTGCATGCACTGCGACCAGAACATCCCATTTGGACGGCTGGAAGCACTTCCTTACGCACGATATTGCCTGCAGCATCAAGAACAGTTCGAACGCGGCGAACTGGACTTAAACTAGTCCGCTGATGACCTCGGACGCACCCGCACTTGAAGAACCGCAAGCTCTCGGTTTTAAGAACCCGCTTTTTTGGCTCATGGTGCTGCTGCTGGTCGGGGCCGACCTAGTAAGCAAAAACTGGGCATTCACCACACTGCCCGAACACGGTCCCACCTATATCTGGGGAACTTGGTTTGGCTGGCAACGACTGCACAATCCAGGCGGCGTATTTGGCATGGGGCAAACCATGACCTTTCCGCTGACCATCGTGCGCATTTTTGCGGTCTGCCTATTGGCTTGGTTAACGGCGCGCCAACTGCGCTCCAATCGACGGGCAATTTTCACCCTGGGCTTATTGGAAGCGGGCGCCGTCGGCAACTTGTATGACAACTTGGGCAGCTGGTTTGGATGGGCCGACGCCACCGGCCACGTGCGCGATTTCATCCGCGTCGATCTTGGGGCAGCTCCAACCTGGTGGCCCGATGCCATTCCGTGGATCTTCCACCCTTGGCCGATTTTCAATCTGGCTGATTCTTTTATTACCATCGGCTTTTTGTTGTTGTTGACTGGGCTTGGCAAAGTGCATTGGCCGATGTCGGAAAAAGACAAGGCGAGCCAACCCGCCGCTCAAACCAAAAAGGACACTCCCTGATGCTGCAAACGCAATTAGGATCGCTCACGCTGGACAGTCCGCTGCTGACCGCATCTGGCACTTTTGGGCACGATCCGGCGGCTCTGGATTTTTTGCAAGCCGGGGATTTGGGGGCGCTGGTTTTGAAAACGGTGACGCCGCAGCCCCGCCACGGCAATGCGCCACCGCGCATGTGTGAATTTCCGGGCGGCGTGATGAATTCCATCGGGCTGGAAAATAAGGGTTTGGATTACTGGCGGCGCAAAGTGGCGCCGCAATTGGAACAAGTCCTGGTTCCGGTCGTTGCCAATGCTGGTGGCCATTCGGCGCCTGAATACGGCCAAATGGTAGAGGCTTTTGATCAAATGGCGGGTGTTGCGGCGATCGAATTGAATTTGTCGTGCCCAAACGTAGAGGGCGGCATTCAGTTTTCCACCGACCCTGTCGGATTGGCCGAAGTTGTGGCCCAGTGCCGCCTCCTGACGCAAAAACCTTTATGGGTGAAGCTTTCGCCAAACGTCGGCAGCATTGCGCCGCTTGCCCAGGCCGCTGAACAAGCCGGCGCCGACGCCTTGACTGTATGCAATACGTTGATGGGCCTCATGGTGGATTGGCGCAGTCGTACACCTCGTTTGGGCAATGGCTGTGGCGGCATGTCCGGACCGACGGTGCGCCCGCTGGCCACCCGTTTGGTATGGG
>JACNIZ010000123.1 GCA_014382805.1 Planctomycetota bacterium
AGCGGGCATGCTCATCAGTCAGGGAGCGACTGAAGTTGGTTTGTGCACCAGTTCGACAATAAGGATGTAAGTTGAAGATGATTCTTTTGCTCGTTGAGCATCCCTGCAACCACTGAACCGCAAAAAATTGCGCCACCTGCTCAACACATGAATACTCTTGTCCATGCTTGCTGCTCCTGCAACCGGGCAGCTAATGAACAGAACTGTTACTGCTGGATGGAGTTACAGGAGCTTTAACAATGTAATCATGAGTTTTGATCCCCTAGTCACCGATGCGGTGGAAATACCAAAATCTTATATCTCTGGCGAACAATTTGAAATCGATATAGGTGACGACTGGATCGAGTTTCGTTTCTATAGCTCGATGCATTGGACCGACACCCTATTCAACGGGTGGACTTTCCTTGATACCCTTGACGCGATTCCTGATTTTACGAATGACTACATCGAATCGATGAGTGCAGGCATCACCAACTTCGACTCCAGCGACGTAGGCTGAAACTCTGAGCAAATTTGGGCAGACTTTGCCGACATGCAGGTTGCCGGCCCTGGTGAGTACATTCGTTTGAAAGTGGAAGCGCCTGGAATTCACATTTCAGTGAAGAACTTTGTTGCCGGGGAAACTGGGACGATACTAATCGGAGGTGCCACAATTGGCGGCCAAGTTGCCCTCGCCTATTCTCTCAATGGCCCCGGACCAACCAGTGTGAATACTGGAGTTTGCGGCTTGATAACTGTTGACCTCAGCAATCCGATTCGGCTGGTGGGGTATTACTCAACAATCGGCGGAAGCGTAAATGTCCCGGTGAATATTCCGGCTAATGCTGGCGGAATCACAATCTGGATCCAGGCGCTGGATGTCAGCACCTGCGAGCTCACTAACCGATTTGTGACATCCTTTCATTAATTGCGCACTTTGACCAAAAAACCGCCATGTTCAAATAACTCAACGCACGCGAAGGCTTGTTGAGATAGAGCGACGTAAAACCGAGGATGGCTAGCATCCAGCACATGGTTTCGAACCCGGCCAGCCAGTTGATGGTGGCGTAGGTTTCGTCAACGAAGGTGCGCACGATGTAAAGCGCCAGGGCCATGGCCAGCGCCCCAAATCGAATGCGCCAGACGTGAATCATCGACATGGCGTCGCTCCGCCAACGTTCCCGCCGACGTCATTCCTCCATGGCAGCGCTTAACGCCTCAGCAATTTCCGGACGATCCAACCTGATTTTTTTGATGTTCAAGGGCATCTTCCATGCCTCGCCGATGAACTTATACATCTGCTCCAACTCAGGCGTCCACTCACCTGCAACGGCCTCCAGCGCAGTATCGCCATCACGATTTGTGGCCTTTAAATTGGCGCCAGAATGGATGAATAACCGCACAATTTCAGGGTGGCCGAAAACGCAGCGACTATTAGTGGCGTCACGCCTAGAGAATCACGCAATTCAAGGGAAGCTCTGATTCATTCGGGCGAGTGAGGCTGTGAGTGGAAATCGTTAGATTCAAGGCGCGAATCGAAGGCTGTAGCCTCGCTACAGCCGAGATGAAGCAACGCCGAAGCTGGCGATTTACGCCGCAGACTCGCCGATCGGAATGAATCAGAGTTTCCCAAGATCAGTACCAGCCTCCACGTGCTGCTTAAGTAAGCCGACGTTGCCCATAACAGCTGCGGTGAAAATGTCCACGGCCGGAGGGGCTCCTGTCCGCAACCAGCGGCCAGAATGGAAATCCGTGGCAGGGGTAACCACTTCATTGTTTTGACAGGATTGAAGCTTTGAAGAACCCGCTTAGCCTTTTACGAATTCAAAGGCGCCGTTGGGAAGCAGGTAAAGAATGAGCATGCGACCATCGGTGACGGTTGGGACGTGCACCGAATCTTCGCCGTAGACTACCCAACCTTCAGGATTTCCGTCGAAACGAGGCTCGCCTTCCATCGCGATGCAGAAATCGATTTCGCCATCTGGATGGCGGTGCTTGGGGCCGGCGCCGTTCATGAAAACCGCGTCGGAGCTGAAATTCAGGGTGGCTGGCGACGGCTTGAAAACGCGTGAGTAACGCAGTGGATCTTCGCCGTTATTGCAAATCCGCCCAGCTTCCAACTCGGCGATCAACTCGGCCTTCAATTCCTGCATTTCTTCGCCATGAAATGGGAATTGTTTCTCCAATTCATCACGCGCGGCATTGGGATTATTCAGATCCAAGCCTTTGGCGAAGGAGAGCAGCGGCTCGAGTGCGTTGAGTTTCATGCGTGTTATTTCAGCGGGAAGCGGATGGTGGAACCAGCTGGAATCATAGCGTGGTCGGAATAAAAGCCGATCAAAGTGGCGTCGGTGGTCCCGGCGCTGACCTGAATGGAGGCGGCGAGGTGGTCCTGATGGGAGGTGCCACCAGCCACTAATTTACTGCCGTCGATAATGTGATATGGGAAATCCTGAACTTTCCCCTCGATCAAAAATGGCAAGCGCTGTAGTGGGTCGAAGCCAGCCGCAGCGGCAAAATCAGCAATTTTTTCATCCAACTCAGCAAAATCGATGTCCTGTTGAATGATGGCTTCACTCCACTCTGCTACCGACGCCGTCACTAATAGAGTTGCGCCCACTGCTCCATAAACTTCCACGTTGCTTTGCCATTCCGCTGCGTTGTGGGTGGTCGGGCCGGAGCAAGCAATAAGCAGACAGGCTTAAACAGCAAGACGACGCAATTTCATGCTTAGAATTTACTCGCCTGGGTGGCGATTACATACCCCAAACTGCCAGCTCATTCCCACTTGGATCCATGAACTGAAAACGTCGGCCACCGGGGAATTCGAAAACCTCGGCGGTGATGCGGGCGCCTGCGCTTGTGGCCTGCTCAAAGCTAGCGTCAATGTCGTCGGAATAAAGAATGACCAGCGGCCCGCCGGTAACAACTTTCTCCATTAATCGAAGTCCGCCAGACTCGCCGACTTGCTTTTTGATGCCTGCATATTCAGGGCCATAATTAGTGAACTCCCAACCAAAAGCTGCGGCGTAAAACTCCTGCGCCGCCGCCATATCAGTAACCGAAATTTCGATGTAGTTCATTTGGTGATGGATGTGCTGGGGCTCGGTCATTTCAACTGCTGGGGTTTGGTTAGCGCAAGAACCCAGAATCGCCGTCAACGCCAGCGTGCAGCAAATCTGAGAGGGCGAAAATGTTGGCATTCTCATGGCTTAATAGTATTCGTGTTCGTACGTCAAAACATTAATTTGAATGAAACCCTGATAATCTACGATTCCATTCACCCAAATTTTGCCGCGTACACCATCGGATTCATAATCAAAATCAAAAGCCATTAAATCTCCAGTTCGACCTTTACCCCGAACACTGACGCCGCTTTTAGTAAGGTCGTCCGACACCTTGTCGAAATATTCGCGCAGGATGGAATCGCGTAATGCGGCATCGCCCTTCAAGCTGATGGAAAAATCACGGTCTACAATTTCACTGTTATCCGATCCGCCTGCGCTGTATCCACCCGATTCTAATTGCGAGCGATCTCTTAAGTCAAAAAAGTACTCTTTTGGACTATGAAGCTTGGCAAAAGGCGAAGCCAGGCTCGGACTCGGGCCTCTTGTGCATCCTAGGCAGAGCAGAATGAGCGCGAGCAGGGACGTCAGCAGTTTCATGCCCACACTTTATCCGCCGCGCGCAATTTTCTAAAGATCACTACGTGGGTAAATATGGCATTGGTGACCAGCAGCGCGGGCAGCAGCACATAAGGAAAATACAGCACCCAAGTATTGATGTTTTCAGGCTCGTCGCCGAATGCCAGAAATACTGGCGATGAAAAAATGGCAATGCCGGCAATCACGAGCAAACACAGTGAACCCCAAATATTCCAAAGCCAGATGAACCGGCGGTTGAGACCTGGATGGAACATCAATGCCACTCCCAAAACCAAGGCGCTGGCTCCGGTCATGATGTCAAAATTCCAGCCGCTAAAACTAAGCTGCTCCGGCATCAAGCCGACGTTCGCCGCTTCATGCATCACCAACTCCAGCGGCAACCGAAACGCTTGAATCAACACCAGGATCTGAATCGGAATCGCATCGGCGACGTCTTTGCCATAGCGAGACCGACCCAGCCAAATCGGGCCGAGGAAAAATAGGAGTACCGCGATGCCGAACGGCGGCGGAGATCGGTCGAAATTGGCGAGCAAACCAGTGGCAGCGCACACCGAGGCGATCACCCCCATGCAAATGCCGCCGAGCAAAAAACGGAATCCAAGTCGGCCACTGAAACTGGCAAAAGCAGCCGAAGTCAACAACGTGACTGCGATGGCCAGCAGGAGGATTCCGAAGTAAACGATGGGGTCAAAAGTCATCGGCTTGCTGATTTGTAGTACCGGATCCTACTGAATCCCATGCTCGTCCATCGCGAACATGTAGTTTGGCGAATCCAAGTTTTGAACAAATGGTTTGGAGAAATTGCAGGGGTCGCGATGGTAGGATCAGCCTTGCGCCGCTTTAATATTGAAACCAAGCCCCATGCCCAAGTTAAGACCACCGAAGAACATGAAAAATTCAAAGCCCATACTAGTGAATTGGTGAGCCTTAGATGAACTACGACGACGATTATTCGAAGACCAAAGAATTATTTGGCAGCAAGGCCGAGCCGACGGTGGCGAAATTCCAGCACCTACTTGAGCCGGGCGGATTAATCCTCGACATCGGCGCTGGCCAGGGTCGCAATTGTTTGCCCCTCGCCCAAGCCGGTTTTGTGGTGCACGCCATCGAGCCCAGCTCCGCTGCGGCGGATGCGATTAGCAAGTGCGCGGCTGAAACTTCCGTGGCCATAAACGTGCACGCCGAAACCATTGAAAATTTCCATCGCGCGGAAAAATTCGACGGGATCATGGTCTTTGGACTGATCCCCGATTTGGAATGGTTGGGTATCGAAAAGCTGGTTGAAAAAATTAGGATCTTAGGCAAACACGGTACTCTGGTATGGCTAACTGGCTTCACGACGAATGATCCAGGCTTGTATGGAGTCCGCCAAACTTGGCAAGAAATTGCGCCCAACTCGTTCCGCCACGACGACGGCCGGGTGCGCACCTACTTAGAGCCGCGCCAAATTTTGCACATATTCAAAAATCGGCGCGTACTTCATCATTGGGAAGGCTTGGGCCAGTTCCACCGCCACGGCGACAGCGCGCGTGAACGGCATGGCCTGTTTGAAGTAGTATTCGAACTCGAATGAACTGCCACCCATGGTTTCGCGCCGGCTTGGCGCTGATATTTTTGCTTGTGCCAGGATGCGCCGCGCCGTTTGTGGAAACTTCGGTCCTGGCCAACGATGGCGATTTCACTACTAACGAGTATGTATTGCCAACGCAACGCTGCGGTGATTATTTTGTGGTGGCGGCGTTGATCGATGGGCGCGGGCCTTATCCCATGCTGCTTGATACTGGAGCCGGCACCACTGTACTTTCGCCGTCGGCGGCGCGCGAAATTGGAGTTTCCAGCCGCATGGAATCGGTGCAAATCGACCGTTTTCAAGCCAACGGCAGCATTCCCTGCGTGATTCGTGAAGTCGATCACCTGAGCCGCGCGCTGGGTTTGAAGATCCAGGGGATTTTGTCTTACGGCGTTTTTGAAGGTGTTTTGCTGACCTACGACTACCCTCAACAAGAAATTCGTGTACAAGCTGGGGCGTTTACAGCTAATGAACTGAGCCATCCCGACGTCGTCCCAACCAGTGCTGGAGATCGACCGTTTGTGCGCGCTTCCGTCGGTGGAAATGATTTCACGGTGCTGTTGGATACTGGCTCCAGTCGCGGCTTGACTCTTACTGCATTGGATCGTTTTGCCTTTGAAGGGCCGCTGGTGGATACCGGCGCGCGCATGCGCATCAACGGCTTGTTTTTGGTGCGATCTGGACGGTTGCTGCACGACATGAGGTTGGGGCCGCTGAATTTGCATCGCGCCGTGGTCAACCATTCGGTGAGCATAAATCTAGCCGGCCAGCGCATCCTGCGCAATTTTGTGATCACTTTTGATCAGGTCAATCATCGCGTGCGCTTTGCCAATCCGTTTGGCCAAGTTGGCGACCCGATTTCGTTTGCGTCGTTGTATGGCTCGGGCTTGGTCACTGTGCCGGGCAATGATTCCTTGGTGGTGCGCAAGATTTTTGCCGACAGCGCGGGGCATCGGGCCGGCATCTTGTTGGACGACGAAATCCTGGCGATCAACGGCACTGCGATTTCGGAGCGCGGATGCCGGCACTTGGAGTTTCGTCCCCATGGCAAGGCGGAGACGGTGGAATATTTGAGCCGTCGCAAAGGCAAGCAAATCACTATCGGCATGGTTCCCGACGTTATGGTGCCGTAGTTTGGCGTGACCGGCGAGAGTGGCGAGAGTGGAATGTGTCAGATTTGATCGAGCTGGTCCAATGTTCTTGGACCGCCAGTTTCACCTGTATTGACGGTGGCGGCCGGCTCAAAAAGCATGACTTGAACCTCGTTTTCGGCGCGTGGGCAATGTTCGACACCGCGCGGCACGATGAGGAATTCACCCTCGTTCACAGTTACGGTTTTATCGCGGAATAGCATTTCGAAGGAGCCGGAAAGAACCAGAAAAAATTCGTCTTCCTCGGCGTGCGAATGCCAAATAAATTCGCCTTGAAATTTGGCCAGCCGCACGTGCTGACCATTCAATTCGCCGACAATTTTCGGCTCCCAATGTGCTTGGAAGGAGTCTAGTTTCTTTTGTAGATTGACGACGTCAGTCATGGTTACGAGTTTAGCGCCTGAGAATTTACGATCGCGACACGCCAGCCGTCAGCATCCTCGAAAGTAGAGGCGCGGGTAATCCAGTAAGGGTTTTCCGGCACGACCGGTTCAATGCCGAGCTGACTCATGCGCAATACCACCTGGGCAACCGCAGCGGCGTCACGCAAATAGAAGACTAGCAAATTGTCTGGCGACGGCGCGTGGCATGGGCTGCCGGCGCGGTGAGTAGTGAATTCGATTTCGTAACTAGACTCATCAATGCCGAGAATGATCCCATCGTAGCCGTCATGATTTTGGAATGAGCCACGCTCGGTTAAGCCTAGGCCTTCAATGTAAAAGGTCTTGATTCGTGGCATTTGATCGGTTGGCCGTGCGACGCGAAATCGAGTAGGTTTCATGACATTTGAGGACTAAGCCAAATCTCTCAGGGTCTACAGCCATCGTGGCTAGGGCCGGATTCATTTTCCAACCACAGGTTGACGGCATCGCGTCGAAAATTGGCGGTGATGCCTTCAAATTTAGCATCCAAGCCTAAAAACTGCTGCCAAGTCATCGGGCTGATCGAAAGTGGACCCATTCCCAAATTTGCGGTGAGTTGATCCCCTATCTTCGCTAGTGCAGGGACCTCGATTTCATAGTCGCATTTATCCAAAAACACTAAAAAGTCGTAATCCGACGTCGGATTGGCAGTGCCGCGCGCGCGCGAGCCGACCAGTTTGACGGCCATCATTCGACCCTGGTACAGCATCTGTAAATCCCAAATCAAATGGCGGAATAGCTGCAGATCCTGCTCGTTAAAGCGCTCTACGATCTGCGCCAAATCCTGCCCAAAATTCACCTCATTCATTTTTGACCTGCACGATTGCGTGGCCCCATAATAGACTCGCGAGGAACTCTCATCATGCCGACCGCCAAAGATCCCACCGCAGCCATGCGCCAGGAAGCAGCCGTACTTCCCGATATCACGCAGGAACTCGGCTAGCATGTTCGAGAAGCGCGTGGGCGAAGATGGGCAAGCTCGGGACACACTGTAGCTGTAGGG
>JACNIZ010000121.1 GCA_014382805.1 Planctomycetota bacterium
TTTGAAAATGCGTCATGAGCCAACCTGTCAGCGTCAACAATTCGAACGGCGCCGGGCCCTGACGATTGGCGCGCGTGGCAGCCTGCGCTAATTCGGCGGGCACCCCCCACAGGCTAGAAGTATGGCCAGCGTTACGCGTTGAAACGTTTGCGGCCAAGCCAACTTGCACCAATTCGGCCAGGGCAACGCGGACACCAGTTGCGCTCATGCCTTTGCTAGAAACCGCGTTGCGGATTTCGTCGAAATGAGCGGCGTTCCCGGGCTTGGCTAATAAAGCTCGGTAGACATTAATGCTTGAGCCGTCCAGGCGTGCGGCCACCGTTTGGACCGAAGCCGGATCGCTCATCCTGTTGCGCAGCGTATCCAACAACTGCTTAGCTCGATTCGGCGCGGCTCCTCCCACCCACAAATCGTGCAAATACACCAGTTCAGAAGCGGCTCTTTTTGACAGGGTTCGGGCCAGTTGAATGCGCATAACTTTAAACGACGGGCGGTTCCACTACAGGGTCCAACAACGAGTCCGACGGCAAAATTGCGTAGCAATAGCCTTGCTCGGTCAGGAAACGCTGACGTTTTTCGGCATAGTCTTGATCGACAGTGCCTTCAGTAACTAAGGAATAAAAGAAGGCGCCGCCGCCGTCTGACTTCGGTCGCAAAATCCGGCCCAGGCGCTGCGCCTCCTCTTGGCGCGAGCCGAAAGTACCCGAAATTTGAATGGCAACGTTTGCATCGGGTAGGTCAATGGCGAAGTTGCCGACCTTGCTGACCAGTAAAACTCTTTCGCGGCCATCGCGGAAGGCTTGGTAAAGTTCTTCGCGTTCGGAGTTCGGAGTTTTGCCGGTGATCATCGGCACCCCTAGCTGGGTGTAAAGCTCATTTAATTGACTGAGGTAGTGGCCAATGATCAAAATGCGTGAACCTTTGTGGCGTTGCAACAAAGCTTCCAATGCGTCTAATTTGCCGCCATTTTCGGAAGCCAAGCGGAACTGTGCCCGTTTGCCGGCGGCGAGGTATTCGAGGCGATCGTTGTCCGCAAAGGGAACCCGAACTTCAATGCATTCCACTGCGGCGATGAATCCTCGCCTCTCCAAATCTTTCCATGGCGCGTCGAAGCGTTTGGGGCCGATGAGGCAGAAAACTTCTTCTTCTTTGCCGTCTTCACGTACCAAAGTAGCGGTTAAGCCCAATCGCCGACGTGCTTGAATTTCGGCAGTCGCGCGAAAAACCGGTGCCGGCAGTAAATGCACCTCGTCGTAAATAATCAATCCCCAATCGCCTTTGGAGAACAAATCGAAATGTAAAAAGTCTTCATTCTTGCGGCGGCGATAAGTGAGGATTTGATACGTGGTCAATGTGACCGGACGGATTTCTTTGGCGTCGCCGGAATATTCACCAATTTGATCAGCCGTCAATTCAGTTTTATCCAACAACTCCGAGCGCCATTGATGCAAAGCAACTGTGTTTGGGGTCAATACTAAAGTGTGCGCGCCGACCGCAGCCATGGCAGCCAAACCAACCACTGTTTTGCCCGCTCCACATGGCAACACAATGGTGCCACTGCCACCTAGGTCGGAACCGCCGCGATAGAAGCTATCAATTGCCTGGGTTTGGTAATCCCGCAAACTAAAAGTGCCGCCAGAAACCATTTCCTGGCGCAAGTCAATTTGTAATGGGATGCCGTCGACGTAACCAGCTCGGTCTTCAACTGGGTAACCCAAACGAATCAAGCGCTCCTTGACCAAACCTCGTTTGCCTGGTTTCAGCCAGGCAAAGCCACCCTGAACATCGGTGCGTTCTAGCAATCCGGCCAATTCCGGGTCGTGCAGCATTTGCTTGAGCACCTGCGGTTGGCTGGCTTGTAGGCGCAATTCGCCCGCATTCGATAGCGTCGACGCTGTTAAGGCGCCACCTTCCGCGTGCAGCGAAAAGATGCCGCAGCGCTCGAACCAAGAGCGGATTTCGGCCTCAAAGTTCTGTGGAACCCCATAACGAGCGTTTTGGGACAAAAAACTCAGAGTATCAACGGCGCTCAAACCTGTCGCAGACGCATTCCAAACCGAAACCGGGGTAACTCGGTAGGTATGTAGATACTCGGGCGATTTCACCAATTCGGCGAAAGGCAACAGACCGTTGCGCATCTGCTCGAAATCCGGATGATTGGTTTCGAGAACGATGGTGAGGTCACTCTGGAGGATCAGGGCTCGGTCGGTGGTCACTTTTTAGGCGCCAAAGCAGGATGCGAATCCCGCCAATTCGGCGTCAATTGGGTAGAGGCGAAGTCCACGATTGTAGACAACAACTGCTGCACCTCCAAATCATTCAGGCCCGCAGCCACTCCAGCCAAGCGCATTTGGGCGACGGAATCACCGGCGGCGAGGGAAAGCAGGACCGGCGCCCACCCTCGGCAGCCTCTGGGCAAGCGCGAAATTGGCGTATCCAGTTTCACCTCCCCCATGCCCGATCTCACCGCTAGATCAAGTACTTGGGCGATTCCGGGGGTCCCAGAAAAATGCTCTTGCAGCTGTGCCAAAGTGCTTTGACCGACTTCTCCCCAGCGCAGTCCACGTTCTTCGATGGCCTGATATTCCTTCGCCCAACCGCTGCCCCGACATTCGCCACAGCGCACCGCAAAATGGGCGTGAATTGCCACCCCGCCGACGCCCCGGCAATGTCGGCAGGTTGCCCCAGCCCGTTTTTTGCTCAAATCTGACGCCGTCATACCACGCAATCGGGCTTCTTCCGTACGTGCAAAATGGGTCTGCAAGGGCAGTTCCAGACCGAGAGCCTGGCGCAGCAAGATGGCCTCGGCGACGTAACTAGGCAGGGCCCAATCTTCGCAATCGAATTCCATCGGCAGGTCTTCGATGGCCAATTTTGCTAGCTGCTTTCGCCATTTTGCGCTTTTCATGACTGCATAGCTCGGACTGTGGCCGGCATAGTTTTCGGGATCGGTGAAGCGGTGGCAACCGTACTCGCCGTTCAGCAGGTGTTTGGCCAGAGAGCGCGCCCAGGGGATCGGCAGGCCGGACAAGGGCTGGTCGTGCAACAAAACCACGCCTGGTAAGGGGAACAATAGCCATCCGCATAATCGTGCCGCGCGACGCTCAGATTCCGTGCATTTTCGGGCTCGGTGGGTTCCTGGATGATGCAACAAGCTGGAGCCGCCAAGCAGATTTATGGCGGCAGAAAAAATGGGCTGATTGCCGTGTTTAGCCATGTGTGCTAACGCGAACTTCATCGGCATTTGCGCCAAAGCCAGCAAGGTTTGACCGCCTAATTGGTGACTGGTGCCCGCGTCAAGCGTGCCGCACTGCCGGCAGGATTGATGCTGATACTGCCAACTAACTTTGCCATCCACGCGAGCCAGTAGGCGTCCACTGCAAAGCAATTGAATATGATGTTGCAAATCTTGAATGCGGCCGCTTCTGACCTCATGCGTAGCCTCGAAGGCATCTAACCAAACTTCATCACCGCTTTGATACGGGACTTTCGGGCTCAACCGTATGAGCTCGCCGTCGCGCAAGACTTTGCGAAAACCAGCGGCTTGCAGCAACGCGGTTTCGCTTCCTTTGGAACCTTCGGGTAATTGAATGGGTGCGGCGAATTCGAGCAAGCCTGGCGGCGCTGCATCTACATCGGACGAGGTCAACGCATTGCCAAGATCCTTCCAAGGCCCAGGGCCACCACAAGCGCTACAACCCATGGCACCGTACCGATAAAGGCTTTGCTGAATCGCAGTTTCTAAACCCAGCACCTGCCAAAGGGTGGCGTCGGCTGGAGCGGCGGCAGGCCAGGCGGTTGGGGCTAAAGCATTGGCAGCGCCGATTAGGTCTTCTTGCATGCCCGGCAGGTCGGCGAGCAGTGGCGATCGCGTCGACAGTTCACGCAGTAGATCTTGCTCTAATAAGAGCCGCCCCGGGCGCGACCAACTTTCCGCCAAAGCCTCGCTTTTGGGTTCTGGCGGCGGCGTTGGTGGCTGCGGCAGTTCGACCTCTTGCGATCGCGACGCTAACCAATGGCCGGTTGGAGTATCTGCCCGGTCCAATTTTTCTGGTGGACCTTCAAACAGCAAATGCCCGCCTTGCGGTCCAGCCCCCGGGCCAATTTCAATGACGTGGTCGGCGGAACGCAGCATGACCTCGTGGTGCTCCACCACCCAGAAACTGTGGCCCTGCTGGCAAAGCTGATGCAGCAATTCGACCACACGGTGGGCTTCGCGGAAGGGCAAACCCAAACAGGGTTCATCAAGCAAAAACAGCTTGGGCCGGTCGCGCCTACTGCTGGCCAGGGCTTTAGCTAATGCAATCCGGCCGCGCTCGCCCAAAGATAAGTGCGCGCCGCGCTCGCCAAAGGTGCGATTGCCTAAGCCGAGCACAGTTAAATGTTGCACTAGGGTGCGCAAACGACCGTCGCTGGGTAAGCGTTTTTCTAACCTGCTTATCGGCGTGGTCAACCATTGGCGCAATGAGCGGTTGCGTAAACGAAGTTGTAATAGGTCATCGCGCAAGCCCAAACCTTCGCATTCAGCGCACGGCAATCGATCAGGCGTTAGGCCGTGACCCCGGCAGCTTGTGCAAGCACCGCGATCGACGCGCGCAACTAGGTCCGACGCAGAGATTCCGCGGATACGCGCTTCTTCGCCCGCAGCAAAGGCGTCGCGAATGGCCTTCCACCCGCCGGAAAGCGTCGCCAGGGTCGAAAAAGCTGAAGAACCCAAGGCTCGTTCCAGCAATACGGCGACTCCGCCGTCAGGCAATTTGCCCGTGAAGTCGCGTTCTTCACGTAAACGCGGCACCAATTCATCTTCCAGCAAAGTGCTTTTGCCGCTACCGCTGACCCCGATGACTGCGACGACCTGCCCCAGCGGCATGCTCAATTTCGGAATGTCCAAAAAACGATGCTGCAGTTTTCTAAATCCTAATTTGGACCTGGCCGGATTGGCGCTGCGTGCTTGAATTTCAGTTTGCTCGGGCGGCAAATCGCGACGTCGTCCCTGGCCTTCAATGCGGCCACCTTCTTCGCCGCCGCCAGGCCCGAGCAGCAACCAATGATCGGCCGCCTCAAGAAATTCGCGTGCTGGGTCGGCGGTGAGCACGGTGTTGCCTTGTTCCACCAATTCACGTAATAGCGCTGCCAAAGCGCGTCGTTCGCTGCCATGTAAACCCATACCGGGTTCGTCAAACAATGCTAATTGGCCGCAACGAACTTGGCTTAGCAGCGCAACCAATTCCAAACGCCGACCCTCGCCTAATGACAAAGTCCCCAGGGTGCGAGTCGCTGCCAAGTGGCCCAAGCGAGTCCGCGCCAAATAGTCCAAACGCCGCCGACTTCGGAAACCAATGCCATCTGGCAACTCCAACCAAGCCTGCAACGGCGCGCGGCACCACTCGGCCCAACTCCGCCCATGCAACACCCAGTCTTCAAGGTCACGTTGATGGCGCAAATCAAAGTCATCGCGATTGGGCAAAAAGTGATGACAGTTCGGGCATTGATTGGCTGCGGAAAAATACTCCACAGTCTTGCCGACTTGCAGCATTACGCTGCATTGGCGGCGCACCGCTTCTTGCGCGGCCTCCAAAAATCGCTGCTCCAAATTGGGCCGCCATTTCAGTCGATCCAGTAATAACCATGCTGGTTTTGGCAGGATTTCGGGCGCCTCCTCCAACCGCGCCAGCGTCGATTCTTCGCCACCACCTAAACGCACTCGGGTCCATCCGGCTTGCAGCAAATCGGTACTAGCCATGCCGTCGGCGGCGGCAAAAAGATGCACCACGGTGGCGCTGGCGGCAGCGAGTACCGGTTTCAGCAAATGCTCTTTTTGCAGAGGCGTCCATTGAGTTTCACACTTGGAACAGCGACGTTCGCCATGCCGCAAAAACATGCGTTCCAAGCCCGTCCACAAATCCAGCGCAGTGCCGACTTCCACCATGCGCCGCCGGCGTGGAATTTCGCCCGCGGCAGCCAGTACCGGCTGCAATCCCTGCATCGATTCGGCGACGTGCGGCAGCCATTGCTCTTCGCAACCTGGCAACGCCTGCGGATCTTCCAAAATGCGGTAACGTTGCCGTGCAACCGGCTCGATGGTCCGAAACAACAACGCCGATTTGCCGGCTCCACTGGGTCCGTGCACGGCGGTCCAATTGCCGTGAGGCAGCTCTAAATCCAAATTGCGCAGGTTTCCAGCCCGCAACCCACGCAGAATAATTTTAGACACCAGCTTGCTCGCGGTCGCCAAGCGGTGGATAGCCTGGTGCTCGATCTTTCAACAAAACGTCGCGCATCTGCTGCACCAAAGTTGCCGACCCAGCAATGATGCTTTTGCCATGAATCCAATCCCCGCCGCTTTCGATGGTATCGACAACTCCGCCCGCTTCTCGCACCAATAGTCCGCCAGCGGCGACGTCGTACGGGCCGAGGTGCAGCTCCCAAAAAGCATCAAGACGGCCGCAGGCGATGTAGGCTAAATCAGCGGCCGCGGAGCCCATGCGTCGAATACCTTGTTGCGTTAAAAACAGACGATTAAAATTTTCTAAGTTATTTTCCGCCAACAAATGGCGGCGGTATGGGAATCCTGTGGCAAGCAAACTTTGCTGCAAGTGAGTGCTGTTAGAGACCTTAACTTTTGCGCCATTCAATGCGCAGCCGGCACCTGTTGAGGCAGTGAAAGTTTCTTCCAACCGCGGTAAATAAACTACCGCGACGTCGGGTTGACCAGCCGTCACCCGTGCGATGGAAACGCAAAACATCGGCAGCGAATGAACAAAATTGGTGGTGCCATCCAATGGGTCGATGTACCAAATATGGTCGGCATCCAAATCCGAAGTGCCGCTTTCTTCGGCAAACATCCCATCGTTTGGGAATGCCGCTCGCAGACGTTCCACAATTATTTTTTCTGCAGCCAAATCGGCTGACGTCACTAGGTCGCGTTGCGCGCTTTTGCTGGTCACGTCGGGCGCCGCCAAACGTCCGTGCCAGTCCATCAACTTGGCACCTGCCTCATGAGCAATCGGCACTATTTGTTGTAGGACTTCAGGAAGAGAGTACATCGGCAATAATTTGAGCTTGGAGGCGTCGGAAACGGTGATTGTTAGTGCGCGCAGTATTGTCTTTGATGTAGTTCACCACGATGGAAAACACCAAGGTTTGTTGATCAGGAGTTTGCAGATATCCACTCAGTGAGCTGGCGCCGGTAATCCAACCGGTTTTGGCATGCACACGCTGCGGCATAAAAATGGGATCGGTGAAGAATTTTTTGATCCGGCGGCTGTGTTCTGCAATCGGCAACGATTCGAAATAGAGTTTGCCTTGCGGCTTTTCCGCCATCGCCCGCAACAAGGCACAAATCATTGCTGGCGAGGCTTTATTGGCAGAATTATCGCTAGCCCGAGCGAAGCCACTGCCGTCAGTTTGCTTGAATCCATTCAGGTCCAATTCAAGTTCGGCTAGTATTTCGCGCACCGCTGCAATACCCGCCTTAGTGCTGCCTGTGCCTTTGCGTTCGGCGCCCAATGTTTTGAGTAAACACTCCGCCACAAAGTTATCGCTTTGTTTGTTGGCCACAATAATGGCGTCTTGCAAAGTCCACACCGAAGAATGCTGAAACAACAACTCCCCCAGCGGCGGTGGATCATCGCTGGCTACCGTTTCCACGCTCTTGCAATCAATACCGCGCTGCCGCAAACCCTGTTGCAACCAAAGGCCAAAAATTCGCACCGGATTACCGACGGCGAAACGCAATTGGCGTGCTTTTTTAGGCGCACCCGTCACTTGCAGTCTCTCATCGG
>JACNIZ010000120.1 GCA_014382805.1 Planctomycetota bacterium
CGGAGAAGATGCGCCGACGGGAACCACTCCTGACAGGATGTCATCTTCGGTGAGCACTCCTTCATCCAACAGCTCCTGAATGTTCAGGACTTTGGTCTCGCCGTCGGCCGTCATGTAAACAATGGCATTGCGGTGAGCAAAAGAAGCGTTGGCCATGATGGTGACCGAACCAGGGGCAGTCTTCAGCCGTCGCCGCATGGCCGGATCGCCTTGCGGATCAAAACCAGCATAATTGATGTACCCCGGCTCAATGGCATCCCAATCACTGAGGTATTCAATCACATTGATGTCATCGGGCGAATAACCCATGATGGCCATGTATTCAGTGTAGTTTTCACCAGCGGAGAAAAAGCGCTTGGCGTTCTTTTCAGAACGCTCACAAACGCCAGTTTTCCACACCGACAGCAGGAACTTCTGCCCAGATTCCGTTGGCCAAGCTTGATTGTTCGAGTTTTTATACATGGTCATCCATGTATTCATTTCCCGCATGTTGGCCTCCTCCGCGGTCACCGAAGCCTGGGCCATCGCGTCCTGAATGTTAGGGATCAAAAAAGCAGCCAGCACCCCAATGATGCCGATGACTACCATCATCTCCAACAGCGTGAAGCCAGCCCGCACGCCGCGGACGACCGGGTTTTGTGAAATCCAGGAGCGTTTTTTCATGATCAAGTGCCTTGCGAGTAATCCGTTGCGTAGGCGACCTGCTCGGGGGTGAGCTGGTCCAGATGAACACCCATCGCCGAAAGCTTGATGCCGGCAATTTCCTGATCCAGTTCCACAGGCAGCTCGTGAACGCCGACGCCCAAGTCCTTGCCTTCGCGCGCGAGCATCATCATGGCTTGGAATTGGTTGGCGAAGCTCATATCCATGACTTCGGAGGGATGGCCTTCTGCAGCGGCCAGGTTTACCAGGCGACCGTCGGCCAGCACATAGATGCGGCGGCCATCGGCCAAGGTGTACTCCACGCAGTTATCGCGCATTTCGCGCGAGGAAACGGTTAATTCCTTCAGATCTTCTAGGTTGATCTCGCAGTCGTAGTGGCCAGTGTTACAGACGATTGCGCCGTCCTTCATGGATTCGAAGTGGCGTTTGACCAGGATATCCTTCATGCCGGTAGCGGTAATGAAGAGGTCGCCGACCTTGGCGGCTTCGTCCATGGTCATCACGTCGCAGCCATCCAGCATAGCCTTAAGGGCGGCGGTGGCCTTGACTTCGGTGGCAATTACTTTGGAGCCCATGCCCTTGGCGCGCAGCGCACAGCCTTTGCCGCAGTGGCCGTAGCCCGCAACGACGAAGTTTTTGCCGGCCAGCAATACCGAGGTGGCGCGCAAGATGCCGTCCAGCGACGACTGGCCAGTGCCGTAGACGTTGTCGAAGTCCCACTTGGTCTCGGCATCGTTCACCGCGATTACTGGGTAGCGCAATTTGCCGTCGGCAGCCATGGCGCGCAGACGGTGCACGCCGGTGGTGGTTTCTTCCGAACCTCCAATGATGTGCTCGAACAGGTCCGGGTGCTCGAAGTGCACGCGGAAGATGAGGTCGGCGCCATCATCCAGGGTCAGCGTCGGCTTGAAATCCAAGGTGCGGTCGATGCTCCAGTAAAACTCTTCCACGTTTTGGCCATACCAAGCAAAGATGCCAATGCCTTCATCAGCCAAAGCTGCGGCAACTGCGTCGTTGGTCGACAGCGGGTTGCAGCCACTCCAGGTGACTTCGGCGCCGGCGGCAGCCAGAGTGCGGATCAGTACCGCAGTCTCTTTGGTCACGTGCAAGCAGCCAGCGATGCGCATGCCTTTCAGCGGTTGCGTCTTGGCAAACTTTTCACGCAGTGCCATCAATACCGGCATGCGGCTTTCGGCCCAATCGATCAGGAGCCGACCTTCGTCAGCAAGAGATGGGTCAGCGACCTTGAATTTCATTTCGGTTGCGGTGGTCATGATTATGATTCGAACTGGGGCCAATCAGCCCACGGACTAGTTTTTTGATTGGGCTGTTAAGCGGTAGCGCCAGCAGCGCACAAGGCCTGGAGTTCTTCCACCAAGCCGAAGGATTCCCATGGAAAAAGGTCACGGCCAAAGTGACCATGCGTTGCAGTTTTGCGGTAGGTCCAACCCTGTGGGTCGGCGTATCCAGTTGGATGGCGCAAATCGAGGCGGCCGATAATCCAATCTGGAGTCAGTGGGTCGGCACCCTTCCACGGCTGCAAATTGCGCAGGTGGCGAACGATTTGATCGTCGTCCATGCCGTTGGCGGCGGTGCCAAAAGTATCGACTCGCAGCGAAACTGGCAGGGCCACACCGATGGCATAAGCCAACTGAACTTCGCAGCGATCGGCCCATCCAGCATGCACGATGTTTTTCGCCAACCAACGTGCTGCGTAGGCGGCGGAACGGTCGACCTTGGTCGCGTCCTTACCTGAAAATGCTCCACCACCGTGGCGAGCTAAGCCGCCATAAGTGTCGACGATAATCTTGCGGCCAGTCAGGCCGGCGTCGCCATGCGGCCCGCCAATAACAAATTTGCCGGTCGGGTTAATGTGAAAAACGGTGTTGCTGGTCAGCAACTCTTTCGGCAAACAAGGGCGAATGATTTGCTCTTCTACATCAGCCCGGATTTGGTCAATGCTAATGTCTTCGGTCTGGGTCGAAAGCACTACCGCTTGAATGGCTTTAGGCTGGTCGTCTTCGTATTCAAAGGTGACCTGTGCTTTGGCGTCTGGACGTAGCCACCTCAAACCACCCTGTTGACGGACGTCGGCGTGACGCTCCATCAGGCGGTGTGCCCAATGGATTGGCGCCGGCATCAAATCCGACGTCTCGCGACAGGCAAACCCAAACATCATGCCCTGGTCACCAGCGCCTGTTTGGCCGCGTTCGGCCGACTCATCCACTCCCATCGCGATATCCGCAGATTGACCATGAATCAAGACGTGGACTCCACATCCATCGGCCTCGAAGCCCATGCCACTGTGGGTGTAACCAATCTCGCGTATGACATTACGCACCTCGGTTTGCACGTCGACGTAAGTATTGGTGCGAATTTCACCCCCAACGATGACGGTGCCGGTGGTGACCATAGTCTCGCAAGCTACCCGTGAATTAGGATCTTCACGCAGGCAAGCGTCCAAAATTGCATCGCTGACTTGGTCGGCCACCTTATCGGGGTGACCCATGGAGACGGATTCAGAGGTAAAGAGTTTTCTTTCCATGGAGTTGGAGGGGGCTGTTTAGAAGATGCCAGCGCGGATCAGGGCGTCGAAAGTAGTCTGGGCGGCTCCGCGGCGGGAATCAAGTGCAGCACGGCCAGCCAGCCCGGCCTGTTGCGCTTGAGAGGGATTTGTAAGCCAATTCCGCGCACATTCTAGCAAAACAGGTAGGTCCTTTGCAGAGCGCAATGCTTCGGCCTGGGTCAATAGCTGCACTTCTTCGACAAAGTTGTCGAAGTGGGGTCCAATCAGCACGGGTAAAGCGAAGGCTGCTGGTTCCAATACGTTTTGGCCGCCATGAGGGATGAGTGATCCGCCTACGAAAGCAAAATCGACTGCCGAATAAATGGACTCCAATTCGCCGAAGGTGTCCACCAGTAACACGGCCCTATCCGGTAAAGGTAGCGCTTGCTGCCATCGGCTGCGCAAAATCACCTGGCGATTGGGCAGCGCCTTATTCAATTCTCCCAACAGCTTGCCGGCCCGATGCGGATGGCGCGGGACGACGATGCAAATGCAGTCCAAATCGACTTCAGGAGCAGCCACGGCGGTCATTACTTGAACTTCCTCCGGCTCGTGGGTGGACGCCAACACCATTGCCGGGCGCCCCGCCACATAGCTTTGCCACGGTTGCTGGGCCTGCTCCAGACCCTTGGGCAAACTGTCATATTTCAAATTCCCAGTCACCACCACGCTTTGCTTGGGAACATCCAAAGCCAAAAAGCGGTCGGCGTAGCGCTGATTTTGCACGCAATAAAGATGGATGCGATCGAATTGCGGCAGCAGCTTTTGCACCCGTTGATAGCCCCCCATCGAACGTTTGGTAATGCGCCCATTCACAATCGCGACGGCAATTCCTCGGCGATTGCATTGGCGTAAAAAGTTGGGCCAAATTTCAAGTTCGGCCAGAATCACCGCCGTTGGCGCAACTCGTTTTAAAAAGCGCCGCGTGGAGCCGTTGAAGTCCAACGGGAAATGCACCACGCGTAAATCGTGAAAAGCTTGTTTGGCAGTTTCTAGACCCGATGCAGTGGTTGCAGAGACCACTAATTCGTAATCCGGCAACTGTTGCTGCAGCAATTGAATCAATGGCCGTAACGCCTTGACCTCGCCGACGGACACCCCATGCAGCAAAATGCGTTGCTCAGCCTTAGGCAACGGCTTCAAAAACCCAAGCCGCGGTGGGAAGCCGTGACGGAAGCCAGGCTGGAGCAGCAGCCGACTCAATACCCACGGCATAAGCAGCAAGCTGCCGACCGCCAGCACCATTTGGTACAGCAGGTAAATGCCGCGCCGACGTTCCCTCATGCAGCGCGCTTACTCCTAGCCGCTTAGGCTTTGCCGTGGCACTGTTTGAATTTTTTGCCCGATCCACACGGGCAAGGTTCATTGCGACCGACCTTCGCATAGGGGTCGGACGAGGCTGGTTGCGAGGCAGGAGCATCGGCGACCGCCGGTTGTTCCTCCGCCACAGCTTTTTCGGCAGCTTCTTTAGCCTCGGTTTCGGCTTGTGCCTTTTGCCACATTTCGCGCTGCCCAGCAGCAGTGGTCGAAGGTGCTTGGTAACCAACCGCTACCCGCTGCCGAGGACGTTGGCCGCGTGCTGCCCCCCGCATTGCCCCACCAGGCCCAGCCGTGGTCGAGCTGGGTCCGCCAGTGGACGACATCGAAGCCACTTGTGGGTGGCTAGCCTGCGCGCCTTGATAGGTTTTTTCCAAACGCGACTCGTCCTCGGCAGCCAACTTCATGCGCAAGACGAAGCCAGTTACCTCGTCGGCGACGGAGAACAGCAATTCTTGGAATCGCTCCAAACCCTCGCGTTTGTATTCGGTTTTAGGATCTACCTGCGCATAACCGCGCAGCGATATCCCGGCGCGCAACGAATCCATAGTGTAAAGGTGTTCTTTCCATTTGGTGTCAATGGCGTTCAAAATCAAGAAACGCTCCAGCTCACCCATCAACTCGTCGCCAAATTCTTCGACGCGAGATTGATAAATTTTGGCCACCTCTTCATTGAGAGCACCTTCAATGTCATCGACGCCGATTTTTTCCAGGTCGGCGGGACTGTATTCGGAATCCCATTTGCGTTGTGCCCATAGCGAAATCGCGTCCCAGTCGGTCGCCACCTCGCGGCCATCGCCACGGTAGGTGTGGACGGTTTGGGAAATCACTTCACCGAACATGTCGTGGGTCTTGGCCCGCAAGTCTTCGGCGTTAAGAGCCTCTTGACGATGTTCGTAGATCAAGTGACGCTGCTTGTCCATGACCTCGTCATATTCAAGCAGGTTTTTACGAATTTCAAAGTGGTATTGCTCGACCTTCTTTTGCGCCTTACGAATCGCATTGGAAACCATTTTGGATTCCACCGGTTCACCGCCACCCATGCCGGCCTTGCCGAGGAAGTTCTTGACCCAATCGCGATAGAAACGACGCATCAGCGCATCGTCTAGCGATAGGAAAAAGCGAGTACGTCCAGCGTCGCCTTGACGTCCAGCACGACCACGTAACTGATTATCAATGCGTCGCGCTTCGTGGCGTTCGGTGCCGAGCACGTACAAACCACCTGCATTCAAAACTTCGTCACGGGCAGCTTGGTGACTTTCTTCCAGTTCTGCTCGCAGCGCAGAAATTTCGTCGGCGTTCGCTTCTGAGTCCCACTTGCGCTTTGCAATCTCGGAAGTGAGCAACCCTTCGACGTTGCCGCCTAACACGATGTCAGTACCACGACCCGCCATGTTGGTGGCGACGGTTACCGCACCGGCACTGCCGGCCTGAGCAATGATTTCTGCTTCCCGTTCGTGCTGTTTAGCGTTGAGCACATTGTGGCGAATGCCGCGCCGATTTAGGGCGCCAGACAGCATTTCCGACGTTTCGATACTGGTAGTACCCACCAACATCGGCTGACCTTTTTCATTGGTCTTCGCGATCTCATCCGCGATTGCCGACCACTTGTCTTTTTCATGCAAGTAAATGACGTCGGCTTCGTCGGAGCGGGTGATCGGACGATTGGTCGGAATCGCGACTACGTCCAAATCATAAATGTTGGCAAATTCGCCGGCTTCGGTCAGCGCGGTACCGGTCATACCAGACAGCTTGTTGAACATGCGGAAGTAGTTCTGGAAGGTGATCGTCGCCAGCGTTTGGTTCTCCGCGCGCGGCTTCAAGCCTTCTTTTGATTCCACCGCCTGGTGCAAACCATCGCCCCAGCGGCGGCCATCCATCAAGCGGCCAGTGAATTCGTCGACGATGACAATGCGGCCTTCTTTGACCACATAATCCACGTCCAGTTCATATAGGTGCAAGGCACGCAAACATTGCTCCAGAATGTGCGGCCATTCCATGTTGCCGGCGCCGGTGTAAAAGTCATCCACCTTGAGCAGCTTTTGCGCCTCGACGATGCCTTCTTCGGTCAGAATCGCTTGCTTTTCCTTTTCTTTTAGCTCGGCGTGTTCTACCGGCTTCAGCTTCCTGGCGACCTGCATGCCTTGCCAAT
Source organism: Planctomycetota bacterium (assembly GCA_014382805.1). GTDB lineage: Bacteria > Planctomycetota > UBA1135 > UBA1135 > UBA1135 > JACNIZ01. The sequence continues at coordinate 6,699 of JACNIZ010000120.1, forward strand.
AACGCTCGGCGTTACCTGTTGCAGGGCCACTAATGATCAGTGGTGTACGCGCTTCGTCGATCAAAATCGAGTCAACTTCGTCGATGATGGCGTAGGACAATACTTTTTGCACTTGGTCCTCGCGACGCGACTTCATATTGTCGCGTAAATAATCAAACCCGAACTCGTTATTGGTGCCATAAACGACATCACCGGAGTAAATCGGGAGGCGTTCGGACGGTGGCATCCAAGATTGGATCGCGCCGACCTTCAGGCCTAGATATTCATACACCGGCTGCATCCACATGGCGTCACGACGAGCCAAGTAATCGTTGACGGTGACGATGAAAACCGGATTCTCGAGGGCATTCAAATAGGCGGGCAGCGTAGCCACCAAGGTTTTGCCTTCGCCGGTTGCCATTTCGGCAATACCGCTTTCGTGCAAAACCATGCCACCGACCAGCTGCATATCGTAATGGCGCAAGCCCAAAGTCCGCTCCGACGCCTCGCGCACCATGGCAAATGCCTGTGGCAGGAGGTCCTTCAGCTTGCGGCCTTCAGCCACTTCCTTTTTCCAGGCAGCCGTTTGCTCGGCCATTTGCTCCTGGGTCATCCCAGCGGCCCACTCTTCATAGGCGTTAATTTTCGGAATATGTGCAAGCATCCGCTTTACCACGCGGGCATTGCGGGAGCCGAAAATCGTGTTCAGAGCTTTGCCGAGACCGTGCCCGATACTCGTCATCGCGTCGCCGATGGCGTCGAAGTCAACCATGATTCAGGAATCTATCTAAAGGTGTGCAGGAAGCGCAGCGCTCAACAGGATACCGGAGCGGGCCATCTAAGCGTGCCGTGCATATCGGACAGTTTGAGGCTTTCTGCCGTCAAAATCCGACGTAAATCAGCGGCGATGCGGCTAATGATGTCTGGCCGGCGGAAGGATGCGGTGCCAATTTGCACCGCTCTAGCCCCGGCAACAATGAAATCCAGTACATCGTCGGCCGATTCGGCGCCGCCGCTAGCAATGACTGGAATGGCGACGGCTTGGCTGCTCTCCCATACC
>JACNIZ010000119.1 GCA_014382805.1 Planctomycetota bacterium
GTAGCCGATATGGGCGGGCAAAGGGGCAGGATTTTCACCCGGACCAAGACCAGCAAGGGCCTGCCTCATTTCCGCCAGTGTGAATCCGCCCGAGAGCGCACGTAAGGCAGACGCCAATTCCAAGCAAGCCACCGCCTCCCCCACAATCGATGCCGGGATTACGCTGCAAACATCGCTGCGCTCGTAAGTAGCACGCGCATCCGTCATCGTCGCCAGTTCTACCGACGGCAACCCCCTTCGCAGGGTTGGTATTGGCTTCATTACCGCCTTAAGCAAAATTGGAAGACCGGTAGAAAGTCCGCCCTCAATCCCGCCAGCGCGATTGGAATGACGTCCGATGCCGCCCCATTGCTGTGCATCGACCTTTATCCCGTCGTGGTAGGCACTGCCAGGCACCGCCGCCCCTCCAAAACCCAGTCCGATCTCTACTCCCTTAATAGCCGGAATGGAAGCCAAAGCCGCCATCAACCGAGTATCCAAACGATCCACTGGCTGTTCCAACCCACCTAAGCCCGCCGGGCAGCCGTCAGCGCGTACCTCAAAAATACCGCCTAAAGAATCACCACTATCTATGGCAGCTTGAATCGTTTGATTCCAGGCTGGCTCGCCGTCTGGGCCCTCGCCTTTGGCAGTGCCACCAATTTCCAGGACGTCGGACTGGACGTTTATTTCGAAACCCTGTAACAGTTGACGGGCAATTTCACCCAAAGCGGTACGCGCGGCAGTCTCTCTAGCGCTTGCCCGCTCCAGCACTGCCCGGATATCGCGACACTTACTACGCATCACGCCAGCCAGATCGGCATGCCCGGGCCGGGGCGCCTTCAAGTTCGGCAATTCATCAATCCGGGTATCGCCATTGCCGACGGTAAGGCTCACTGGAGTGCCCAAGGTGACGCCATTTTTAAATCCCGACAAAACTTGCAATTGATCCTTTTCAAATTTGGCGCGCGGGCCGCGGCCATAGCCCTGCCAACGCTTTTTCATGCCGGCCCGCACCGCGTCAAAATCGACGGCCATGCCCGCCGGTAGACCTTCCAATATCGCCACCAATGCGGGGCCGTGGGATTCACCAGCCGTGGACCAACGCAGGCCATGGCGGAGCGGAGATGGTGTATGACTCATGACGGCGCCATTTCGCGCAGAGATGCCAGCAGATCAACGATGGGAAAAGGCTTGGGCAGCAAACCGAAGTAAAGATTCAAACCATTGAGTTCATGCAACGATTCATGCTTAGGTGTCCCGGTCACGATGATGAACGGAATTAAGCAACCTCGCTTATGCCAGTCCAAGGCCAGTGAAACCCCAGTATGGCCCCCGCCTAAGTTCAAATCCAAAACCATCATATCTAAATCCCCTTGGGCTAATTCTTGCTCGGCTTCGGTAACCGTGCCGGCAAGCCGCGGCTTCATTTCCTGGTGTTGAATAGCAAGCGCCAACAAATCCCGCATCGCGGGATCGTTATCCAGAACTAACACTTGTAACACGCCAACAGGGAAAGGGGTGGAGGGAATGGGCGAGGTCGAATTAGCCTCCGGGAGGCGGTTCAACCCACGAAACTTCGCGCATTGGCAACTCTACGTCCAAATTACCGTACCGGAGCTTTAAAATGCCGCGTTTGCGTTGAATCTTCAATACTTTCAGGCGTTCACGGAACTTGGGGACGTAAACGGTGTCGCCCTTTTTCAGGCCGCCCAAAAAAGCTAGCCATCGCTTGCCAAGGTCGCAATCATCAATTTCGGTGCGCAATTTCCTCAAAACCTCCTGCCATTCCTCCGCCACCGGGCCACGCGTGCGGCCCGCCAAAGGGCGAGCTTGCTCCTCGATCAACACCATCATGTGACGCCGATGTTCGATGAACGCCTCCTCTGCCTCGCGCTGGCGAATTTCTGCTAGCCGTCTGGAATCTTCCTCATCGATCTCAATGCGCACCTTCGCCTCACGTGCCTCGGCCTCTAACTCCTCGGCGCTTTCGCGTAAAAGTTCTGCATCACGCCGCACTCGTCCCACGTCGGCCAAAAGTTTTTCGGCACCGCCAGCGCGGTGCGCCAATTTGCGCGCTCGTTCCACCAATGGCAGTGGCAAACCCAGACGCTCGGCAACTTCCACCGCATGCGACGCTCCAGGCACTCCAACCAACAGGCTATATCGCGGAGACAGGGTTTCGGGATCAAATTCCATCGACGCGTTTTCTGCACGCGGCACATCGGTCGAGAAAATTTTCAAACCGCCCAAGTGGGTATTGGCGATAGTCAAAGCTTTGCGCGCAAGCAATTCCTCGAGCACGGACTGGCCAAGAGCGGCACCTTCTTCGGGATCTGTGCCAGTACCAAGTTCGTCCAGCAGCACTAAAGACCCCGGCTTAGCGTATTTCAGTATTCGCAGCGTGCGCACCAAGTGACCTGAGAAGGTAGACAGGCTGGTTTCTAATGATTGCTGGTCCCCGATGTCGGCGTGTATCCCTTTGAGAGCTGGAATATTGCATCCTTCGGGCGCACTAATGGGTAGCCCGCAAAGTCCGAGCGCCGCCAGCAAACCAATGGTCTTCAGCACGACGGTTTTCCCTCCGGTATTCGGGCCGGTAACGACTAGAAGTTCAAAATCACGTCCTAGGGCAAGGCTTAGCTCCCGAACCTCCTCAATCCCCATTTGGCGTTGCAGCAAAGGATGGCGTGCCTGGCGCAAAGTCAGCACTTCGCCCTCACAACTTGCGTAGGACCCATCCACCGCAAAAGCCCAACGGCCGGCGGCGAAAGCTAGATCCAGATCGGACATGCATGCCTCGATGTACCCCAGTTCGTCTTTTTGGTCCAGCACCGAACGTGTCAATGCCCGCAATACTTGTTCGATGATGCGCCGCACCAAGCCTTGAGCTTCCACCATTAAGTTGGAAATTTCCAGAACGTCGGTAGGCTCCATGAAAAGCGTGTCGCCACTTTGAGAGCGGTCATGAACCACCCCACGAGAGCGCCCCGCCTGGGTGGCTTTGACCGCCAGCAGCAAACGATCCGCGCGCTGGACTGGTTGCCTCTGACGCAAAACTCCAGCCCTGTGAAGTTGGCCTGCGACCTCCTCCATGCGCTTGGCTCGTCGATCACGCAATTTGTGGACCTGGCGTCTTGCACTCGCCAAATCAGGATGGGCTTCATCCAAAATCTCTCCACGCCGACCGATTGCGCGGCGAAGTTTGTGCCGCAATGGTTGGCAGTCGGGGGCTGCTGCCATCAAATCGCCAAGCGCGGTGAAGTCAGAATTCTGCTTGACCCAAAGCTCAAGTCGCTTTTGCAAATCTAAAAAATCGGCCACGATCAGCAGCTCCTCTCCTTCCAATAAACGCTTGTAAGCGGCCTCAATCACTTGGGCAAGGTCACCCACCCCGGCAATGCCGGGCGCGCATTCGGTTCGAACCGCTTGCCATGCTTCTAAACCTCTTTTTTGACGATCCAAACGGTCCGCGAAGGCCATCTCTGGACGACTAGCGATCAATAGCCGCTTGCCACCAGGAGTTGCAGCAGACTCTGCCATCCACGCCAGGGCTGCGGAAAGCTCGAGGGCATCCAGCGCGTCGCTGGGGAAATCGTTTTGCGAAGTCATCGTTAAACGGCGGCGTAGAGGGCGCCAGTCACCTCGGTAGAATACGGCCCTCAGCCTGGCAAAACTTATTTGCAACGTAACGGGAATTTCCTTACTCAGATAAGGAATGGATGAATCCAATAGGCTTGAATCCTAGAATGACAGTTCATGCCAATCCCCACCACGCAAAAAGCAACCCACGCCGTGGACTCAGTCCTGGAAGCCATTGGGGACACTCCACTCGTGCGCCTCCCCGACGACTTCGACTCGCAGCCACGCTGCGAAATCTACCTGAAGCTGGAATATCTGAATCCAAGCGGTAGCACCAAGGATCGAATCGCGTTGGCAATGGTACGTGGGGCTGAAGCACGCGGAGAATTGAAACCCGGCGGTCGCATCGTGGAGTGCACCTCAGGCAATACCGGCGCTGGACTTGCCGTGGTAGCTGCTTGTTTAGGTTATGACATCACGTTGGTGATTCCGGACAAAATGAGTCAGGAGAAGATCGCCGTATTGAGCGCTTTAGGCGCAGAGGTGGTCGTGACTCCCGCAAACGTGCCGATTGAAGACCCGATGCACTACACCAAAGTTGCAGAGCGATTGGCCCAAGCCGATCCAAACAGTTGGTGGCCCAATCAATATCACAACCGCGACAATACCGACGCCCACTACTCCGGCACCGGCAAAGAAATTTGGCAGCAATGCGGAGGTCAAGTCGATGTTTTTGTAGCCGGCGCTGGAACTGGTGGAACCCTGACTGGTATCGCTCAAGCATTAAAGGAACAAAATCCTGAAGTCAAAATCATTGGTGTAGATCCTCCAGGTTCCATACTCGCCGAATACTGGAAAACAGGAGTGGTGATCGAGCCTGGACCTTATGCAGTAGAAGGGGTTGGAGAAGAAGAAATTCCGGGAGCCTGGGACGCCGGCCTGATCGACGATTATTACGTGGTGGAAGATGGCGAGTCCTTCCGCATGACTCGCAAATTGGCAGAAAAAACCGGCATCTTCGCTGGCGGTTCGTCAGGGATGAACCTGGTGGCAGCTTTAAGGATTGCTCGAACCCTGCCCTCTGACGCCCGCGTGATCACCATACTCCCTGATAGCGGAAGAGCATATTTGTCCAAAGTTTACAGCGAGGGTTGGATGAGAGACGCCGGCTACCTGCCGAGAATCCCCAAGCAAAAGGCAACCGTCGGTGATTTGCTGCATGAGAAAGAGCAATGTGTCGTCAAACCCGACGACTGCTTAGCCTGGGCCATCCGTCAAGCCGGAGAGCGCGGCGTGCGCCCGCTTCCCATTGCAAACGGAGACGAGCTGCTTGGGGTATTAAATGAACAAGCCGCAGCCGAGCACTTGGCGTCAGGAGATGACCTCACTTCCATTCTCGTCGGCTCCTGTCTCTCACCCGCACCTCCGGTGCTTTCCGGCGCAGACTCTTGGCAGGTTGCGGCTGCGGCCCTAAAGGACTATGAAGCCGTTTTAGTCCGCAATAGCCAAGGCTGGACCTCCCTCAATCGGCGCGACTGGCTTCGCGCTCTAGGTCGTTTAGACCACTCTGCTTGATCATGCCCAAACCATCTTCCCCAAATCCATCCGCTTACTCTGCTGGTACAAAAGCAGTCCATGCGGGCTGGACCCCTGATGCAGAAACCGGAGCAGTCATGCCCCCGATTTGCATGACAAGCACTTATGTGCAAGACGCTCCTGGCAAACCGCGCAATGGATTTGAATATTCACGCACCCAAAACGTCACTCGATTTGCGCTGCAAGATGCGTTGACCGAAATGGAAGGTGGCGCCTGTGGATTCACCTTCACCTCTGGCATGGCGGCAATACACACCCTGTTGCTAACGCTCAAGCCTGGTGATCGCATTGTGGCGGCAAACGATCTTTATGGCGGCACCCACCGATTGTTTTCAAAGGTGATGTCGCGATTCGGCTTGATTTTTGATTTCATCGACACAACAGTGCCGGAGCAGCTGGAGAACTTGCCGGCGGATACTCGCCTCCTTTATCTGGAAACTCCCTCCAATCCGCTACTCAACATCACTTGCCTAGAAAGCGCGGTTGCCGCAGCGCGCAAAGTCGGAGCGGAGGTGGCGGTAGATAACACTTTCGCCACGCCATACCTGCAAAGCCCACTGCAGTTTGGGGCGGATTACGTGATTCATTCCACGACCAAATACATAGCCGGCCATAGCGACGTCGTCGGCGGGGCTTTGATTGCCCGGAGTGAAAAAAAGAAAGAGGATATTTGGTTTCACCAGAATTCTGCAGGAACGGTGAATTCACCTTTTGATGCGTTTTTGACCTTGCGCGGCTTGCGGACTTTGCATGTACGGATGGATCGGCATTGCCAAAATGCGGGCATGTTGGCCGAATGGTTGCAGGGTCATTCCAAAGTGGAACGAGTGATTTACCCAGGGCTGAAAAACCACCCGCAACATGGCGTCGCCAAGCAGCAAATGCGTGACTTTGGTGGCATGGTTGGATTTGAATTACCGGGCGGTATGCCGCAAGCCACCGATCTGGTCAAACACACCAAACTGTTTGCTTTGGCGGAATCCCTAGGTGGCGTCGAATCTTTGATCGAACTGCCTGCGCCGATGACGCATGCTTCGGTACCCCCAGAACAGCGACAAGCCATCGGGATCGCCGATGGCTTGGTGCGCCTATCCGTCGGCATCGAAGATGGCGAGGATTTGCGAAGGGATCTGGAGCTGGCCTTAGAAGCGGTCTGAACTCCCTGAGCCCAAATCGGGTGTCTGATTCGGGGTGGAGGGCGGATTGGGTGACTCTAGGCCACTCGGTGCAATTTCGCCGCCTTCTACGCGCTTCTTCAGCACGTTACTGACTTTGAATTTGACGACCCGCTTGGCTGGCACGATGACCTTTTGCAAGGTTTTGGGGTTCTGCGCGACTCGCCCTGGGCGTTGACGCACTTCAAACACACCGAACTTTCTGAATTCCAAGCGGTTACCTGCGATCAATTCGCCAGAAACTTCGTCCAGGAACTTTTGCAGAATATCGCGGACCAAGACTTTAGTTTGCCCGGTTTGCTCAGCAATACGCTGAACCAAATCGCGCTTAGTGATGGTGTCGGGACCGGGTCGATCCATTTTTTTTATTGGGCTAGGGTTGGTCTTAACCCCCAGGGGCGTAGGACTTGGAAAAGGGGGCCACAGACAGGAGGCCGTCTCTAGGTTACCTCAAGCAGGTAAGTTGCGGGGCCATGGTTAACGAGTTCGACTAACATTTTCGCCTGGAAGACCCCGGTTTGCACCGGGATATCCATCTCCATTAGAGAGTCGCCCACCAGCCCAACAAGCTCTTCTGCTTGTTTCGGCGGCATTGCCGGATCAAATGATGGCCGGTTCCCTTTTTTGGTATCGGCAGCCAAGGTGAACTGTGGTACCAAAAGAATGGAACCTTTTACCTCAAAAACGCTTAGATTCGATCTTCCGGTACTATCAGGAAAAACCCGGTAGCGACCAATTCGCTCCGCCATGCGTTTCACCAAGCCGACGTGATCGCCTTTGCTGCAAGCTAAAAAGACCAATAATCCATGCTCAATTTGGGCCACAATTTCATCGTTTACCCGCACCGAAGCACGATCGACCCGTTGCAGTAAGGCTCTCATTTTTCTGGTCGTAATTCGCGCAACCAAGTCCAGGCCTGCACTTTGCGGAAGTATGGCACTTCCCGATCCAGGCCTGGTGACTGCGCCAGCTCAAGAAAGACGTCGAGCTCTTCGGCAGCTAATTGCGGTTGCCCCATATAGTCGCGAGCAACGATGGCCAAATTGAAATGGATCATTGGATCTAGCGGCCAAAGCTCTTGCATGCGTTGCAGCAAAATCCAAGCCTCTTGACCACGCTCCAATTGAGCCAAAGCAGAGGCTTCCAGAAAAAGTGCTTCTTGGCTGTCTAGTCCATAGTCCTGCAACCTTTGCAAAGCGGTGGTCGGATCGTTTGCAGCCAAGTAGGTACGAACTTGATCCAATTGCGCCTCATACAGCGGCTCCCCTTTGGACCAAGGTTCTAAATCTGCGGCGGCGCCCGCCAAACCCCCCCCCCCCTAGCGCCGCCCCACTTCCCCCAGCCACCCCCCCCCCTCCCCCCACCCCCGGCCCCGGCGCAACACCC
>JACNIZ010000118.1 GCA_014382805.1 Planctomycetota bacterium
TGCGGAAATCGTCGCTATTCCCACATGCTTATTCCAGGACTTTTTCCACGGGCTGCCTAAGGGGAGAAAGATCCGTCGAACGGACCGGAGGGGTCGGCTGAGGGCATAGCCGCAAAACCACGATATCACTCTAGTTGCAGGTTGCGCTAGGGTTTTATTCCACCGAGCTGTCGCCGTAGGCAACAATAATGGTCAATTCATAAATTGCAATCAGGACGAATAATAGAGCGAATGTTGGTTGGTCTAAGTAGAAGAAAAATCCGCCAAGCGCGCCGAAAATGAGCGCGCCGAATAAGTCCAGTACCCAGTGATACGAACGCAGGACTCGGCTCCATTTATGAAGGGCATCTGGGAATAACCGTTTGAGTTAGGCTCCCAAGCACCAACCGTAAATGAAGTAAACCAGAGTTCTGAAGATTCCACTCATGGCCGGTAATTGGGGTGTAGGCCGAAGTCTAGATGATAGACTGGCAGCGAGATGTACGCAGTCATTTTCAGGGCAACGTTCGGCGAATTGGATCAGGAATATGAAAACCTGGGGCCGGAGTTGCGCAAAATTGCCGAAGCTGAATATGGTTGTATAGATTTTGTCGCGGTGGCGACGGCGTCGGAGGAGATCTCGATTTCTTACTGGCCGGATTTAGAGAATATCCAGGCGTGGAAAAACGACGCGCGTCACCAGGCGGCGATGGCGAAGGGTAGGGCGAAGTGGTATCGCGGCTTTTCTATACAGGTAGTAGAAGTTTTGAATCGTCGCGAAGGTTGAATTGATCAGAACTTCCGAAATATCGAACGGTTACGGGAAACGGTGGTGGATCCAGTTCGCCATAGTTTCGAGATAGCCTGGTACAAAATCCTTGGGCGAGCTTGGATTGGTTAAATAGTGGCTGGCGTTGGTAAATACGATGACGTCGGCATCAGGGTGCTTGCTGTCGGCAAAATACTTTTTGAGGCGGGCGGCGCTTTGATTGGGGGGCAAGAAAGAATCTTCGGCACCCCAAATGGCGAGCACTGGGCAGCGCAGATCGTCGGCGGTGAAAATTAAATCGCGTACCCAGTCTTGCGAAAAACGGCCGGACTCCAGCAGGCAAAAAAATGTGGCTGCGTCCAGTGCCAGCAAGCGTTGAACCGAGTTCCCGACGTCCACTACTTTGAACCATGGCTGGGTTGCAAATGCTGGAATGATTTCGCGCAGGGAAGCGAGCAGGGACTTTTTTTGCTCCGCAGTAAGCTGAGTTTGACCTTGCCGCACAGCCATGATGAACTTTGGCCAGTTGGCGTCATTCCAAGGTTTCACTCGATCTTCCAGCAGCGACCACTCCACCAATTCGACGCCACTTAGCAGTGCGAATGCCAATTCTTTGAACGTGATCGCCTGCAATATTTGCTGTGGGCTCAATCCTTCCGCGTAACCTTTTTTCTCTGCGCTGTAACGCAGCACATCCAAAATGGAAATGCCGAGCGAACCGGATACGGGAATCACAAAGCCGACGGCGTCGCTTTTGGCACCAGCGAGTAAGGCAATGTTTGCACCCTCGCTGCCGCCGAAAATTCCGACCGCTTGCGGTTGAATTCCTTTTTGCTGCCTGAGGAAGGCAACTGCGCTCAGCGCTTCATCGACCCGGTCAGCACTGGTTTGCAGCAATGCGTTGCCGCTTGAAGCGCCAGTTCCAGGACTGTCATAAGTCAACGCGACCACGCCATGATCGGCAAAATATTTGGCGATGGAATTTTTCAGGCCACCGCGCTTACTGCGCTCGCTGCCGGCCAAAAGCACAACTGCCGGCGCATTAGTTTTACTTGCCGGGCTATACAATGTGCCGGCAAGTAAATCGTCGCCATTTTTGAATTGAATCTCCTGCCGCTGTGCCGACTCACGAAAGATGGCAACCTTTTGCGCGGCGTCGGATTCGTTTTGACACGAAGCCGGTGCCAGCACGGCGCAAAAGACCGCGCCAACCAGCAGCAGAGTCAAGCCACCATTCACGCCATTGAGTGCAAACCGATGCTGTTGCCTTCGGTATCTATCGCCATGGCGATAAATCCGTTTGGACCGATCGATGTTTTTTCAACCACAACCTTGCCACCGGCAGCGCCAACTCTTTCAGCTTCCACCGCGCAATCGGCGCAACTGAAATAAACCACCGTGCCGCCCGCTCCGGGAGCATTGTCGTCCATTTTTATTATGGCACCAGAAATCCCTTTACCGTCTTCCGCCATCGGAAAGGTCTGCATTTCGCAGCCAGGCATTTCCATCGGGGTCAGGGTTAATTCAAACACAGCTTCGTAAAACGCTTTCGCGCGAGCCACGTTATCTACGTAAATTTCAAACCAGCCTACGGGATTATTCATTTTTCGATTATAGACCAGTTACATCCAACCAACTACGGCCGACGCGAATTTCGTCGATCTCAACCTTTGAGTTGGAGAAAAAAGTCCGATTTCCGCCGGCGCGAATGAACCATTGATCAAAGTTGCCGCTGCCATCTGCGCCAGAACTGACTAGGTCCCATTGATTCATCCCCGGGCCGACGCCGATCAATTGCGAGTCGTCGCTATGAACGGTTTCAGAAGCGCTGTCGTAATGTTTCATCCAAACATAGTCCGGGTTTTGGCCGCTGGCATCGACACGTAACACCACAAAATGAGTGCGGCTACGGCTGGTGACGGAGCCGGTGGCGGTTCCAGCCGAGCCAGAGATTTGCCATGCCCCACCCTCCACGCCGGCGGTAATCGTTTCACCAAGGGTGGAACTTTTTAGGCCGCACATTGCAATCATGTCGTCATCGGTGCCATTTAGGCGCAGTGCAAAAGAAAGGTAAAAGGTGCCGTCACCTGCGATGTCTAGGTCGATTAAGTTCGTGTCGAAGGAACGCTGACCTTCCATCGTCAAGTCCGAAACAGCTTTGCGTTCTAGGTAGCCGCCGGATTCAAGGAATGGCACATTGCTCGGGTATGCGCCGATGCTGCCGATCCGGTGTTTGTAACCATTGCCGCTAGGTACGTCCCATGCCGCGCCAAAGCCGTCGCCACCGGCTAGTCCGTTTAGGTGCTGATTGTCTGCGCCGTCAGCGAAACCATCGAAAGCAGTGATGGTCCACGGAAGCTCGGTGCGGAAACGCCAAACCTTGCCGGGCACGCTATCGCCGTTACTATAGATTTCGTCGACGCGCCAAAAATACCAAGTGCGCGGATTCAGGTTTTGCAGATCCAGAGTTGCGTCAGCAAATCGTCCCAAATATTCCGCCGACGTCGTGTTTGCGTTTTTGGCGCTATCAAAATCATTGGCCAAGTAGACGTCGTGTAGTGGGTTGTTCAAGCCTGGCACCCAACTGAGTTGTGGTGCGTTGCTGATCATGGTGCGAGTGTCAAACGGGGTCGGGCCGTGGGCGGCGCCGCCGGACTGCAGACTGGTGATTTCGGTTGTGCTTAACGCGTAATTCCATACCGAGAATTCATCGATGAGGCCGCGGTAGGAGGTAGTGGAGTAGTTGGGATCGGTAGGAGCGAGGTGTAGCTCGCTCGAAGTGACGCCAAAACTAACCGGCCAGGTGCCGAGCAAAATTGCGTCGTAATAAAGGCTCATGTAAACGCCGTCAAAGCTGGCGGTAAGCATGCTCCAGGCAGTGGCCGGCGGAGTCCAGCCGCTGTCGATGCCAGCGAAGTGCAAGTTGCCATTAATCAGCTCGAAGTAGCGGCTGTCGCTAGCGCCAGGAGCGCCGAATCCAGCCACAAAAATTCCGCCACCCAATCCCGCGTCTGGTTTAATGTGCACGTTCAGCGTGAACGGATCGTTGCTGCCGACTGGCAAGTTGTTGGCGCTTTTTGTATTTGCTTCAAGTCCGTTGAGGATTTTCAAGCAATCCCCGTAAGGCCCAGGAACGCGTACAAAACCCTGTTTCGGGGCGACGTCGGTGAGCATGGTGAGCTCACGACCGCCCACATTGTTAAAGAATGTGTTGGGTGCTTTGGCGGTAATTTCCCAGCGCATATAACGCGCACGGATGGCGTCGAAATCGATTAACTGGGCATATTTTTGATTGCCGTGGTCCCACAAAATCGAAGCATCAGTGAGCGCAAAATTCGGCGTATTGCTGAACCATAACCGTGATTGCCCGGTCCAATTTTTGATCCCCGTCAAATCCAGGAAACTAGCGCCTTCAAAAGTACGCAAACCCTGGAAATCAAATTCCGCCCACGTGCCATCGGCTGGATTGCGAGTGAGCGCCGCGCTGACGACGCCTTGGCCAGCTGAAACAAATTCAGACTCGCTATAGCTATCCACCAGGTTTTCCGCACCGTTTCCACTTTGTGAGTTCGATGACAACGTCACTACCGGCGGATCCAATTCGCCCATGCGCGCTTGATAGAGAAACGCGAGTTCTTTGCCGCCTAGCGAATGCAGCCCCGAATTCTGATCGTATTGCTCAATCACTTCCCAGCGTACGTAACGCGCGCGAATAGTTTTGAATCCGTACTCCACGTACTCGCCGTGGCTATGGTGCTGAATTTCCACCATGGTGTCCGACGAATTAAAAACGCTGTCATTTGAAAACCACAGCACTGACTTGGCTATCCACTCATTCGCATTTTCGCGATCCTGATGGCGGAAGCCTTCGACCGTAGTCGTCGCCCCAAAGTCCAATTCCAACCAAGTGCCGTCGGCGGGGTCGCGCGAAAAATTGGCACTGACCGCACCTTGATTCGCCGACGAAAAATCCGTCTTGGAATCGTTATCAAACAAGTTGATCACTGGCGACCAACTATTACTGATGCATGCAAGGCTAAGTGCAGGGTCGGCAAGTTCGGCGTAGGTGATTGGCTTGGTCGCGGAGCCGTCATTTTGGTTACCAGACGTATCCAACAAATCGACGCCAGTTCCCTCCTCAAATTTCCATTCGGCAACGAGCGAATGCTCGCGCACGTCGATAGTGACAGGGGTCCAAAGTTCTTGCCCGTCCGGATCGCTGGCCGCATACCAAAATGAATCGGTGTAAGGACCGAGGCGCATGCGGTCTGGTTTGTACTCCACCAAATCGCGACCTCCGGGACCGGCGCCAAACAGCACCGTTGCAGTTCCGCCTTGCGCGGTCGTTGCGTCTACCGCGCTGACGTGGATGCGGTCGAAGTTGGCGTCGTAATCGTTGTTGAGTACGTCAAAATCGTTGTTTGATTGGGTGTCGGCGCGTGTCCAGTCAGGGTCGGCGTAGGGGCGTACTGGGTCGGCGTAAGGATCGACCACCGGCAGGTTCAGCCACGCAGCGCGGTTGAGAATAATGTTGGTGGTGTCGGGCCCATAAAGCAGCCACGAACCGCACATCGCCGAACCGCCCCACGGCCAGCAATCAATGTGACCGGCGCCCCAATTGTGTCCAACTTCGTGGGCGATGATCCCCGGGCTATAACCGCGATCCCAATAAAGGCCGGCGTAGGCCAGTCCGCCGCCCAAAGTGCCGACCCACGCCAGCCCGGCAATTCCGTCGCCTTGATAGTCTTCCAACATCACTGCGGATTCGCGCGGAATGTGACTTTGGTTGGTGTCCCATTCATAGGCAAATTCGTTGAGCAGCGCGCCGGAAGTTGTGCCGGTGTAATACTGCGCTTGGCGGATGACGATAGCGGTGAGTTCATAAGTGACCAGCGCATCGCGGGCACAGGTGATGTCATTTTGCGCCAGTTGATATTCCACGCCTGCCGTCACGCCCGCGACGGTTTGACCTTCGCGCAGCCAATAATCGTAAGTGGCATCAAAAGCTATGCGCGATTTGCGCATGGTCCAAACCCACGGAAAGGGCGAAACGATTCGATTACCGCGGGATGGGGGCGGCACGTTGACATTTCTTCCGCCGCCATTACCGCTGCCGACGTCATGTGCATGCGCCGTCCACCTGGTGTCGTCGGTCACACCGCACATGCCGGCCGGTCCTGGCTTGGCCGGGGCCAACTGATGCCAGCCGCCGCCTCGTTTTTGATTCGGCTCCAACTGCCAGATGGACTGATCCGCCAGCAAAACCGTCGCCATCAAACCGCGTGGCTCCAAGCTGGCGGCGACTGTGGCTCCTTCTAAGCCATCGACGAAGCCAAAATAGGTGCACGATGGTGGAATTTGGTCGATAGCTCCGTCGCTGTTTTCCAGGATGAAATTTTCGGCCCGCAGGCTGCGCCGATGCAGCTTTAGAGTGACTGCTTTGTCGTTCCAGGCGACGTCGGTCTGAAACTGCTCCGGCAACCCGGTCGGCAGATCCAGTTGCACCGGTCCTTGTTGCACAGCAGCCAAAAGCAGCATTGAGGGGAGAAACATGCCTCAAGCATACCCCAGAAGCGCTTACTTGCGGACTTCGACCTCACCGCACGGGCGTTTGTTTAGCTCCATTTTTTTGCAATGTGCTTTAAGCAGAAGGAGCATGGATTCGGCCCGTTCAGGATGCTCCGAGGCCAAATTGTTACTTTCAGCGATGTCCTTGTCCAAGTCGTATAGTTCAAAGTCCTTGGAATTAGGGTGGATCACGCCCTTCCAAGGGCCAACGCGGACGGCCTCATCGCGGTAGAAATATGCCGCATGAGGGGAAGACGCGCCGTCTGGGTCCAATAGCAGGGGAGCTATGCTTTTGCCGTCAATCTCTAGTTCAGGAAGGATTGAGCCTTGGGAAAGTTGCGCCAAGGTTGGCAGGATGTCGATGGTGCCAGCGACCTCATCACAGGTGGTATTGGCTGGAAATTGACCAGGCCACCACGCTACCGCTGGCACGCGCATGCCACCTTCCCAAGCTTGAAATTTGAAACCGCGCAAAGGCAGCGCCGACCCTCCAATGCGTCGATTTTTGTTGCCTTTGACCTTGTCCGTGGCATTGCCTTTCAAATCCCACGGGCCGTTGTCCGAGGTGTAAAACACAATGGTGTTTTGTTCGAGCTTCAGCCTTTTTAGGGTTTGCATGATTTGGCCCACGCTCCAATCGATTTCTTCGATGCAATCCCCGTAAAGCCCGGCTTCGCTTGTGCCTTCGAAATCGGCGGAGGCATAGAGCGGGATATGCGGCATGGTGTGAGGTAAGTAGAGAAAAAACGGCCGGTCGTGGTTGTCGTTAATGAATTGCAGCGCTTCTTCGGTATAGCGTTTGGTGAGCGTATTTTGATCGGCGGGATATTCGACCACTTCCTCATTGCGCATTAATGGCACCCAATTCTTTTTGGACTTCCACATCGAATCCAAAGTCACGTCTACTCGCAAGTTCAGTTCCGCGGCTAGCTGCATATCCTTGGCAATACTCATGTCATTGCTATACGGGATTCCAAAGTAAGAATCGAAGCCGTGTTGAGTGGGCAGAAATTTTTGATGATGGCCCAGATGCCACTTGCCTATGCACGCCGTTGCGTAACCGTTTGATCGCAACATTTCGGCAATGGTGGTTTCTTTACTACTCAATCCCTGACTGTCGTCAGGAAACAGCACATTTAAATCGCCGACGCGTTGCGGATAACAACCGGTCAATAAAGCGGCTCGAGATGGTGTGCAAACCGGTGAAGCGGTATAAAAATTGGTGAAACGCATACCCTCTTTTGCCATCTTTCCGAGGTAAAGCGTCTTGATGTTCGGCGACCCATAAACTCCTACAGCTTGATAGCCCTGTGCGTCGACGCACATTATGACGACATTTGGCTT
>JACNIZ010000116.1 GCA_014382805.1 Planctomycetota bacterium
CGCAGGCAAACAACGCCAGCGGACTTAGTAGCAGCAATTGCTGCCAGAAACGAATACTAGCCACCATGGTGGAATTCTACTCGCTGATCGCGTCGTCCGCTGCCGGATCTGCCAGCCGCCAGCCGATCAGCATCGCGATGGGACCGAGTAAATGAACCAGCAAACGCTCGGGAATGCCTTTGTCGCGCAGCAGCGGTAAATACCACGGGGTTACCAGCAAAATCAGGAAGTACAGCAACACTCCGCCAATCACCAACGCGCTTAACCAGCGATAGGTTGCGTCCCGCAAATCGCGGCGCCGCCAGGGCAGGGCAAATAGCAGTAGTAGCCAAAGCAGGCCCCAGCTACGCCAGTCGGTGAATTCATCCCAAAAATAACCCGGCAAGTGATCCATGCGGGCCGGCGGGTTTTCAAGTGCCTGTTCATCCCGGCCGACGATAGCCTTCGGCGATTTTTCGACGATTTCCGCACCGCCACCGAGGAAGTGCAGGATGTTTTCCACCGTAAAATGATCGCTGTAATTTTCGTCAATGGCCGGCAGCTGGCTGCGAATTGACAGCCACGGCAACAACGCCAAAATCGCCACGCCGACGACCATCCAACTGGCGCGGTAGCGTAATTTGGGTAGCGGTAATAACAGGCCGCTGACCAGGAGCGCCAGCAAGGTTACGCCGAGCAAAGCCTGCCCTTCGTTTTTCATCGTCGCCGCGCCGGCGAGGCATAGACCGCCTAATAGCTGCAAGCGCAAGGAGGATCGGCGCACGCCATTGAGCAGTAGTGCACAAGTCACAGCGACCAGCGCCGCCACAGGGAGGTCGGCACCGGCTCCTATGGAAAGATCGGGGTTCAGACCGGCGTAATCAAGTTTCTGCCAGCCCATTGAGCCGATGTTTCGTGCATAAAGGATGGGCGTTACCGCCGCAACCAAGGCACCGATTGCGGCTGCGCGCAGGTTCAAGCAGCGCAAGGCAAAAAAGACCGCACCAGGCAAACAGGCTGCCCAAAACGCCAACGGCCATTGAATCCATCGCTCTTGCCAGCTGCCAAGTTTGGCCACCAATGCTTCCAGGATTGGAATGCCCAGCGGATAATTTGGGTGGGTAACTATGCGACCGTAAGTCGCCAATGAACCGTCTTCGGCAAGCATGCCGGTCAGCGAAGCGTCGAACGGCGTACCGGTGAAGGCCAGCACTTTGCCTTTGTAAGCGAAGTGCAACATCGGGTCGAATTCGTTGATGGGATAAGCAAGGGTGGCGGCGATGGATGCCATGGCCAAGGTTGCAAGCAGAACGCCCTGCCACGTTGCAAGCTGGGTCGGGGCGGAATCGGTACCACGCCGTTTCCAACAAATTGCGGCGGTCAGCAATCCGACGGCCACAAATTCAATCGCGACCACCGTCATGGACAGGTGCATCGCCAGGATCAAATTGCCGAGTAAGGAAACCACGGCCACGCCGAGTAGATAACTCACGCTGAAATCTTCCCAGCGGCTGCGGGCGAGCTGGGTTCGATCTGGGAGCAATGCCTTACCGGTGGTCCAAATCAAAATCAGGACGGCGAGGCCAGCGAAAAAAGGCAGAAAATCCATGGTCCTAGCGCGAGTGTTCGATGGCGTCAGTGGCGGGCACAGTTTCCCAATCTTGCAGTCGGAAATCGGAGCCCATAGAAAAGAAAGTGACCCAATCGACGTCTAGATCGCGGATGGCTTGGATTTCATCCTGCACCAAAGACCGCGCCGCGCCGACGCCCAGGATTTTGGAAAGTTCGCGCGGTTTAGGCTCCCAGCGCGAGCGTCCACCCCAGCGTTGTTCTTTTTTGTAATTCAACACCCATTGCCGGAATTGCACGCTGGTTCCGGAAGCGTCGAAGGGTTCATAGATATAGAGACGGCGCGGGTAGAGGCGGTAATTGAGGTGCAAAAACCAGCGCGCGCGACCCGAAATCGTGCCTGGAGGAGTGGTCGGCAGCAGCAGCAAGCCGTCGTCGGGTTCGGTTTTCTGGAGCAGGAAGTCGCTGTAAACCATCAAGTCAGGATCCAGCCACGGCGGCCCTTGGGTCGGTCCCAAACCCAAATACTGCAAACCCGCCGCGTCGACGTCAGGTGGGTGCAGGTTGTGGGTCATGTCGAAGAATAAGTAGCCTGGCATGTTCTTGGCGACCGCGACCAAATCGATGTTTTCGAATGGAGGGCGGGTATTCATTTGAAGTACGCCATGAACACCGGCTGCTGCAGTGAGGGGGTCGTCGAAATATTGGGCACTGCTAGGTAAAAAAGCCTTCAGGCTGTCGGCAAGAGGGCTGCAAATCCGCAATTGCACGCCTCTCTGGTTCACATGATTCAATAATTCAACGATGGGGTGATTTTCATCCAGAGCCTGGTCCAGATGGTAGTCCTTCAAGCCCCAAACGGCGAGGATTTTGCCACGTGGGCGTCTCCAAGTATCCACTAGGTAAGTCGCCTGTGATTCCCCCTCCCAGGCCACCGTATCGTATGCGGTTCGATTCGGAGTGAAGCCCGTAGAACTGGTCACCAACAGCATTTTGGCGAGGAAGGCCAATGGCAATAGCGCGGCTAGCAGGTGCAGCTTTTGCACTCCGCGTAATAGGATGGTGAACATTCCAGGCTTGCCCGAGGGGAGGGCAGTTGCAGACTTTGCCATGCGCGTAGGTTAGCCTTGTCCGCTGATGGATACCAAGGCCTCCGTTTCTCCCCGCGGACTCGTCCTCGCGCTGACCCTTGCGGCTTTGCCCTCGCTGGTGGCTTCCTACCTAGGTGAGGATATATTCCAGCAATGGGACCTCCTCGTTTCCGGCGCCATCCTCGCCGTCGCATTACTGATGGTGATCTGGCGTGAAGGGCGTACATCGAATGCGTTGGCGTCGATGTCGTTAGCGTTACTGGTGCTGATCGTGCCCACTGCTTTTGTGCACCTGCGGATGGATGCACCCGCGTCGAACGACGAGCGCTCTTATCTATTTCAAGCGCAAGTATTTTCCGAAGGCCAGCTCGCCGATAATGTGCAAGGCCATCCGATGATCGACTTCGCGATTCGGCAGCGCCAGGTTCACGATTTTCGCGACGTTAAACGGCGCTTTTCTAAATACTCGCCGGCCACTGCCATCGCCTTAACGCCGGGAGTTTGGCTCGGCTGGCCGCCGCTGATGGTTCTCTTGGCTGGCATCGCCGATCTCATTTTTGTCAGCCTCATCGCGCGCCGCATGGGGTTGGATAAACCACGCATGGCCGCTTTGGTTTTAGCGACGTCGCCGTTTTTTTTATTGGTGCAATCCTCGTTTCAATCCGAGGTCTTCACTTTGCCTGCCGCTTTGGCGGGCTATTTGGCGCTACTCAAAAGTCGCCAAAACCCGAAGGCTGGACCTACTTTTAGCGCTTTTTTAGTTGGCCTATGCGCTGGCTGGATTTTCCTCGGCCGCCCGCTGACCGGAGTGGTTTTCGCAGCAGCGATGGCCATAGGCTTGTGGCTCGGCCCCGCTGCACCGCGCTGGCGTGGCGTTTTCAGCGCGATCCTTGGAGGCTTGCCGATGCTCTTTTTGGCATTGGCCTATAACCGCGTGCAAACCGGTGAATGGCTGCTTTCTCCCTACCAAAGTTACGCCCAGCACTTTGGCCCTTGGGAGAACCCTGGCGCTGACTTTAAGGACCGCATTGCCATCGACGTTTATGGCAACGGTGATTTTCTGCAAGGCATGTTACGTCAACTCGGACGGTGGGGGGTTGCCTTTGGTGGCATGTTAGGAGCGGTCGGCTTGGCTTGGTGGGGGCTCTGGCGCAACCGCCAACGGGATGGCGGCGCCGCGGCGGTTTTTGCCTTGTTATTGCCCGTGGCATACGCGCTGCATTGGTATCCCGGCCACTGGGGTTATTTGGGCCCGCTTTATTGCCTAGAAAGTTTGGGTATGTTGGTGGTGGGGTTCCTGCTGCTGATGCAGGATTCACCCAAGGCTTGGCGCAATAACCTGGTATTGGCGGTGGTCGCGTGGGGGGCAATTCTGTTTGTGCTGCGTTTGCAACCGCTGCAAGAGCAAGTTGATCTGCGCGCCATTCCGGAGCGCGTAGCAGTGGAAATGGCAGACGATAGTGTGCTGCTGTTGCCCTATTTTGAAAACCCCACAATGGCTGAGCCGACCATGAAGTATTGGACTCCTACTCGCAAACCTGCGGCGCAGCGCGTGGCCATCGTGCGCGAATTGCCCACCCTGGATTCGACCAAAATAGCGCTTGAAGCCCTTGGGCTGGAAGGGCGAGCGGTCTTCAGGCTGACTCCGAGTGAACAAGGAATAGCTGGTACTGGCTACAGTTTTGTTCCACTCGAACTTCCGTAGCAAATTCTGGAATCTCGATAAAACGAAACTCTGATTAAGTCAGCCGTGGGGCGGCCCGATAAGAGGACTCTGGCTTGATTTCCTTGCCCAATGTCGTCCCTTCCCTCCAAATTTCGTCGCAACTGGCTGGCTGCCGCATTGGGAGTGGCTGCAATCAGCCTACTGCCGACGTCCTCAGCTTACGGGCAATCGCTGCCGCTGGCTGGGATTTGGAGTGGAGTAGGGATGTTGCCGACGAGTGCAATGTCGTTGGCCTCGGTTGCTGAATTTGCAAACCCATTGCCTGAGCGAGCGGTTGAAAATTTACAAATGCTTGCACCCAGCATTGACTTTACCGTCATCGAACCGCCGCATGGATTTGCTGAAACTGCACAACTCCAGCAGCGTTTTGGCGGTTTTGGCTTAGAATGGAGCCTGGACCGACGCGTTTCTGTCGGAATGAGCTATCGCCGTGGGTTTGAAAATATTGTTCTGGATCCGGTCGCCGAAATCCAGCGCGGCACCTTCGCTGGAATTCCGGTGGACGATCGCTTGGTGACCCAGAGCCTAGCCTTTGAAATTCGTATTAATTTCTAGAGTATTAGAATTTATACCTACCGGTCGGTCTGTTTTTCGGGCGACGTAACTCTTTATTTTTCAATTGCAAAGTGTGGGCGGCGATATGAGAGGAAGAATCGTTGGCTTCTATATATTCAGATATCCCTAAATATCGATTGCGCCATAAGACCAGTGGTTTAACTCTTTGTTGAAGCCCAAGCCGGGCCTCTCATTGGAGAAAGTAATGCTACTAAACCTCATCAAGTTCGCAGGGAGCGGTCTGGCGAGTGTGGCTTTGATCTCCGCCACCTCAACCGCACAGACAGGACACGTCCTGAACGGTGAAGGCCCCGTGAACCAGTCCATGGCCGGAGTCTCCACTGCCACCCCGATCGACGCATCGGGCACATTGTTATGGAACTCAGCCGGAATTACTGCACTGAAAGGCAATAGCATTCAGTTCGGTATGGAAATGCTGAGTCCTAGCGTAGAAATGTACTCCTCGGTCACTAGCCCGGGAGCCATGTCGGATACCACGAAGAGCGATTCTTCGATCGCGGCCATCCCCAGTTTTGCCATGGTGTATCACATCAAGGACTCGGACTGGACCGTGGGGATGGGCGCTTGCGGCGTCAGCGGCTTCGGTGTGAATTACCCAGCTAGCAGCACCAACCCGCTGTTGATGCCACCGCCAAATGGCTTCGGGTCAATCTACTCTGAATTCCAAATGCTGCAGCTGGCGCCAACTTTGGCCTACCAGATTGACAACCACTGGTCGGTGGGCTTCGCGCCTAACATTGACCAGGCAAAATTGGCGGTCGATCCTGGCTGCTTCGCTGCGCCAAATGACCCTGACGGAGTCTTTGGTAATGGAGACGAGGTTTACCCAAGCGGTGCCCACGCGGCGACCTCTTGGGGCTTCGGCGGCCAAATCGGGGTGTTTTACCAGGGGGATGACGACTGGGATTTCGGTTTCTCTTACAAGAGTGAGCAGACCTTCCAAGACTTCGAATTCAACTCCACCGATACCAATGGACTGTACCGCAAACTGGAACTGGATATGGACTTCCCGTCCATCATTTCCATCGGTACGGCTTACCGAGGTTTCGAAAAGTGGCTGATTGGTGCGGACGCTCGTTACATTGACTACGCCAGTACCGATGGATTCGATGAAGCCACTTTCAACATGGATGGCTCCGTCAACGGCTTCGGTTGGGATTCCATTTGGGTATTGGCGCTAGGGGCACAATACGAAGTGGATGACTGCTTAAGCCTGCGTGCGGGCTTTGCCTTGAACGACAACCCGATTCCGGACAAAAACTCGACCTTCAACGTGCCGGCACCAGCCATCCTGACACAACACGCCAGCTTGGGTTTGTCCTACTGCTTCGGCGAAGATTGGTTCTTTGATCTGGCCTACCGCCATGGCTTCGAAAACTCCATCAGTGGTCCTATGGGCCACCCGTTGATGGGCGCCGTTCCAGGCACCGAAGTCAAGAATACGATGTCAACTGACAGTATCATCATCGGTTTCCGGGTCAATTTCTAAAAAGTAGAAAATTGATTACAAGCAGGCGCACGCATTACTTGCGTGCGCCTGCTTACATAATGGGAGGCTATAATTTAAATCCATGTGTATAGAGATTTCCAGATATTTACCCTTTTGAATATACCGATAAAGATTAAATTGTTGAGGAGGCGGAAAACCGCCCCAAGCTCTTACTGAAAAAATGGAAAATCGCAATCTGAACCGGCGGAATTTCCTCCACATTTGTGGTTTAGGCAGCCTTGGAGCAACATTAGGCGGCTGTCTGCCCTGGCCATCTGTGCACGCCCAGGAAGGCATAGTTGCAGACCGAGTCGTACCGACTACCTGCGAAATGTGTTTCTGGAAGTGCGGCGTCGAAGCCCATGTACGTGGCGACGAAGTGGTGGCATTGACGGGTAATCCGCATCATCCCCTGAGTCGAGGTCGGCTCTGTCCACGCGGCGTCGGCGGCCTTGGTTTGCTTTATGACCCAGACCGGTTGAACATGCCATTGATTCGGGTGGGGGAACGCGGCAGCCAAGAGTTCCGCGTCGCCACATGGGAAGAGGCTTTGAACGTTACCGCTAACGGTATGAAGCGCGTTGCCGACGAACACGGCCCGGAAGCACTGGCCTTGTTCTATCACGGTGCCGGCGGCTCATTTTTCAAGACCCTTATGCAAGGATTTGGATCGGCAAATATTGCTGCCCCTTCTTACGCCCAATGTCGCGGTCCGCGCGAAGTCGGTTTTGAACTGACCTTTGGTGAAGGCGTTGGATCTCCAGAGATCATGGACATTGCGGACACCCGGTTGTTGGTGCTGATTGGCTCTCACTTGGGAGAGAATATGCACAACACTCAGGTGCAGGATTTTGCTGCTGGCCTTAGCCGCGGCATGCGATTGATCACGGTAGATCCGCGCTTTTCGGTGGCCGCTGGGAAATCTGATTATTGGTTGCCCATTAAGCCTGGTACGGACATTGCTCTGCTTCTCGGATGGGCGAATGTAATTATTCAAGAGGAGCTTTACGACAAAAACTACATCGCTCAAAACGCCACCGGTTTCGAAAAATTTGCCACCGAGGTATCGCGTTACACGCCGGAGGCGGTTTATTTGGAAACTGGCATTAAGCCAGAGCAGCTTAAGCAAACGGCGCATGAAATTGCTAAAGCAGCGCCTTACGCAATTATCCACCCCGGTCGTCGCGTTACTTGGTATGGCGACGGTACTCAGCGTAGTCGAGCCATTGC
>JACNIZ010000115.1 GCA_014382805.1 Planctomycetota bacterium
TGAATGCGCAGCCAACGAATTGCAGGCAGGTGGTGGGGTGTAGGATTATGCGTGTGGCGGTTGTTTGCGGTTGTTCGAGTCGGTTTCATGCAAGGCGCAGCAATTGGAGATTGAAGTCCGTGGCGACTTGCCTTGGGCGCGACCGCATTGGGAGGACGTCGGCAAGCAGGCCCGTGCTGCAGCGATTTCACCGACTGGCAAGCGGGCATTGTTTGAAGCAAGAGGCGACATCTTTAGCGTGCCGGTGGAGGATGGGAACGTACGTAATCTTACCCATAGTTCTGGAGTTGCTGACCGCACGCCATCTTGGGCGCCGGACGGAAAAACCGTGGCATGGTTCAGTGATGAAAGTGGTGAATATCGTTTAATGGTTGGCAATCAGGACGGCATGGAAAAGCCGCGCGAAATTGAAATTCCCCATGCCACCTATTTTTATACTCCAGCTTGGTCGCCGGATTCAAAGATGCTGGCATTCACCGACCAAGCATTGCATTTGTGGGTAGTTGATCTGGATAGCGGCGACGTCAAGCAGGTGGATGAAGATCAAGAAGCGCATCCACAACGAACGCTGCTTCCGGTGTGGTCGCCAGATTCGCGCTGGCTTGCTTATGCCAAGCGTTTGCATTCTCATTTTCACGCGGTTTTTGTTCACGACATGGAGGAGGGGGTCACTCATCAAGTGACCGACGGCATGTCGGATGCTTTGGATCCAGTTTGGGATGCGAGTGGTAAGTACCTCTACTTTATGGCAAGCACGGATTATGGAATTAGTTCTGGCTGGCTGGATATGACGCCGTTTGAAATTCCTTACCGCCATGCGATTTACGTAGCGGTGTTAGCCAAGGATGAGGCATCGCCGTTTTTACCCAAGTCAGATGAAGAATCGTTCGAGGATGAAGCGGAGGAGGAGACTGTCGAAGAGGTGGGAGATGTCGAGGCCGTCGAAGATGTCGAAGAGATAGAAGAGATAGAAGAAGTTGATGCGGATGACGATGGCGACGCAAAGGAAGAGAAAGACGATGACCCTAAGGTCGTCATTGATTTTGAAGGCTTAGGCCATCGCATTCTGGCTTTGGCAGTTCCAGCGCGCGCCTACACCAATTTGACCGCTGGCAAGGACGGCATCGTGTTTTTTGGTGAAGCGATTGAAAACCAACCCGGTTTAAAGGTTCATCGCTACGAGTTGGAGAAAAACAAAGCTACCGACTTCGCCGATGGAGTTGGGTCGTTCCTTGTGTCGGCCGACGGCGAAAAAATGCTGCTCAACCAGAACGGTTCATGGCGAATCGTAGACACTGCCGCCGCGCCAACTCCTGGCAAAGGCACGCTTGCAACCTCGGCGATGCGCATGCACGTCAATCCGCAAGCGGAATGGCAGCAAATGTTCCGCGAAGCCTGGCGATTCCAACGTGATTATCTTTACGTGCCAAACGTACATGGTGCCGATTGGGATGCCGTGTTCCAAAAGTATCAGCCGATGGTGGAGCACGTTGGACATCGCTCCGACATGACTTACCTATTGGACATCTTGGGCGGCGAAGTTTCCGTCGGCCATTCGTTTACTTTTGGTGGCGATAACCCCGACGTCGAGCGCGTGCCGGTAGGTCTCTTGGGAGCGGACTATGTTGTGGATCAAGGTCGCTTTAAGATTGAAAAAATACTCACCGGCGAAAGTTGGAATCCGAATTTGAAGGCGCCGCTTAGCGCTCCAGGAGTAGAGGTTTCCGTTGGCGATTATTTGATCGCGGTAAATGGTGTGGAAATTTACGCTACCGAAAATTTGTACTCCTACTTCGAACAAACCGCGAATCAACAAGTGGTGCTGACAGTCAGTGAAACCGCCGACGCAAAAGAAAGCCGACGCGTAACCGTGGTTCCGGTCGGCAATGACATGGGATTGCGCCGCATCGACTGGGTTGAAGGAAATCGTCGCACCGTGAACGAGCTTTCGAATGGACAGCTGGCTTACGTTTGGGTTCCGGATACCGGCGGTGGCGGTTACACCTACTTCAACCGCTATTATTTTGCTCAACAAGATCGCAAAGGCGCAGTCATTGATGAAAGGTTTAACGGCGGCGGCTCCATTGCCGATTACATGGTGGACTTAATGTCGCGCGATAAATTCGGCTACTTCAACAACCCTGCTGGAGATCGTAAACCGTTCACAGCACCGCTTGCCGCGATCTGGGGTCCAAAGGTGATGATCATCAACGACGCCGCTGGATCGGGTGGCGACATGTTGCCCTACATGTTCCGCTTGAAAGGCATTGGTCCCTTGATTGGCACCCGCACGTGGGGTGGATTAGTCGGCATTGGCGACGTGCCGCCGTTGCTGGATGGCGGTGCAATTACAGCTCCGCGCTGGGGTTTCTTCGATCTCGATGGCAATTGGGCGGTCGAAAACGAAGGAGTGGCTCCGGACATCGAAGTCGAAATGACTCCCAGTTTGGTCATGCAGGGTCATGATCCACAACTTGAAGCGGCAATCAGCGAATGCTTACGCATGTTGAAAACTCAGATCGATAACGGACTGGGCGAACCCGCACCTCCGGTTCGCGCCAAGCGTCCGGGGAAATAACCTTGACAATTGTAATTCTGGCGCCATGAAAAAAAAACTTACTGGTCGTTGTAGCTGTGGGGGGGTGAAGTTTGAGGTGCAGTTGCCGGCCAAATTTGTGGCCCACTGTCATTGCAACAATTGTCGGCGAGCGCATGGCGCTGGCTTCGTCACATGGGCAGGCTTTAAGGACGAGCAATTTGTTTTGATCTCGGGTCGCGAAACTTTGAACGAGTATGCCACTGAAACCGACGCAACCCGAGGATTCTGTGGCGAGTGCGGCTCGCCGATGTTCTTCAGTTCACCGCGCTGGGCGGGGGAAATTCACGTCGCGGTTGCGGTCATCGATGGCGATTTAGAGCAACTGCCGACGGCTTGTGTTTACGCCGACCGTGCCCCGAATTGGTGTCCAGCTCCAGCGGATCTACCGCATCGCGGTGGAGAATCAGGGGTGGAGCCTATAGCCTAAATTTAATTTGCACGTTTGTGCAAATATGCTAGCATTCGAGTGTGAGTGAAGCAGACCCTCGAATCGTCGCCCTGACGCGGGAAGCCGTTGCCGGATGTTGTCCCCAGCTGGTGGAAGCGCTCGATCCACGGCTTTTTCAAGCGCTGGGAGATGAAAACCGCTTGATGCTGCTGTGCCGACTGGTCGCAGCCTCCGAGGGGCAAACGGTCACCGAATTGGCCGGCTGCTGTGGGGTGCACATCTCCGGAGTATCGCGTCATTTGGCGCAATTACGAGATGCTGGGGTTGTGGTAGCTCAGAAAACAGGTCGCGAAGTGCGCTACGAGTTGCAGCGCGACCTCCTTGTTTCCATTTTGCGAACCATTGCCGATGGGCTGGAGAAGACGAAAAATGACCACCAATAATCAAAATTCCTGCTGCTCTGGCGGCTCCCAAACGGACGCCGCTGCCGACACCGCCGCCGACACAGCCGCCGGCACCGATACCGGCACCGAGCAAACCGTCGCGACCCATGTCGACGAGCAGACACGGGCGGAGGTCAGCAAGAATTACGCCGAAGCCTTGAAGCGCACTCAGCAGTCAGGCGAAATTGCACCGGCCAAATCCTGTTGCGGCGGTGGTGGGCCTGCCACCGAAGCGACGGTCGCTCAACTGGCGGGCTACGGCCTGATGATGGACGATGATTTGGGCAGCGCCGCGCAAAGCTCTTTCGGCTGCGGCAACCCGCTGGCTTTTCAGGACGTTCAGCCCGGCCAGACCGTGCTCGACCTCGGTTCCGGAGCTGGCTTGGATTTGCTCATCGCCGCCAAAAAGGTCGGATTCGAAGGCAAGGTCATCGGCGTAGACATGACTGACGAAATGTTGGACGCCGCGCGCGCCAATGCCCAAAAAGCTGGGGCGACGCAAGTTGAGTTGCGCAAGGGAGTCATTGAACAACTGCCAGTAGACGACAGCAGCGTGGATTGGGTGATCTCTAACTGCGTGATCAACTTGTCCACCGACAAGCCGGCGGTATTCCGCGAGGTCGCGCGCGTATTGGCCCCGGGCGGGCGCTTTGCGGTGTCCGATATCGTGGTCGAAGAACTGCCTGATTCTCTGCGCCAACATGCGGTCGCCTATTCGGCGTGCATCGGTGGGGCCATTTCTGAAACGGAATACATCGTCGGGCTTGAAGCGGCTGGTTTGAGCGACGTCAAAGTGACTGAGCGCATGGTCTACACCACGGATCAACTCGCCGGGATTTTGACCTGCGACTTTGGTTTGGATGAAGCTGCGATTTCCGAATTAGGAGAGGCGCTGAAATCAGTGGAAGGCAAGGTTTGGAGCGCAAAATTCAGCGGCGTACGAAACTGAACATGCGCCTATGATTTCGGGATGAATTCGTCCCGATCCCCTCGGCTTTTGCTCACGGCTCTTTGCGCGGTGGCATGGATCCTGTCGCCGTTGTTGAGCAACGCTACGGCCGCTCTCAGTGTTGCCCAAAAACCGGCAGGAACGGTACGCGCCTGGGAGCACCAGAGCTCGGACTTAGCGGTTGATTCGCGCATTCATTTTGGCCATTTGAAAAATGGCATGCGCTACGCTTGGGCGAAGAATTCCGAGCCCAAAGAACGCGTCTACGTACGCCTGCATGTAGACGCCGGTTCTTTTGCTGAACGCGATAGCGAAGCGGGCATGGCTCACTTTTTGGAGCACATGGCTTTCAACGGTTCCACCAACTTTGAAGCCGGAACCTTGATTGAATGGTTCCAAGAAAACGGCATGAGCTTCGGCGCGGACACCAACGCGCACACAGCTTTTTCCGAAACGGTTTATAAGTTGGACTTGCCAAACCGCGACGAAAAAACCATTCGCGACGGTTTCCGTGTACTGCGCGACTTTGCTTCAGAGCTGGATTTAGAAGAGGAAGAAATTCAAGCCGAAAAAGGCGTCATCGATGGCGAGCAGCGCGAACGTGATTCAGCAGGTTTCCGTGCTTCAATGGAGTTTTTGAATCGGCAATACGCTGGCACCCTTCTGGCAATGCGCATGCCTATCGGTACCAAACAAGTGCGCGATCAATTCAACTCCAAGAGCGTCGCCGCGTTTTATCGACGTTGGTACCGGCCTGAAAATATGACTTTGGTAATCGTCGGCGATCTGGGTGACATCAACATAGTGCCTTTGATTCACGAATTTTTCGAGGACATGAAAGCACCAAAATCCGACGTCATGCCGGAGCCTGCCCTGGGCAAGCCGGAGATGGAGGATTTATTCTTTTTGGTTTACAACGATGAACTGCCGGCGGTACAACTGACTATTTCCATGTTGAAGCCGTTTCAACATCACATCGACACCAAAAAACAACGAATAGAAAATCTGCCACGCAGCGCCGCGCATGCCATGTTGAATTTGCGTATGCAAGAATTAGTGAAGAAGCCGGAGACTTCGTTTTTGTCGGCTGGGGTGGGTAATGTTGGTGGAATGAAAGTGTTTGAGGGTGGATCGCTCAACCTCAGCGCAGCGCCGGAAAAATGGCAAGCGGCTTTGACCCAAGCTTATGTGGAGTTGCGCAAAGCGCTGAATTTTGGCTTCAATCAAGCAGAACTCGATGAAATTCGAGCTGGCCTAATTCGTGCTTTGGACGAGTCGGTACAACGCGAGTCCAAAGCGCATAGCAAAGCCTTGCTCAATGCAATTCTTTCCGCAGTCGAAAATGGCGGCGTGCCCACCAATGCCGTGACTGACCGCGCAACCATCCTTGATGCAGTGAAAGCATTAACGGTTGAAGAATGCCTGAAAGCATTGCGTGCAAATTGGCGTGACGGCCAGTTGAGCATTACAGGCGTTGGTGGGTTGAAATTGGACGACGATGCAGCGGAGCTAAAAGCTGTTTTTGCGGCCGCCAAAAAAATCGAAATCAAGCGCGCTGATGCCATCGCCAGCAAAGCTTGGGCTTATGCATCCGACGCCGCCAAAGTGGGTGAGGTGACCTCGCGAAAATATGTGGAAGACTTGGACGCATGGCTTATCACCTTTGCCAATGGCGTAAAACTCAATGTCAAAAGGACCGATTTCAAAGAGCGTCAAATTGGCTTGCACGGACGACTGGGTCGTGGCTACGGAGCCATTCCGGATGAACAAGTTCTAGCTGCTTCCGTCGGCTCCATGACTTTTTCCGCAGGTGGCTTGGCTGAACATAGCGCCGACGATTTACGCCGCATGATGGCTGGAAAACGAGTTGGCGTGGCTATTTCGCTGGATAACGAGAGCTTTTTGATTAATGGCGGCACCACGGCCGAGGACCTACTACTGGAGCTGGAATTGTTTTGTGCTGCGATTGAAAACCCGGGTTACCGTGACGACGGCATTCATCAGTTGCGCGCTAATTTGCCCCTGATTTTTGAGCAAATGAAACACACGCCAATGGGTCCATTGATGGATGAGTTTGCCCCGGAACTGTTCCACGGCAATCAGCGCTTGGACATTTTTGGCTTCGGCATCATGCCGACTCAAGAAGCGCTCGGCGCTGTGGACATGGACGCGGTACGCGCCGCCATTGAAGAGCCGATGAAAAATGCACCATTGGAGCTGACTATAGTCGGCGACTTAGATGTGGAATCGGTGATAACCGCCGCCAATCAAACCGTCGGCATGTTGCCAGCGCGCGATGCAGCTAAGGGGGTAAGGCCAGAGCAACGAGCGTCATTGAAGGCCGGCATTTACATGGAGCGCGAAATCGCCACCGCCGACGAAAAAGTCACGCTGATGATGATCTTCCCGACCACCGATGGTTTTGATGACCAAACCCGCCGCGGGCTGAACTTCCTGGGCCAGGTCGTGGACGACCGCCTGCGTTTGGAAGTGCGTGAGCGTTTGGGTGCGGCCTATTCGCCCGGGGCTCAAGCAACAGCCTCGACGGTGTTCAAAGGCTTGGGTGGCTTGTTGATTCAAGCAAACGGCGACCCAGAAAAATTGGCTGAGCTATTGGATGCTTGCCGTAACGTAGCCAAAAACCTTTCGGAAAACGGAGTGACAGCAGCAGAAGTCGCCCGTCTAGCCGAACCGATTCAAAACCAGCTGCGCGATGCGATGCGTACCAATGGCTATTGGCTGAAGACTTTGAGTGAAGCGCAAAGCGATCCAAGTACACTGGACAGCGCGCGCAGCGTGTTGGATTTTTATGCCAACATCCAACCGGAGCAAATTTCCGCGTTGGCCGCCAAATTCTTAGATCCTCAAAACGCTTCGACTTTGATTGTCAAACCCAAAAAATGATACGCCCAATCGCGGCGTGTGCGCTTAGCGCCGGAATTGTTGCGGCAATCCTGGCCACTGGCTGTGGAAATCAAAATGAGGGCTCAAACCCCAATGGCAGTGGCGCAACTACAAACCCCGACGGCAAGCTGGTGCTTGGCGACGGCACGGCCGCGGGTAAGCATTACGTCGGCATGGCGCAATGCGAAGAATGCCATGCAACCGAATCCGAAGCATGGCGGGGTTCGCACCATGATCAAGCAATGGGCGCAGCCTCACTTGGAATCGGTTTGTGTAATTTCGTGGGACAGAATTTTGCGCTTTTCGTGTCGTCCGCTCGGGTTTTCCAACGGCATTGCAACAACAT
>JACNIZ010000114.1 GCA_014382805.1 Planctomycetota bacterium
AAATCCAGGCCGGCGGTCACGATATGACTCTTGTTGAGCGATTCCTGCTGCAATTGCAGAAAATAACCATACGGCGCTTGCACCGGATTGCGCGCCTTGCTGCCATCAGGCAAAGTCACGATTTGCTCACGGATGGTGATTGATTTACAGCGCTCGTCGTAAATCAATTCAGGGTGGACTTCGATTCCAAAGCCCTTCAGCCATTCTCCCAAACCAGTTTCCAATGGCTCGGTGTTGAGGCTTTGCCCCAGCAAAACTTTTTCGGTATCGACCAAAGCCAAAATGTGACCGCCGCTCTTCAAATAGGCGTCCAATTGCGCGACCTCTTGCGGTGTCACGCCTTCAGGCTTGGCCACAATTAAAGCCTCGAGGTCTTCCGGCACCGGCTGTGTGGCGCTGAAAGTCCGGAAGTCCCGAATCGCAAAGCGCGACGCCAAATTGTCACGCAAGTTCTCAAAGATACGCTCTGGCGGAGCTTTTTGATCAATGCCCGGCATCGGCGGCGGCAAATGCGGCTCACGACTAAAGAACCCTAATAATGGCCGTTTGCGTCCGCGCAACAACGACGCCAACCGGCTCGCGACTGCAAACTCAAATTCATTCGGAACCACAAAAGGAATCAATTCTGACTGATCCTGATAGCGCAACTCCAAGCCCTGATAAAGCTTCTCTACACTCACCCCCCCCACGCGCGAATCCGTCACCGTCAACGGTACTACGCCAATGTGTTCGGCATCACGCGCCGCCACCAAATCGGTAGTTGGATCTACCGTCTCAATCGCGACGTATTCCGCCCCGAGCGCTGCAATTTCCTGCAGCCGATCCTGAATACTCAAGCGCGACGGCAACAGGTGTTCAGCGCCTTCAATATCGCGATTAAAATACAGCTTGATCTGTAGGCGATCTTCCAATTGCCCGATCAAATTCACCAAAGTGGGCGACAGCGAATAAACCTTTTCTTCGGTTAAGTCCCAACGCCAACGCACGCGCTGCGCCAAGCCTATAGCGCTAAACACGATGCCAACGATTAATAATGCACTCAGCAAATTCTGGCGTTTGCGATTCACTAGCGCCACCTCCGTCGTTCCAGCACCAAGCCGTTGAGGCATAAAAACATCACCGTCAAGCCGACGAAGTAACTCAGGTCGCCAAAGGAAACAACGCCGCGACTCATCGCCGAAAAGCGTTCATTCATATCGAAAGCGAGCAACAACTGCGACCAGCCAGGCGAAACCGCGAGCATCGGCGCAAGTAGCGCTGGCAGATTGAGGATGGCGAGCAAAAGCACTCCGAGTAGCCAAGCAACGATTTGGTTTTGGGTCAACGCGGACAAAAACAATCCCGCAGACAAACACGCCGCGCCTAACAATAAAGCGCCAAAATAACCACCCACCATAGGACCTGGATCCACATCGCCCAACCATGCAACGGTAAGCGGAGTCCAAGCGGTCGCGACCAACGCCAATGCTAGTAACGCCCATGCTCCTAAAAATTTCCCCAACACCAATTCGCGGACCCGGAAGGGATAACTGAACAACAACTCCTCCGTTCCCGAGCGCCGCTCCTCACTCCACATGCGCATGGTGATTGCCGGGGCAATCAAAACAAAAACCACTGGCAGCAGAGCAAAAAATGCACGCATATCGGCGCTACCCTCCGCAAAAAAATTGCCTAGTAAAAAGAAGAAAGTTGCGGTCAAAACGGGCAAGGCGGCCAGCACCAAATAAGCAACCGGCGAGTCGAAAGCCGCCCAGCATTCCCGTTTGGCTAAGAGCAAGGCGCGTTTCATGCCGAAACCGCCCCCGTCTGCAGATCTTTAAACAAGGTTTCCAAAGTGCCGGTTTGGGAATTCAACTCTAACAGCGACAAATTACTTTGGGCGACCGCCGCAGAGATTGCCGCCAACGCTTTGCTACCTCCGCTACCAGGCAAGCGCACGATCGCGCCACAATTTTTGACACTACCCAACGGCGCGTTCAATGCTTGCACCACTTCACAGCCGACGTCATTCAGCAGTTGCACCAGTTCATCTTTAGTGCCCGCAACCACGACTCGAGCTTGGGCGCCGTCGCCAGCTTGAGCGAGCTGTTGCAAGGAACCATCGGCAACTTTTTTCCCTTGATGGATTAACACCACACGATCAGCCAACGCTTCCACTTCGGGCAAAACGTGAGTGGTCAATATTACAGTTTTACTCTTGCCCAAGTTTCGGATCAATTCCCGAATCTCAACCACCTGCAAAGGGTCCAAGCCGTTGGTGGGTTCGTCCAGCACCAAAAGCGGTGGATCGTGCAACAAAGCTTGCGCCAAGCCGACGCGCTGCCGGAAACCTTTGGAACAGGCTGCAATGTTGCGTCGATACACCGACTGCAAACCGGTGGCGCAAACCACTCTATCGATGGCCTGGGATTTGCTTTCAGCATTCTGCTGACACTGCGCCTGCCAAGCAAAACTCAAATACTGCTCCACCCGCATGTCCAAATATAACGGATTATTTTCGGGCAAGTATCCGACCAATGCTTTGGCCTGCATCGGCTGGGTTTCGACGTCATGACCGCAAATTTTGGCGCAACCGTGATCGGCGGCCAAATAACCGGTCAAAATTTTAATGGCGGTGGTTTTGCCAGCTCCGTTGGGACCCAAAAAACCGACTACAGCACCACTCGGAATATCGAAACTCACTCCGCGCAAGGCATGCACGTCGGCAAAGGATTTGTGCAGGTTGCAGACCTCGACCACTGAGTCACGGCTTGCGCTCTGGCCGTCACTCTCCGCCGCATGCTGGGCCACAGAATCAGTCGACATCATCCAGGGAGAACGCGTCCAAGAACTCACGGTTCGAAGGATATCGCTCCAAACGGTCGATCAACATTTCCACCGCCTCGCGCGGCCGCATCCGCGACAATACTCGCCGCAAAATATTGATTTTTCTCATGGTTTGGCGGGTGAACAGCTTTTCTTCTTTGCGTGTGCCAGTTGCGTTGATGTTTATCGCCGGGAAAATCCTGCGATCGGCCAAAGCGCGATCCAAGGTGATTTCCATGTTGCCGGTGCCTTTGAACTCTTCAAAGATCACCTGATCCATGCGCGAGCCTGTATCCACCAACGCCGACGCCAAGATGGTCAGCGAGCCAGCGTTTTCGGTATTACGTGCCGCGCCGAAAAAGCTTTTGGGCTTTTGAAAGACGCGAGAATCCAATCCGCCGGACATCACCTTGGAGTTTTTGCCACCGACGGTGTTGTTGTATGCGCGCGTCAAACGAGTGATTGAGTCGAGCAAAATGACGACTTCTTTGCCCTCTTCCACCAAACGTTCGGCACGGAATTGCACCAGCTCGGCCAAGCGCACGTGGCGATTGGGCGATTGATCCATCGTGCTGACGTATACCTCGCCGTTTTTCAAATTACGACGCCAATACGTCGCCTCTTCCGGCCGCTCATCAATCAGCAACACCATGACGTGCACGTCCGGATAAATCTCTTCCATGCTGCGCGCAACCTGCTGCAGGATAGTGGTTTTACCGGTGCGTGGTGGAGCCACCAACAGGCCGCGTTGGCCACGACCCAATGGAGCTAACAAGTCCATGACGCGCATCGATAGCTGACCGTCATGCTTGCAAGTTCCCAACTCAAAATGGAAATCGGGGTCAATGACCGTCAGTCCCTTAAAGCTAGGCATGCGCCGCCGTTCATTGGCATCCATTTCATCAATGGTGTCCAAGAAATCCATGCGTGGGCCGTAATTGCCTTTGCCCGGTTGGCCACGCCCTACGCACAGCATGCCATTCTTCAACGCAAACTTGCGCACGAATTGAACGGGCACCATGGGATCCAGCGGGCTTTCCGCTAAATCGCGATCTAATTGGCGCAAAAAGCCGGTGCCATCCTTGCGGATATCCAAAATACCCGAAAGCTGAATAGGCTCAGAACGACGCGGCGGCGGACCGCTCTCAGGCCGCTGTCCTTGTTTGGTTCCACCACCTTCGCCCGAGTCGCGTCCATAGCGGCCACGCTGCTGGCGTCGTTGAGGACGTCGGTTGTTGGACTGGTCGGAGTGGCGTGTAGCCGTATCCGAACCAGAAGAGGATTTGGGATCAGTGGATTCGCTCGCAGCGGTAGCGTCGGCCGCCGAAACATCTTTAGCTTCGGGGGCTACCGTACTACGAGGGCGCCGACGCCGTCTGCGCCGCCGAATCCCTGCCTTTTCAGGCGGTTTTTCTTCGGTCATGAAGCTCCTCCATTGAGGAGAACCGGGAATGAAACAATTGTGAGGTTAAAGCAGACAGGTCCAAGCGAACTCGACTCAAGCCGGCTAGCCCAACGGGGTCAAGCCTCACATAAAACAAACCGGATCAATCCGGCGTAACCCTAGAAGGTGGGTCGTTGGTGGTCGGGGCGAGAGGATTTGAACCTCCGACCTCTGCGTCCCGAACGCAGCGCTCTACCAGGCTGAGCCACGCCCCGATCCAAGGGCCGGACATTATGGGGTTTCCCAACAGCGAAGGCAAGCGCGCTAACAGGTTTCAGCAGCAGCCATTATCGTCCAAGATCGACAAATTGGCCACCATTCTGTAGCGCCAAATTTCGCATCCAGGTTTTTTTGAAGTCGCCAATGGCGATGGCATGGATGGAAATCCGTCGAAACTCGTTGAATTTGTTGATAGCCGCTAAAATTTCGTCGGTATCCACTAATTCGCCGACGGTCGGTAATCCGTCGGAAAAGAAGAACATGGTGTCTCCTTGCTCCCCTACATCTGCAGCCGAAGAGCGCGTCACTGCAAGCAAAGTCTTTTCGTCGGTGACACCCAGTCCCGCCATTAACGCGGCGTGGGTATTGGTCCGACCGGCATCCACATTAGCGGAGCCCTTTAAGCCTACCGAGGCTCGTTCTTTGGCGGCCGCCCCGCCGATCGGCTTCAACTTGCGCACAAATTCTAACGCCGATTTTTTGTTCAAGGCATTGGCAGGCACCAAACTGTCGCGCCACGAGTGTACGCCGGTGGCAAATGAATGCACGGTAAAGCGCACATGGCCCTCTAAGCCCTCAATAGCCGTACTGAGCTCCTTTTTGATGATCTCCATCTTTTCAAATCGCTGGTGGCCGGCCTCACGAAACTTATCCCGCTCCAGCACCGAATCCTCCATCGAACCAGATACATCAATCACAAACACCACCTCGCGGCTAGGTGTAGTAATGCCAGCAAAAGACGCCGACGATTCTTTGGGCACATAAAGAGCTGCAGTCTTGGCCCGCTCATCGCGCCGCTCGGCCATTTTCTCGTCGCTGGGGATGACAAAATCAGCCGAAACCCTAGACCACCAACGCTGCCATTGCTCTGGATCGGCACCGTACTGCATGTCGGTGATTTCCATCAACGTCGGGTAGATGTGCTGCAGCACCAAACCCTCGCCGGTTTGCCACAAATCCACCAACGGCGCAATGGCGTCGCGGTGGCGGATGAGGCGTAGCGCCAATACGCCAGCAACCTGCACGCTGGTGTGCTCGTCCGTCAACGCAGTCAAAAGTGGCGGCAGGCATTCTTCGGTGTGGCCGGCTCTTAACTGCACCAAGGACTCAATTGCGGCCACGCGCACCAATGGGTTGTCGTCTGCACTGGCCAGGGTGATGACGTGCGGCAGCGAATCTCCGTCACGCATATTGCCGACGGCCCGCACCGCCCACAAGCGCACGCCCGCTTCTTTGTGCTCCAGGTGCGGCCGCAATAGCGGTAAAAATTCCAGCCATTTGCCCTTAGATGCAGCACGCAAAATTGGCCCCAGCTGCTCTGAGGGCTTGCCCTTTTCGACGATAATCAACAGCGGTTGGCGCGAACTTTCGGACGGCAACTGGCCAATCACGGCAGCTGCGGCGTCGGCGACGGCCGGATCTTTGTCCTTCAAAACTGGCAGCAGCACAGTTGCAACTCCGGCGTCATCGATGTCTTCCAGGGAATGGATAAACTCGACTCGCTGGATCGGATCCTTAGTCTTTTTGAAATAGCGTTTGAAATCCTTTACGGTGGGGTCGCCTTGCTGGGGCACCAGCAGACTCAGGAGCAGCAGAGAAATCGACCACATACCCCTACTAGGATAGCGAAACGATGCGGTTAAGCCTTTCCACGCACTTGTTTGTGTACAACAAGCTGGGGGTTAACGCTTTGCAAGCGATGGCCGCCTGCCCTTTGGACAGCCTTGAGATTTGGTTAGCCAGGCCCCACCTGGAGTGGCGCGATGCCGAGGCGATGGCCGCTTTTCGCGCCCAGCTGCAAGAATTTGGCCTCAGCGCGTCCAGCGTGCACCTGCCGCTGTATCCGTCGGTACCGGAATTGTTGGAGCAGAATATTCGCTGGTCGGTGATTGACCCCGATCCCGAGCAACGCCGGGCCGCCATGGAAGGCACGGTCGACGGGATTCGGGCGGCAAATATTTTGGGCGCCAAACAGGCGGTTTTCCACCTCGGCTGGCCTGCCGACGTCTGGACCGATGAAACTTTTGACCTCGCTCGTAGCTCTATGCGTGAACTACTCCAGGTCGCGGCCGACTGTGGGGTCACTTTGGCAATTGAAAATTTGACCTCCGCTGGTACCTCGGTTGCAGAGATTCTGCAATTACTCGATGACGTCGACGATTTTGGATCTGGCGGCATTTGCCTGGACGTCGGTCATGCCAATTTGGAAGGTGATGTAATCGAAATCATTCGACATGCTGCGCCGCGAATGACCCACATGCACTTGCATGACAACGATGGCACTGGCGATCAACATCGTGCGCCCGGCGATGGCAACCTAGATTGGACCGCGATTCATCAGGTTTTGTCAGACCTAAATTTTGACGGCTACGGTGCAGTTGAAATTCGCGATTATTCCAAAGGCGAAACCGAAGCCGAGCTTTTGCTCCACCAATCCCTCCATGCTGCCAGCCGCAAATTGCCGGACTTACCGCAGTACACATTATTGAACGCCTAGCGCCGCAACCTCTCGTGAAGCAACCACTCAATGCTTGGCTTAAAGGTGAACTGCCAGGCCACTGCTTAACTCCCGAAGCCGGCTTAAGACGCTACTTTCGCTGCCAACACCAAGATGGCGAAGGCTGGTTGAGAGTGACGTCGCCCGACCCGGCGCCGGTGGCGACAACTAAATTTTTGAAAAATTGCGGCGTGCGCGTGCCCACTATTGGCGCCAACCTGGATGGGGTCTATTTGGTCGAAGATCTAGGCGACCGCCACTTGGCCCATGCCCCATCTCA
The DNA here is from genome assembly GCA_014382805.1 of Planctomycetota bacterium. Classification (GTDB taxonomy): domain Bacteria; phylum Planctomycetota; class UBA1135; order UBA1135; family UBA1135; genus JACNIZ01. The sequence continues at coordinate 7,246 of JACNIZ010000114.1, forward strand.
GGAGGCTTACCGCACCTTATTACGCCAATGGCATCGCTTTAGCTTTCAAGATTTAGCCCCCGGCCACCCCAATCGCAAACTGAGTCTGGACGCATCGTTGTTCCGACGGGAATTGGAGTTGTTCCGCGAAGCTTACTTGGAGGGTGTTTGCTCGCTAAAGGTGACCCCCAATCTACGCGCCGAGCTACGCCACGCCGGCGCGCACTTGGCTGAACTGGCAAGCTCCGGCCCATGGTCTTTGCAACATCGCGATTTTCACTCGCGCAATGTTTTGCTTTTGGCTAAAGGTGAAATCGCACTAATCGACCATCAAGATTTGCGCCCAGGTCCGGTATTTTATGATTTCGCGTCACTGGCTACCGACG
>JACNIZ010000113.1 GCA_014382805.1 Planctomycetota bacterium
GGCCACCAAGTCTGGCCTGGCGGCGTCGGCTTGGTAATTTTGCGGTACTAACTGCTAATAGCGCGGCGAAAAACTAACGATCATCGGCACGCGCATTCCAGAATCTCCCGGCCAGCGTTTGCCGCGTGCAAATCCAGGTCCGTGGTCGGCGAAGTAAAAGACGATGGTTTGATCAGCCAAGCCATCTTCTTGCAACTGGGACAATACCACACCGACCTGAGAGTCCATCACCGCCATTTGGTCGTAATATTGCGCCCAATCCTGACGTATTTCAGGCAGGTCCGGGTAATAGTCGGGCAGTTTGACGGTTTTGGCATCTTGCACCGCAGTGTGCGGCCGCCGTCGGGTGGCACTTTCGTGCGTAGTCGTGAAATTAATTACCGCAAAAAACGGCTGCCCATTTTTCCGACCGCGCCAATGCGCTTTATGATTGCTTTGATCCCAAACCTGCTCAAGATTGTCAAGGTTGTAATCGGTTTTGGCTCGATTGACGCAGTAATAACCGGCCTCGCGTAGTAATTGTGGGAACAAGCGATAGCCCTCGGGCATGGCTACGCGACTACGCATATGTTGCGCTCCGAGACTAGGCGCGTACATTCCGGTAATAATGGTGGTACGCGCTGGGGCGCAAACCGGAGCGTTGGACCACGCGTTTTCAAAGCGTATCCCACGGCTGGCAAGTTGGTCTAAATTTGGAGTGCGCGCCTGAGTATCACCGTAACAACCCAATTGCGGCCCATTATCTTCCGACGTAATCCAGAGTATGTTGGGGCGATCCACTTGGGCCGTCAGCAGCGTGAGCAGCAGGATGGAAATCAGCATGGATTTAGCTTAGCGCCGAGGGCGGATGTTTGACTTCGTGGTGCAATCGCTGAATGAAATCAGGAATGGAGGATTGGCTGGGGCTTTGGCTAGGCCCGCCATAATGCACAGCAATCAATGCTTCGAAGGTGGCCGCAGCCTGGTTTGCAAGCTCTGCACTCAAGCCAGCTTGTTGCAATTTGAAGCTTAAATTGGGACAGACCAAGGCTGCCGGTTGGCAGTGCAAATACGCCGCTAGCTCATATGCCAATAGTTTGGCGTCGGTGTTCCAAGTCAGCGCTTTGGCGGCGGCGTGCGGTTGGTGAGTGTCGCCCTGGCCAGGGTTCCGCGTTTTTCGGACCAATTGTTGACGCCACCCATATGCTCGCCAAACAATTATGGCGAGCAACAACCACGGTAAAATTATCAAGGCTTGTTGTAGCTTTGTTGTGACCGCGGTCCTCGGCTCAGGCTGGGACGGTTGGAGCGGATTGCGCGGAATTTCAGCATCAACCGCGCGCGCGGCTACATCTACCTTGGCGACGAAGGCCGACGGTATGGCAATCGATTGACTTTGCACCGTTTTATAGCCTGCTGGCCAGCGTGGGTCGAAATAGGCCATCGTCAATGCCGGCAAATGCGTCAATCCAGGTTGAGTAGCCTGCAAGCTGTAATAAAAACTGCACTTTTGCGGCGCGGCGGGGTCGCGAACTGCCCGAATTCCGAGGCAATGAAAACCAGATTCGGACGGCCAGGGTAAAGCCTCGAGCGCGGCCAAATTGCCTTCACCGATTACATCAAGACCCAAGGTCAATTCTGGCCGTTCGGCAAAGTCAGCGTTTGGGGCTGGAGCGATGAATTCTGCACGCAATTGAAACTGCCCGACCGCGCCGTGGAATCCAGCGGGTTGGCCGATGGTGGGTAAATCCAAAATCTTCACGGTGAACGCCTCACTGCTTCGTTTGGCAGTTTGCCCATCCTCTGCCACGCGGCCGTTCAGCAAGTCTTCACGGAATTGGGTAGCAAATCCATAACTCAGATCCAACGCGGGAATGGAGATCTCTCCAGCCACTTCAGGCCGCCAATCCTGAATTACCCTATAGCCGAGGTATGCCTCGCCACCGAAATGCCGTGCTGGCAGCACTGTCGCCCCCGCCAACTGGCCATTAAAGACCAGGGTTAGCTGACCCGGTTCGGGCGGCAGAGGCATAGCTGCAGCAAAATTCCATTGCAACTGCACCGGCACATCCAATTCTTGCCGGAACATAGATACCAGTTGCTCCTGTTGAAATGATTGGCGCAGCCAAAAGTCCAATTGCCATTGCACTTGTTGCCCAATATAAACTTGCGCGACCTCGCTGCCAGCGGTGGATGACTGAGCAAGGCCGAGTTCGACTTGAACCGGCTCCTGCAGTTGAGTCAGCGAGGCTACGTAGAATGCAAATGAATGGATCAACATCATTACCAATCCTTGGCCGCGGGTTGAGTTTCGCGATCAGCGTTGGATTTGCGCACCACTACTTTTTTTTGCTGTTTGTTTTTCAACTTATCTAACAGGTTTTTTTGATCCTGCATGGTCATCGGCGGTGGCGGCGGTTCTTCCGATTTCGGCCTGGCTGCAGCTTTCCAATCCGCCCGTGGCTGAGCCCCCTTTTTTGCCTTTTTTGCCACACATTCCCCCCCCTTTTGGGTCCGCTTTCGCCGCTGGCGGAATTTTTTTTCCCCCACGATCGCACGTCGGACGGCCGGCCCCCCCGCCGCTTCGGCATCATGCAATTGCAACTCGCGGGCCCGCATCTCGGCCGCGCTTTGCCATAAAGAGGTGGCTTTTTCGGCTTGTAATATCGCGCCGGACAGTGCCTGCAAATGTTTGGCTTGAATGGCATTCAGATGCAACTTTGACGGCTGCAAATTTGCCACGATTGCTGCGCATTTTCGCCACGCAACATTGGCCCGTAAAAATTCAGCTGGCTGGGAAACTTCAGGAATTCTCGCCCGCGATGCAAGTTCGGCTAATTTTTCAGATTCAGCCCACTTCTCCAACTGATAAGCGGTCAATGCCTGATTCCAAAGCAGCTGTGGCGACGGCTCGGCTAGGCCCCCGTGGGTGGCTTGCGCATCTAGTGCAGCTTGTTGGAACAACGTCCAAGCCAATTGCCAATCCCCCGCCTGGTAGGCACGCACCCCGTCGCCGAAGGGATCGGCGACAAAGGCTACAAGCAGCAACAAGATGGACTTCATTTGGAGCGCCCCCGTGCGGCAAGCAATTCCAGCAACCACAACAAACACGCAATAGCAAGCGGCCATTGAAAACGATTGGGTAAGGATTGTTGAGGGTTGACGTCGTCGCCTTCGGAGGTGAATTCTGGCTGCCGACGCGGCGCTTGTTCTAGCACAAACTGAACCAGGTTCACTTCTGACGCGGCATCGGCGTAGATACCACCGCTCAAGCGGGCAATACGGTGCAGCTCACTTTGGTTCATCGCGGTGACGACGTCGGTATTTTGGCTATCTTGCAAAAAGCCACCGTCGATGGGGATTTTACTGCCCAAACGCGAACCGATTCCCAAACAATTGATCGGAACTTTGAGTTCACGGAGCTCTTGCATGACCTCATCTAGCGAATCACCCCAATCCTCGCCGTCGGTTAAAACCACAAGGCCAGTAGGCATTGTTTCAGTCGTAGCTTGCAAGGTAGGCAAAGCCAATTTCAATGCAGCACCCAGATCACTACCTCCCGCGGTAATGCTATCGGGTCCACTGAGTTCAAGAATTTCGCGAAACGCCAGTAAATCCTCAGTCCACGGCACTGCCAATCGTGCCTGACCGGCAAAATGAATCAACGCAACCGAATCGCCCTGAGCCGATTGACAGAATTGATTTAAAAATTGGCGCGCCGCCTGGAGACGACTGGCGTAGGACGTATTAGACGTGGGGTTAATGACAAGGTGGTCTTGCGCCAGCATAGATTTGGATACATCTAAACAAAACAACCAACGCGATGTGGTTGGAATAGCGCCGGCTTGTTTGTCGCCCCATCGAGGTTGGGCAATGGTGAGCAGACTGAAAAAGAGTGCGCTGCAAAAGTACACTCGGCCATTTCGGTAACGCGCGCCATGTTGTTGATGCAACGCGTGTTCAAGCCGTGTACCCAAATACTTTTGCAAATTCCGGCGCCGCTGGTTGGCGTTGTTATGCAACCACCAATAACAAAGCGGAACCAGCAGCAATGCTAGCAAGACCTGCCAGTAAACAAAATGTTCACTCAGGCCGTTGGATAGTTGGGCCATCATCATGGCGTCGCCTCCAACTTGGTTTCCGCAAGCAGTCTGGCCACGAATAATGCCAAAAGTCCAGCCAGCAGAAAGGGCAAAAAGCGCTCGACCCACTGGTAACGTGGCTCTTCCAATTCCGATTTTTCTAAGGCATCAATGAGTGAATAAATTTGCTTTAAGTTGTTCGCATCTTGAGCAAGAAATTGGCGGATATTACTGGGCAATTCTAGAGCTTTGGCATTGGGCCGCGAGGATATCAGATAAATCCTAATGCCAGCTTGTTGGCAATATCCGGCGGCGTCGGCGATGGTGATTTCTTCACTGTTTGGGGCGGTGGCTAGCGTTTCTTCGCCGTCAGTGAGCAAAATCAGAACTTTTGACTTGGCTAGACTACGTTGCAGAATTTGCGCCGAACGCGCAATTGCCAATCCGATTCCAGTTTGATCTTCCGGGCCATCGGCGGTTACGCATTGCAAAGTGTTGAGCTGCGCCCGCAGCGCCTCATAATGCTGAGTGCGGGGAGAAATCAAGTCTGCGAAACGGGCAAATTTAATCAGGCTGATGCGATCGCCCGTGCGTTTGTTAAGAAAACCGATGGCGGCGTCTTGGGCAACCTGCAGACGGGTACGCGAAGCTTGTGGGTCGTTGCCAACCGCCGCTTCACCCCCCTCAAGGAAATCCGAGGCCACATCCATATCCCGCGCCGCCATCGACGACGAAACGTCTATAGCCAACATGATGTCGATGCCTTGCGTTCGCTGCGGCAAACGCTGCTGAACCATGGGCCGTGACAGAGCGTAAAGCAAGAAACCCAGGCCGATCACGCGCAATGCCAACGGCAGACGACGCCACCGTCGCCGCCAACTGGAAGGCTGCTGTTTCAAAAGTGGCGCGTTGCTAAGTGGAATTCTGCGCGGCGGCTGGCTCAAAAATTCGCCTCCATAAATACTTGGCAATGGCTCAGCCACTGCTGGGCATGCTCAGCAGATTTTTCTTTTTTGGCGAACTTAACCACATCGCAAGGGTGCAACAAGGAGGCCAGCAAGTCGAGCTGCTCGGTTGCGCCCTTCCATTGCTGCAGAATTTCCTCGCTGGTTCGGACCGGTGCTGGCAACAAACAGTTTTGGTGCAAATAATCACGCAATACGCCATTGCCAATCAAATAAAACTCATCGCGCTGGACTTGGTCATTGAGGGGCAATTGACGCAATGCCTGGAGTCGCAACTCCATCACTTCACGCGCACAGGGTGCGGCAGGAGGCGCAGCCACTGCGCCTGAACTTTGCAGCAACAGCCGACGTCGGCGGCGTGCTTTTTGCCACCACCAATGAGAAACGGCGACCACCACCAAAACCAAAAGTCCATAAAACCAATCCGGCAACAGCTCAGGCGCCAAAAACACACCCCGCGGCAATTCCGCCTCCGCAAATGCTTCAACTTGCTCCAAGTCGGCGGCAGTTGGACCTTGACCCCAAATCACCCCTTTGCCCCCCGCTGCTCACGCATCAGAAAAAAGCGATGAATCGGCTTAGAAATGGCGTCGGCATCATGCAGGCGCGGTACTGGCACGTCCATGCAATCCACTTTGGCACGCAGCAGTTGCTGCTTCACTGTCGCTTGCCAGTCCAGCATCGATTGCTGATATTGCTCGCGTACTGCCGCTGAATGACCATCCAGCCACAGATTGCGACCGCTCTCCGGATCAACGGCGCGCAGGCTCAGCGGCGGCAGCGCCTCGAATTCTGGTGGCAATAAGCGCACCGCGATCAAATCATGGCGACGCGCACAGAGCGGCAACGATTGCTGCCAGCCGTCGCTGCAAAAATCGGAAATTAAAAACATCGTGGCGTGACCACGTAATACCGATCCAGAAAAATCCAAAGCCGCACTTAAATTGCTCGTCGGACTGGCTCCACGCAGCGCCAAGCTATCACGAATCACCGACAGCGCATGACGACTGCCCTTGCGTGCCGGCACATATTTATCCACCTGTTCGCTAAAACCGATAAAACCAACTTTGTCGTTATTGCGCACCGCCGACAACGCCAAGCAACCGCTTATTCGAGCCGCCATTTGACGCATCGTGTAATGCCCAAAGCCGTGATCCATCGACGTCGACAGATCAAGTAAAAACACCACCGTCAATTCGCGCTCGTCCACATATTTTTTAATGAAAGGTTTGCCGACGCGCGCCGTCACATTCCAATCCACTGCGCGCGGATCATCGCCACTCACATATTCCCGCACTTCATCAAATTCCAACCCGGAGCCGCGAAATACCGATCGATATCCGCCCGCCAACGCGCTGGCCACCAAGCGCTTACTCTGCACTTCAATGCGCCGCACTTCGGCCAATAACTCTTTCAGTTCCGCGTTGGAATCCACGATGCTTTAGGGCACAGCGACGTGATCAAACACGCTTTGAATCATCTGTTCCGAAGTCACCCCTTGCGCCTCGGCTTCGAAGGTAGGAATAACACGATGGCGCAAGACATCCATCCCGACCGATTTCACATCGTGTGGAGTAACGTATCCGCGGCCATGCAAAAACGCCCGTGCACGCGCGCCTTGCACCAATGCGATCGAGGCGCGCGGCGACGCCCCGTAAAGAATCATCGGCTTCAAATCAGTCAATCCAGCGAGGTCGGGCTGGCGCGTAGCGAAGACTAAATCCACCACGTAATGATTAATCTTGGGGTCGACGTAGATCTCATCCATCAGCTCTCGCGCCGCCAACACCTGCTCCGGAGATGCCACCTGATGCACCTGCGGCCGGTGGGTATTGTTGGCCATGCGGTCAATGATCAGAGACTCTTCCTGCTTGCTCGGATAGCCGACCACTACCTTCAACATGAAGCGATCAACCTGTGCCTCGGGCAGCGGGTAAGTGCCTTCTTGTTCGACCGGGTTTTGCGTCGCCAAGACCAAAAACGGCGACGGCAAATGGTGCGTTTCGCCGGCCAAAGTCACCTGCCGCTCCTGCATCGCTTCGAGCAAACCGGACTGCACCTTGGCCGGTGCACGGTTAATTTCGTCGGCCAGCACAAAATTAGCAAAAACCGGTCCTTTATGCACCGTCCATTCGCCGGTTTTCGGATTGTAAACCTGGGTACCAATTAAGTCCGACGGTAGTAGATCGGGCGTGAACTGTAGGCGTCGGAATTCTCCGCCTAGGGCCGCCGCTAGGCTTTGCACAGCCATCGATTTGGCCAAACCAGGCACTCCTTCTAAAAGCACATGGCCGTCTGCAAGCAGGCCAATCAACAGGCTTTCCAGCAGTTGTTCCTGGCCCACAATCACGCTTCCGACGATATCCGTCACCTGCGTCAAAAAGCCGCTTTCCTGCTGAATGCGTTCGGTAATTTCTTCGACCTGATTCATGTGTCATCCGCAGCGAGCGGCGAGTTTTAGTGTACAAGGGCCGCACCCCCTATGGTCATCCGCTGCGGGTGCGTTAATCTGGCTGCTCAAGATGAGCGCACCCATCTCCACTTTGACCCGCTTGGCCTGCATGTTCCTAGTTGGGAC
>JACNIZ010000111.1 GCA_014382805.1 Planctomycetota bacterium
GCGGCACAGACTTGACTACAGACCAAACTGCCGGTGGCGCCGCCATCAAGTTCGAACAGCATCAGCGCCTCGTCGTCGACCTCGCGCTGATTCACCATGCTGCAAGCGCGCGCGAACATGCGTGTCATTTGTTGGCCGGTTACGTGCTCGAGTAGGTTAAAAGCGTGGGTGCCGATGTCCCCCAGCGAGCCGCCGGGTCCACTACGGGCGGGGTCGACGCGCCAATCCGCCTGCTTTTGACCGTCCTGCTCAATCGGGTCCACCAACCATCCTTGCAAGTACTCGGCGTATACCTTGAGCACCTTGCCGAGCGCACCGGACTGCACCAGCTCACGTGCTTCGCGAATCATCGGATAGCCGGTGTAGTTATGGGTCAGGGCAAAAATGCGCCCGCTATGATCGACGGTTTTGACCAAATCGTGCGCCAGCCCACCGGAAATGGTCAGCGGCTTATCGCAAATCACATGGAAGCCGCGGTTGAGGAATTCCACAGCCGGACCGTGGTGCACATGGTTCGGAGTCACGATCGAAACCGCTTGGATGCGCTGATCTAGAGGCAGCTCAGACTCGCCGTCGGCCATGGCTTGCCACGAGGCATAAGCGCGGCTTGGATCCAAACCTAACTCGCGCCCAGTCTCGGCACTTTTTTCGGCATCGGAGCTAAACGCGCCTGCCACGAGGTCAAAATGGTCATCCATGCGCAACGCAATGCGATGCACTGCGCCAATGAAAGCGCCAGGACCACCGCCGACCATCCCCATGCGAATTTTTTCGGACATGCGCGGATTGTTCCATTTCCGCAGCATCGACGGGAGTAAAAGGCGCAGAAATCTGATGGATGTTAAGTTAGAGCACAGCCCGAGGCCCCATGACCCACCTCCGCCCTCCCCTCAAATTTTCCCTCCGCGCGTCCGTACCCCTGCTCGCGCTGGGACTGACCTCGCTCGCCTCCGCCCAACAAACCGGCGGCCACTGGACCACGTTTCACCAGTGGAATGGTTTGGCTGCGGCCGATTCATTTGGTAGTGCCGTCGCCAGCGCTGGCGACGTGGATGGCGACGGCCGCAACGACGTCATTGTTGGTGCTCCTGGCGCCTCGCCGAACGGGATGACTTCGGCGGGTTCGGTGTATGTTTACTCCGGTATCACCGGCGCGCTGATTTTGCAGCTAGACGGATCGGCCAGCGGCGATGCTTTTGGCACCGCTGTGGCTTCGGCCGGAGACCTGAACGCGGATGGGATCTCTGAGCTGCTGATTGGTGCCCCCCTGGCGTCGCCGGCTGGCTTGGCCGCAGCCGGTTCGGTTTGGGTGGTCGATGGCGCCACCGCAGCCACTCTTTTTCAGTATGACGGCATCGCCGCAGGCGACCACCTCGGCCAAAGTGTTGCCTCTCTCGCCGACACTGATGGCGACAGCATCAATGAATTCCTGATCGGTGCGCCGCACGCCGACCCTTCCGGCTTAAACGACGCTGGCACAGCATGGCTTTATTCCGGCGCAACTGGTCTACAGATTTACGCCTACGACGGAGCCGCTGACGGCGATTGGCTGGGGCACTGTGTCGCTCCGTCCGGTGACGTCAACGCCGATGGCATGCCCGATTTTGTTTTGGGTGCCCACGGCGCTTCACCTGGAGGCAAGACTCGCGCTGGTTCGGTATACGCGTATTCCGGATTGGATGGAACCCTTATTCATCAATTAGATGGTGTCGAAAGCGGCGATTATTTCGGCTTTTCGGTTTCGTCTGCCGGCGATGTCAATGACGACGGATGGGATGACATCCTTGTCGGCGCGCCGAATACAGTTGCTGGTGTGGTGCCACGAATCACCGGCGTGGTTTATGCCATATCCGGTCGCTTCACTAATATCTTGTTGAAGAAAGAAGGCAAAAACTGGTTCGAGAATTTTGGCTGGTCGGTCGCCCCCGCTGGCGACGTCAACCTTGACGGCAAAGATGACATCATGGTCGGCGCACCGCTGTATCAAAGTGGCGGCGTTTGGCATGGCGCTGGCTTCATTTTTGACAGTTCCACCGGCTTCATCATTCGCCAGGTCGACGGCAGCCATTCCCACTCATATATGGGCTACTGCGTCGCGAATTTAGGCGACGTCAGCGGCGCGCCATTCACCGAATTTGCCTTTGCCGCCAGCGCCGAAGATCCGGGCGGCCTCAACGGCGCTGGCGGATTGCAAATCCACGGCGTAGAGGCACTAATTTCCGCAGATGCGGATTCCATTTCGGTGGCCGTCGGTGGAACCGTGAACTTCTATCTCGATTTCCCCGATTCCAGCGCCGGCCACGACTACCGCCTTTTGGGCTCTCTGACCGGAACCGGGCCCGTTTTCCTGAACGGTCTTTACATTCCATTAACGCCGGGCGACCAAGCTTGGCGATATATGACTGATCCGGTGCCACCGCCATGGTTCACGGATTCCATCGGCGTGCTCGATGCCAACGGCGACGCCACAGTCACGATGGTGGTCCCCGTTGACCAAGGCCCCTACTTTCTAGGCTCGACCTTTTACTTCGCCGGAGTAACGCTGCAACTCCCAAGTACCCCACTGATCTCCAGCATTCCTGTTCGCGTGGAATTCCTACCATGATTCGAATCAAAAAACTAATTTCCGCAATGGTGGCCTTGGCAGTTTTGGCTGCCCAGGCAACTGCAACCTGGTCCATTTGCATCGTCAATACTCGCACCGGCGAAATTTGCGTTGCCTCGGCAACCTGTGTGCCGGGTTCCGATTTGATGTTGTGGACGCCAATGATGCTGCCAGATATTGGGGTGGCGGTTTGCCAAGCAGCCTCGCCGCAGGAAATGAAAGTGGTGATGCAGGAGTACATGTTGCTCGGGCATTCGCCGAAACGTTTAAAGAATCGCGTCGATAATAAGTTCGGTAACGTAGGTGCACGGCAGTACGCGATCATAGATATGGAAGGACGTTATTTGGTGCACACTGGCGACACCAATGGCAGTTGGGCGGGTCACCTGACTGGCCAGTTAGGCGACATGGTTTACACCATTCAAGGTAATGTGTTGGCCGGAGAAGCCGTGATCACTGAAGCTGAGTTGGCTTTGTTGAATACGCCCGGCGATATGTCGCAAAAAGTAATGGCGGCGATGGAAGCGGCGATGTCGATGGGCGGTGACGGCCGTTGTTCTTGTGATACCCGTTTCCCGGATTCGTGTGGAACGCCGCCACCAAACTTCACTCAAACGGCGACCATCGGCTTTATGTTGATCGCGCGCGCTGGCGACAGCAGCGGTGCTTGCAGTGCCAGTGGCGGTTGTGCCAATGGTGATTTTTTCATGCGTTTGAACGAGCCTAATCACACCCAACCTGGCACAGACCCCGTCATCTTGCTGCGTGCAGATTACGACGCCTGGCGGTTGTCGCAAAGCGGTCGGCCGGATGGTTTGAATTCATTGGTAGTGGCTGATACGGATAGGGTTCAGCCCGCTGCAGAATTAGTGAATTACTGGATTGAGTTGTACGACATCGATGGCGTCGGTATTTCTCATGGCGGTGCCAATGTGACTTTGGAACACCGCCGCGGTTCGGCCGGGCTGGCCACTTTGCATTCCGTCACCGATCACGGCGACGGCACTTATTCGCTGCAAGTGCAGCCGGGTGCCATGCCGGGTTTGGATGAATTTGCGTTCCGCGTCGATGATGGCAGCGGTGGCAATACTGCGCTGCTGATGCCGTCGCAAAAATTGTTGCACCAAGCGCCGACGGTCGCGCCTATGGGCGTGGGCACTGCGGTTGGCGGTTTATCTACCGTAGTAGAAATTCGCGCCGCGCACGTGATGGCAGATGGATTGCGAGTGTGGATGATCGCCGACGATGGTGACGGCGGCTCTGGCGGTGGCAGTAATGGCACCGGATTTCAATTACTGCGCGCTGAACGGGCGAGCTTAAATGCACCTTTTAATGATCCGGTTGTGGTGGATATTGAAAACACCGATAGCGAGCGTCTGGAGACCTTGTTCGTGTCGGATGATGAATTACAACTGACGATTTCGGCGCGAGCTGAATTGGGCGTGCCGACTTTTTACACCACTCGGCGTGAAGCAATTACCGATCCTTTTCCCGAGCCGAAGGTCGAAACTGAACTCACCTCGGCTTTAGGCGACGGCGATCCTTGGATTAGCAAAAATGGCTTGGCGATGTACTTCACATCCGGCCGCGATGGCGAACGTCGGCTGTATCGGGCAACTCGCTTGTCGTCGGATGCTTTGTGGTATCCGCCGCACGAAATGGCAACCCTGCACGACGGCCATGCCAAAGCGGATGCGATTTTGATCGACCACGATACGCGCCTGCTTTACAGCGACGAAAACACCACCCGCAGCGGCCAACGCCACGCCGACGTCATGCCTAATGGAGAATTTGATTTGCGCGGTTTAATGCCAGGCGAAGCCGTCAAAACCGTAGACATGGCTGGCGTCAGCGCCGACGGCTCGATAATGTGGCGACTCCATCCTGTGGCAATGGTAGGCGCCGGTCCGCAGCAATTGATGCAATGCAAATTGGCGACGTCCAGCTTCTCGGTTTCGCCTCAATCCGTCAGTGCTGGTGCAGGTGGAGTGCTAAATTTTGAACTCGCTGCTGGAGCGGAATTCGCAAACAGCACCTATGAAATTCTGGTCGGTAATCCTGGTGCTGGAATGAAGTGGAATGGCCATGTGCTGCCGATCAAACACAATTGGAATGCGACGGGCTTGGTGCACAACCTGATCGCATCCGGCGATCAAGCCTGGCAAGATTTCCGCGGCACTTTAGATGCCAATGGGCAAACGTCCGTCACGCTGACCTTGGCTCCAGGCGCGGTGTCTAACCCGAACTTGATTGGAACTACTTTGGCATTTTGCTTTGTTGCCGATCCGGGTGGCGCGGGGTTTGTGAGTCAGGCGGTTTGGATTGAATTGAATCACTAAACCATTTTTCCTTCTTTGACAGTAGGGACAGCGAGAGGGAGATTACTCCTCCCTCTCCACCTTCCATCCCTTAAGCGGTAGGGAAATTGCCCCCAGATCTAAGTTGCCGTCAACTACAATTCGGCGCGTGTAGACGTCGACAACGTCTTCTTTTTCGACATCCGTAACTTCGACATCGAAACTGAATTCAAAGGTGCCTGCGTCCAGCGGTATGCAAAAAGTTCCGTCGTCGTTAGCCAGAAACATTTCATGATTCGGGGCTTCTAACGCACGGCCTCTTTCCTCCAGCTTGACGGCGTGTAAGAAGAGGAAAATATATCCAGACGGATTGGGATTAGGATGGACGCGGCCACGCAGTAGGTTAAATTTCGGCAACCTAACTTGCATGAACTTGGGACTACCAGCGTGCCAAGGAGCGTAAAAAATGGCGCCACGGTATTCGATTTTGAGTCGGTACCACTGACTCCATGGAACCCCCGATATTTGAAAACTACCGTCCTTTTTTACTACGGCCCGCACGTCGAATGGTTCTAGCTTGTTGTAAACGGCTAATCCCCAAACTCCAAACTCTGGCTGCTTATCGGTAATGCTAACTGCGATTTTGGCACCGGCCAAAACCTCGCCGTCGGCATTGCGTAGTTCGCCTTTCCATTGCATTCCAGGATCGGCCGTAATACCTAAGCTCCCCGAGGCATGCCCGAGAATTAAATTCCCGCAATTAACAAAGCCCGGAGCTTTCCATCGAACTTCCCCCACCCCAAAAGGAACTGATGGAAAAATTAGTTTCCCAGTTTCATCAGCAGACGCCATTTGGGAATACCCTTGATAAGCGCCACGGTCATCAAAGTTTGGTTTGCCACTGCCCCAGAAAGTTGGCGCACCACCCGTTAGATTAGTTATGGGATCGCCAACCCGCAACCGCACTTTGGCATACGGTACTGGCTCGCCCTGAGTGCTTAACACTTGCACCACTACCTGGCGGCCACGTCTCATTTGAAGTGTAGTGATGGTTAACTGCTCCGAATTTGGTCCTCCAAAGCTGGCTTCCCTTGAGGTCAGGGCGAGCCCATCCTTCCACGCACCAATCTCCAACATTGTCCATTTCCGCATACCTGCAAGCCTGGCCATGCCGTCAGCGTTGGTTTTGCTTAACGCGAAAAATTGCTCCCGTCTTGGAACCAGCGGCCAGGGTACTTCACGCTTGGGCTTACGCGCTGCCACCCATGCTCCGGCAACGGGTGCACCACGGGCGTTGATAACTTTGATCTGAAGATCGATCCGTTCGGGATCCGGAACTTCATTTCGCCAAGGCTGCTCCGATTCTCCACGACCTACTTGGCTAATTGCAGCAATCTGTGCCATCGCAATTGGGACCGCCTCTACCTCAGGATCAAACTTCGATAGCCCCTGCACTTCGTTCGGCTCAAAATTCCAGACCACGCACCCCAATGCTGCGATGAGCAGCAGGGTTGCAGTGATCCTTTTGCCTTTCCCCATACCCAACAACTATCAATTTGTGTACCGGCCAGTTACAGGTTCAATGTATCAGACCGTAAAATTTCGCCACAACTCGGCCGTTATTGCCAACCAAATGGAGGTAGATTGCTAAATCTATGTAAGTGTCTCCGTTTATGGGTTGCTCGAAGTAGTAAATGGGACCATCGCAGTAAACCAATGAAAAGATGAGTGTGGTGACGTCGGCATCGTCCACAAAGCTGAAGTAACCGTCCGGTTGAATCTCAATGGCATGGCCGCTTTGGCTGCCCAATATTTGGGGACGCGGTAAAGAATCCTTAAATCCATAATGCGGAATTGGAACCAAATACCCTCCAGGTCCTCGGGCTTGGCATTCAGGTTTCCCCGAATCATTTTGACTATCGGTAAAATAAAGTACGTTGGGCTGCCATCAGTATGCCGCCAGGAAGTGCCGAATTCAGCACCGCCAATTGAGCTGGCTGTCGATTGCTCAAGAAACAATCGTTACCGCAACCGCAACCGAACTGAAATTTGGCGGTTGGCCTGGCTGGTTTGCAATCGCAGCCATGTAAGCAGTAAGCCCGACCAAATTGCCGAAAGCGCCTGCTGGGATGGTGATGGTTCCGGTTGCTTCACCGTTGCTATCGAGCACCCCATGCAAGTCGGAGTAGGTGCCAAACGGGTAATTGCCGAAGAACGTATCCATGACCAAACTGTCCTGCGTCAGCGGGATGTCGACACCATAAAAGGTCGGACCAACGCCGGTGCGCGAGATCAGCACTTTGTAAAGCTGGCCCGCGGCTGCGTCGGGGAAGTTTAGGTTGAGTGTAAGCACGCCACCGGCCGCAGCGGAAATGGTGCTACTGCTGGAAATCATGATTGGGTTGACCTCAAATACATACGCCGACCCCGCCCACAATACTCCACCCGGCGAAGCGTAAAGCGCGCCCACCATGAACTCAGCCTTGCCGTCGCCGTTGACGTCGCCTAGGCCGGAAACGCTTTCGCCAAACCATTCGGAATCGGCGGATCCGTAATCCTGCATGATTAGCGCACCGGTGGCACCGGAGTAAATCAAAGCCGATCCGGCTGCATAGCAGTCCGTGGAAAAAGGGTAATCTCGGCCATCAGGCCGCCCATGCGACCCCAAAA
>JACNIZ010000110.1 GCA_014382805.1 Planctomycetota bacterium
CTGCGGTGTTACTAAGTGGGTGCTCGCCGCCGCCTGGAAAAATTATGGCCTGTCGCAATCGCGTGGTGCGCTGCCCGTTGGGTCGGCGGTGATCTTGATTCACATGGCTAGTGTTTGGGTTCCGTTCACGTCGGAAGCTAAAGAGGCAATTGCTCCCTATCCTGAGATTTTAAAAGAGGTCAAACTGGCGCTGCAGGAAGCTGGGCGCAAATTGGGCGTGCACATCCGACGCGGTAAAAAGGTGCAATCGGAATTTCAGAAACGAACCTACATCGAAACCTATCTGCCGCACGTCGGCTTAGGTTTGCAGGAAATTCTCGGCCTCAGCGATGACGACCGGCATGAGCTGGTGGATACGTTGCGCGAATCCATGGAGAACACCCGGAAGATCTAATGGCTACTCGTAAAAAAACTACCAAAAAGGTCGCGAAGAAGGCTGGCTCTAGCAAGGTTGGCACTAGCAGTGCAGCTTCCAAGAAAAAAGCGCGCAAGCGTACCACCGGACCCAAGATGGAAAACTCTAAGGCGAATTTGCGCACCATTGCGCTGAATTCGATTCAAGATGTGGCGGGCAGCGTTTACAAAACTGGTTCCACTGGTGGTTTGCCGCAGCTCAGCATGCCGCAGCGCAACCTAGCCAACGTCACTTACGACAAAAAAACCGGCTATTTTGAAATGAAGGGCAATCTGAAGACGCGGACTTTGGACGTGAATTCAGTCAAAACCTTTGCCCAAACGCTGCGCCTGATGGCGCTGGCGAAGGACATGGTTTCTGCCGCCGACTTCGCCACCAAGCGGGAAGCGTATTACGTTTCCAAGAACTGGGGCGACGCCAAGTTTAATGAACAGCGTGAGTCGGATACTGTGCTGGACGACATCGAAGGCATGTTCTCCGTGCACGACGTTACCCGCGAGACTCTGCGCTTTGTGCCAGAAGAACATGGTGGATCGGTAGTCGGCGCCCTGACGGTGATCGACCGTGACCCAGAAACTCACGAACCGATCCGGTCGGATTGTGCGGCGATGGGATCTGGTGCTTACACGGTGCCGAGTTCGGTTGACCACTTGGGTTTTGAAACTACGGCGGAGTATGTGCTCGCCATTGAAACCGGCGGTATGTTTCAGCGCTTGAACCACCATCGCTATTGGCGCACGACCAATTGCATCCTGGTGGAAATGGGCGGTGTGCCGACGCGTGCGACGCGGCGTTTTGTACGTCGGCTTAGTGAAGATTTGAAGCTGCCGGTTTACGCTTTTGTGGACTGCGACCCGTATGGCATCTGCAACATTTACCGTACCTTGAAGGTCGGATCCGGCTCGGCCGCACACGTCAATCGAAAATTTTGTGTACCGAACGCGACCTTCATGGGCGTGACTCCTGACGACATCGAAGAATACGGACTGCAAGACGCTACCCACCCGCTGCAGGCTGTCGACGTCAAACGTGCCAAGGATGCGCTAAAAAACGATCCCTTTTTCCAGGCTCACCCTAGATGGAAAGCCGCGATCAAAAAGATGCTCAAAATGGGCGTTCGCGCTGAGCAACAGGCCTTTGCCAAATGGGGACTGAACTTCGTTATCGACGAATACTTACCGCGCAAAATGCGTGAGACGAAGAAGTTTTTGCCGTAGCCGTAAGCAGTCGCGGTGGCCGTTTCGACACGGTCACCCGCTCTACTTCAGATCATCTGGGCCGAACTCAATCACTTGAGCTCGGCCTGTTTTTTTATGTCGCACCAAAGCTTTGCCGTCGGCGGTGGAAACGCGCAGGGCTTCTTTACCACTCCAAGCCACGCGCAACCAAACTGGCCTCCCATTCCGCCAAGCCATGTCGACAGTGACGTCGCCGCGTGCACGCAGACCGACGACTTTGCCCTCGTTCCAATGAGGAGGAAGCGCTGGCAGCAGCACGATGTGATGGCCCGGACCGAGTTCATCTTGAGCATCAACGCCCGCGCCATTCTCACCGATGTATTCATGACTTTGCAGCAGCATTTCCGCTATCGCCGCCGTGCCGCCGAAGTTGCCGTCGATCTGAAACGGCGGGTGGTTGTCGAATAGATTGGGCAAGGTCGACTTGCTCAACAGAGCATGCAAATTTTCACCCGCCTTTTCGCCATCGCGCAATCGCGCCCAAAAATTCATGATCCAGGCGCGACTCCACCCAGTATGGCCGCCACCATTGGCCAAACGATGTTCGATCACCTTGCGCGCCGCTGCCATGTAATCCGGCGTATGCTGGAAGGTGTACTGCGCTCCTGGATGCAGGCCGTACAAATGTGAGATATGGCGATGGCCAGGTTCAGCTTCTTTGAATGGCCGCGCCCACTCCATGATGCGGCCGTCTGCGCCGATGCCAGGCAGCGCAAGTTGCTCACGAAAGGCAGCGATTTGCCGAATCAAGTCGTCGTCCTCCGCACCTAAAACTTTGGCGGCGGCAAGCGTATTGGTGAACAGATCCCAAATGATCTGTTGATCCATGCTGGCCCCCATCGAGGTATTGCCGCGCTGGCCGTTTTCGGTGATGAACGTATTCTCCGGGCTAGAACTAGGCCCACTAACCAGCTTGCCGGTTTGAGGATCACGCGACAAATAATCGAGGAAAAACTGACTACCGCCGCGCATGATCGGCCAAGCCCGTTCGCGTAGATAGGTTTCGTCCATGGTGTACAAATAATGCTCCCACAAATGGCGCGTGCACCATGCCCCTCCGACTGGCCACAAACCCCAAACCGTATTGCCACTGGGCACCGTAAAGTGCCACGCATCCGACGTATGGTGAGCCACCCAACCACCCGCGCCGTATAACTTCTCAGCCGTTTCCGCGCCGCGCTCCGCCAATTTTTCTACAAAATCCACCATCGGCAGATGGCATTCCGACAAGTTGGTGACCTCGGCCAACCAGTAGTTCATCTGCATATTGATATTGATGTGATAGTCCGCATTCCACGGCGCCGCCATGTGGTTGTTCCATATTCCCTGCAAGTTCGCCGGCATCGTTCCGGGCTGGGAACTGGCTTTCAATAAGTAACGCCCGTAGTGGAAGTACAAGGCCTCCAACGCCATGTCCTCTGCCCCGGCGGCATATTCGCGCAGACGCACGTCCGTCGGCTTTTTGACCTGCTGATTGGAGGGCAGCGCGAGTTCACAGCGTTCATATGGCGTCCTATGCTGCTGACTGTGATCTAAGGCCAACTTGCCAAAAATATGTTTGCTGATGCCAGTGCGGTTGCCGAACTCCCGGCGGCAATATTCATGTACCGTGCTGAATTGCTTTTTCACCTTAGCCAACGGATTGCTTGCGGCGTAGTTCGGATGACGGTCGTAGTCGGTCGCTCCTCCCAGAATGAGGACAGCCTCCGAGGCACCCGTGATCCTTAATCCCCCATCCTCAACAACGCATTTTCCGTCCGTATAAACCAACTCTAGACCGGTGGCAAAGTGGACTCCCGGGTGGCCGGGATTTTCGGCTTGGCCGACCATGAATAGATGTTTGTCATCCGCCTGAACGGTGGCATTTTCCCGCCTCAAACTAAGGTGCAAATCAAGCATGGAACTGGAAACCGTTCCGAATCTAATCACGATGACATCATGTTTATCGGAAGCAAACACCATTTGACTATGGACCGTACCATCTACCCTAAACCGAGTATGGGCAAGCCCTCTCTCCAAACTTAGCTCCCGAACATAGCCGGTCACCTTATCGGCCTTCGGACGACGAATGCGCAGTTCGCCCATGGTTTGATAGCTTCGAATCAAGCGCTCACTCATGAACTCCTTTTGCATAAGTGCCTGCCCTTCCTGGATCTTGCCGGCAAATAGTAATTGCCTCGCTTTCTCCAAGGTGCCTGGCTGAGGCTGGCGAAGTCGATCTTGCGCAGACCCCGCCCACAGGCTGTCTTCATTTAACTGAATGATTTCTTCTTCCACACGTCCGTAAATCATTGCCCCGAGGCGTCCATTTCCAATCGGCAAGGCCTCGGTCCATTGCTCGGCGGGTTGCTGGTACCAAAGCACTTGGGTGGGCCCATCCTTAAACAAGGGATTTGGGTGGGGAGTAAGGACGGATTCCGCGCGGCCTGGCAATTGATTGGCCGGGAGCTGCCGCTGTTGAGCGACTAATTCCTTTGTATTTGCAACCACACCTGCCAAAGGCAAGTCTCCCGCATGGAACATCCATTTCCCAGCCAACGAAAGTGCGCGTCCCTCAACGGCCAATTTAAGACTCTGGCCCGCGGCTACATTCAATCCACCATTGCCGCCCGAGTCATGCACCCGAATGGCGAGGATGGCGTCGGCTCCAGGCTGCAAGTCAGCGCCGGAAAGGGAGTAGTTTCGCGCCTTACTCCAGGCAGTGGCTCCGCCCTTTTCCATCCCCCCTAGCCCGCCGATCTTTTTGCCATTCCAATAGGTTTGGTCGGCATCGTCAATCGAGCCCAATGACAACTGCGCGCCTACCAGCGGCCAGTCTGCAGGAATGGGTACCACGGTCCAGTACCAGGCGTAGCCATCTAGCCCTACCCACGGTTTACCGCCATCCGTTCCGGTTTGGGACTCCCAATGACCGGGTACCGAAATGGGTTGCCAGTCTTGAGTTGCGGATTGGAGAGCTGAAAACCCGAATGCAAGGAGGAGGGAGGCCAACATGACCTTCCGAGGTTAGCGCCGGAAAGCTAACTACAGGTAGGGAATGAAAGAAAAGGGGTTGGTTTCCGAAGAAATGAGTGGGCTTTTTCCCATGTCAAACCTTGCTTCTCATCAACCTCACGATTTTCCAATCCTCGCCGAGAACTACCAACTCATCGGAATTTGGGTTTGCTGGCTAAGTGGAAGCCCAGCGCTTGCGAATTACCACGCAATGCAATTGCGCGGTTTCTATAGCGACTAAATCGCCGCTCGCAAAAGAATGGCTTTATTGAAACGAAATGGGCTAGGTGAATTTGACGCTTCGACTCGATCCATGTTGAGTTACATTGAATTCTTGACCCGAAAGCCGCAACAAGTTTCAAACGCACACCATGCACAACCGCTTTGAAGGTCTAGGATCGGATGCCAAATTTGGATCCAAGTTGTTCGATGTCTATTTCCGTATTTCAGTCGGAATGGCCCTAGGGTGTGGATTGGCAATGTGGCTTGGATATGACAATAACCTGAGGTCCTTCCTCGGATCCAGCCTGCGCAATCACACCATGGTTAACGGTATTGCGACCGGTTTGCTGGTATCTGTGCCGGTTAATTCCTTTTACCTGCTGTGGCGATCCATTCGCCAATCGTAGGCGCGAAACCATAATCAACCGGTGCCGAAATACCCTCGATACGTGGGTCGTCCAGCCTGCGCCGTTACGTTTGTGACCACGCTCATTTCCATCTGGGCGTAACCCAATGCGTACTACTCGCCAACAAAGTCGGAGCCTCGATGGATATGATGGCACGGATTAATCATGACGTGGATTGAAACTATTCCCCCAAATCAAGCCGACGGCAAGTTGGCCGACCTATATCGACGCATCGCTGGCAGCAGCGGCGAGGTCGATAACATTTTGCAAGCGCACTCCTTGCGACCCCATACTTTGCAAGGACATATGGCGCTGTATAAGTCCGTACTGCACCATTCCAAAAACAAGGTGCCGCGCGAAACTTTGGAGCTACTTGGTGTTTGGGTGAGCTGGCTTAACGGCTGCGATTATTGTGTGGATCATCACTTTGCTGGCTTATGCAAATTACTTGGCAAGGACGACGTCGGGCGACGCATGAAAGAAGCCTTGGTGCGGCGCAAGTGGCGGTTTGAATTCAGCGATTCGGTTCGCGCTATGTTGAGTTACGCCGAAAGCTTGACGTCAAATCCAAAAAAGTTCCCTAAGTACACATTAAACGAACTGAGAGGCGCCGGCGTTTCCGACGGCGAAATTTTGGAAGTGAACCAAGTCGTCGCATATTTCAATTACGCCAACCGCACCGTTTTGGGCCTTGGCGTCAATCACGACGGCGACATCCTGGGCTCGTCGCCCAACAACTCCGGCGATGAAAATGACTGGCAACATCGCCTCGCCGACGAGCCCACAGGGCCAAAAGTCAGCAAGCACAACATGCGCGGATCGGCCTCCGCCAAACCAGGCTACAAACCAGTGCTTACCACTATTCATGGCCGTGCTTTTGGTGCCGGCAATAACATTCGCACTGGCTCCGCCTGGTTTGACATCTTTTTCAGACTTTCCGCCGGTTTGGCTATAGGCTGTGGAATTGGAATGTGGCTGTATTTGGGCGGCGGAACCACAGTAGTCATTGAAAATAAGTGGCCCAGCCATCCGCTGACGAATGGAGTTGCTCTTGGGTTTATTACCTCTGTGCCAGCCAACATCCTGTATTTCTTGTGGAGATCCGCGCGCTCAACAGCTGCGAAAAAAGCCAAAAAGGAAGTGCCACCTGTACCCCGCTTTATTGGCCGCCCGGCCATCGGCATTGGGATCGTCCTGACCTTTCTGGGACTTTGGTTTATTGACTCCACCTTCTACTAAGCAGCCGCTAGCTTGGATGGAACGCTTTTTCCTTATGTAGGAAATTGCTTATGCCGAAGAGGGTTTGGAATTAGATCCCGATGCGGCAACCCCTCCTACTCTTAAAAAATGGATTCACTCTGATCGAAGTAATGATCGGAATGGCAATCCTGATCGTGTTGGCAGGAATGGCTGTCCCCAGTTTTTCCAAGGCCCTAGAAGACGCCGAGGTTTCTTCACTGGAACAGCAACTGCAGCGGATTCGCACCGCCATTGACTACTACACCTTCCAGCATGAAGAACAGAATCCGGGCTATCACCCAGCCTATATGACCTGGACTTCTGGCACTTTTGAGAACCAGTTGCTGCTTGCCAGCGACGACGACGGTCTCACAGCTGCCCCTGGAACTAGTGGTTACTACTACGGACCTTACATCACCGAAGGCTTTCCACGGAACCCATTCAGTAGCATCTCAACCATCCAAATCGTGCAGCCAGGGGCGACTTTTGCCACCCCCGACGACACAACGGGATGGGTGTATTGGGCTGATACAGGCGTTTTTCGCGCCAATTCGACGGGAAGCACTCCAGATGGCACCCCACTGTTTGAACTGTGAACGATCCCCTTCAAAAACGTCCCACACCTGCGCTATTCGCTGCCGTCACCTTTGTAGCCCTGGCGTACTTCATTGTGAATTGGCTCAACTAACAGACGGAATACGTCGAAAAAGGTGTCGAGGAAATAGCGCTTCAAGTCTGGCTCGCTGAACTCGACATACCACCAACCTCGTTGCTTATATATACGGCCTCCAAATCTCTTAAAACCATTTCCCTCTTTACCCGTCAATCGATTGCGACCCAAGCAGCGGCGTCGATCTTTGCGCCATGGATAAAGAGTGATCAAATGCACGCCTCTACCGCAAATAAATTCGCCTAATCCATGGCCCCTGCGCGCCTCCTTACCGCTTGGGCGACGCAGCCATATATGGGTGATTCCATCTTGATCACCGCTTGGAAGATCTTTTAGTTTTGCCGAGATTTCTTCGGCGCTTACGGGGAAATAATAGTTCGCTCCG
>JACNIZ010000109.1 GCA_014382805.1 Planctomycetota bacterium
TTTTTCGCAGCGGCGGACGTCAATGGCTATCACGGCGGACGGCGCACCTTCCGAGGTGGCTCCTTTTGGAGCCAGTCCAAAGTCGGCGTCGGATGTCGTACTAACGGCCAGTGGTGATACGCCGACGACTTTGTGGGTTGCCGATTCACGAGTGGCGCCAACGAAAACCGCCTTTTTCGCTTCGGAAATCGGTCACGAAGAAGTCCTGGAATTGGGAAATGGCCAAATCCTATCCGGTCGGCACACTTTGCGATTCACCTTCCCTCGTAGCGGCAAATGGCAGGTTTGGTGCGAGCTTGAAACTCCGGTCGGCCAGATGACTAGCCCGAAGCTAGAGGTTCAGGTTCATCGCGTGCTGACTCCCGAGATGCTCGACGCTGCGACTCATTGGAAAAGAAACCTGTTGTTGCAGAATAAGTGGACCGCCAAATGTTCTTCCGTTCGCGACGGCTCCAAAGTCGATTTTGCCCTGGATGGCAAAGCTGGCTCCTCCTGGAAATCAAACAAAGACGACGTAGATCCTTGGCTATTCATCGAGCTTGAAAAAGGCGTACGTGCTCAATCCATTTGGCTGACCTCTCCGCATTCTCGGACGGAAGCGCAGGGCACGATGCGGCCGAAGAAGTTGCTGGTCATCGTCAACAAGCGTGACACTTATGAGGTCGATATGCCGGACCGGGCCATGCATAAAACGGAATTGGTGCTGCCCAAGAAAACCAAAATCCGGCAACTGGAAATCCACCTCAAAGCCTTGCACTATGGAGAACTCGGCCAGGCCGAATCTGGCCTAGCCGAGATTGAAATTCTGCCCTGAGCACGCGTTGACACCGGATCAAGCGTCAGCGACGCCAGCCGGTAGCGAACCGGTGAGGATCTTGCAGATCTCTAAGTATTTGGAACGCGTTTTGTCGATGATGTCGGTGGGAATTGTTGGGGCGGGCGGTTTGCGGTTCCATTTCTCTAGCGAACGCAAGTAGGCGCGTACGATTTCCTTGTCCATGCAATAGACTGTTCTTGCCCGGGCACGATGCTGTCGGCAGGCCAATAGCGTGAGCTATCCGGCGTCAGCACTTCGTCAATGAGCACGATTTGGCCATTGAGTCGCCCGAATTCGAATTTGGTGTCGGCAAGCAAAACACCGGCTTCGGCACTGCGCGCAGCGGCGGTTTCAAACAAGCGCGAGGCAACTTCGTGAATGACATCGGCTTCTTTTGGATCGCCAATCAGTTCCGTCGCTTGCGCCCAAGTAATCGGTTCATCAACCTCGGCTTTGGTGGTCGGCGTATGCAAGACAGACGGCAATTTCGACGAATTTTGCAAAGCCGCCGGTAGTTCATGTTCCCACAGCCGTCCCGTTGCCTGGTATTCGCGGAAGCCCGAACCGGCCAAATAAGCCCGCAGCACAATTTCGACGTTGACGCGATCGGCCACATAGGTCCATGTGCAACGCCCACGCAGCACGTCGTGGAATTCTTCGGGCAAGCCCGGCACCTCGGCCGGATCACAGCTAATGCGCGCCGCACCGATGGTGTCGGCAACCTGCTCCAACCAGTATTCAGTGATGTGAGTCAACACCCGGCCCCGGTCGGGCACGGTTTCGTTCATCACCACGTCAAAAGCGCTGAGGCGGTCGGTAGCTACCATCAGCATTTGCTTTGCGTCACCGTGCTTGCGGTACAAATCACGCACCTTGCCCTTGTAAAAGAGCTCCCAGCCGGGGATTTGCATGCCGCCCGGGTAACCGGCGGCGGAATTCACAGGAGTCTGCTGAGCGTCCATGCCCAGATTCTAATATTTCACTCGAGCCTAGTCTGCAAGTCGTCGCCGAAACCGGCCGAGGGAATCCGAGTTTGCCTAGAATCAGCCGGCCTATGAGTGCAGCCTCCGCCGTCCCGTCGCCCGTGGTCACCTTGCCCGGCTGCAAATCGCTGTCGCAGCGCGCTCTCATTTTGGCCGCCTCCGGCGTCGGGCCTTGCCGCTTGATCGGCCTGAGCGATTGCGACGACAGCCGTTTTTTGTGTCAGGCCCTGCGCGGCTTAGGGGTCAATATAGAACCCCACGCCGACGCCTATCCAGAGGCAGTAACCGTGCATGGCTTAGGCGGACCTCCTACTGGTAATGGCGAGGTGGTCGACGTCGGCGAGGCTGGATCTTCGCTGCGTTTTTTGCTGCCGTGGTGTGCGGCCGGCAGCGGTGAATTTGTACTTACCGGCGCCCCGCGCCTATTTGAACGCCCGCACGATGGCTTAATCGATTTTTTGACCACGCTCGGTGCCAAAATTCAAGTCACCACGATAGGCGGTCGGCCTGGTTTGAAAATTGAAGCGAGTAATCTGCAAAACTCTCCCACTGCTGGCGCGAACCAGCCAACGATCTGGCTTCCGCCAGCGCTGAAAAGCAGCCAATTCCTGTCCGGCATTTTGATGGCGTCGGCGTGGAGTGGGCCGTTAGAAATTCATGTACCAACGAGCTTGCCGTCACGCGGTTATTTTGATTTGACCCTGCAAGCGATGCAGGAATTCGGGTGGACGATCAAGCGACAAAGCGACGCCGCTGGCAACCTTCGATTACACATTTCCGCCGCCGCCTGCCAACGTCGCAACCCAGCTAAGTGGCAAGTGCCTGGTGACCCGTCCGGCGCAACTTTTTTCCTGGTCGCGTTGGCGCTACAAGGCGGCCGCATGCGATTGGGACCGGATTGGTCGGCTACGCATCCCGAAGCGCAAATGCTGCGCTGGTTCGTCGAATGTGGCTTGCTCATCCAGGATGGCGAACTTTGGCGCTGCACCAATCAAGAACCGCATGACGCGCAATTGGCCATCGATTTCGCGCCCGACGCCGGTCCGGCCCTCGCCGTGCTAGGCGCGTTCCTACCCGGCGGCATGACCTTGCATGGAATTGCACGCTTACGCATTAAGGAATCCGACCGCGTTGCCGGTATCCAACGTTTGTTGCAATGTCTGGGCAGCAACGCCGACGTGGTCGGTGATAGCTTGCGGATTGCGCCTATTCGCCCAATGGTGACCGATTCTGCTGATCCTGCAGCTAGTGGGGCTTTCACAACGCCTGCCGCGGCTGCCGAGCCGGAGCCAAATTTTCACCCCGACGGCGACCATCGCTTGGCCATGGCTGCTGGCATCGCGCGTTTGCGTTATCCGGAATTACAAATCCAACAACAGCAATGCGTCGCCAAATCCTTTCCGGATTTTTGGCAGCAACTAACCGTTTTGGAATAGCGCGGTGAAGCGAGCCATGGAAGCCGAAGCGTCTGGGCCCAGCCAATAAATGGCAATCATCTTGCCATCGATTTCGCGCTTTAAGGAAAGCGCGCGGTAAACCTCGCCACTGCGTTTGGTGCCCTCCCGGAATGACGCATTCCACTGCTCGCCTTGATATGGGATTTCAAAATCGCCGCTAGCAGTTTGTGTCAGCTGCGCTTGCTTCCAGTCGCCGTCGATCATGAAATCCCAATTCGAGTCGGTATTGTCTTCGTCGGACAGGGGGTAACTGGTCACTCGCAGCGCATCGACGGGCTTGTCGAACTCATCGAATTGGCCAAAAATCGCCAATTGCACGCCCACTAGGTCGCGGCCATGAATGGGCCGCATGTCGGCGGGCATTTGCAACGGCAGGATTTGATTGGAAAGTTCAAGAATCTTCGCTGGCTCATCGTAGGTGTGGCTGGAGATGTACCAAAGAGATCCAAGCACCGTGGATAGCAAAATCAGCAATACCACGCCGGTAGCGATGACTAAAGGTTTGTTCATGGCTGGTCAAAGTGGCTGCAACAATTGATGATGCCGCCCGAGCTTGGCAGCATACTATGAAGCTCCTGCCGTGGCATCGTCTACTGCTGAAATGCTTCGAATTGTCCCCCTGATTTTGATCGTGTCGGCCTTGTCCGGTTGCTCTAGTGAGCCGGTACAGGAACTTGAGCATGCGAATCCTGTGGTGGTGCCGATTCGGCCCAACTCGGTGCCAGAGGAATGGGGGGTGGTCGAGCTGCGCGCCGCGATTGCCGCCTGTATGCCAGAGGATTTGGAATATCGGGCTAGCTTGCGCCGCAGCTTATTGGATCTGCAACCCAATGACGCCGAGCTCAAGTTGCAATTAGGGCGGGATTTAGCCCAAATTGGCCATACCGAGCTAGCCGAATCGCTGCTCCAGGAGGCGGCCGCGGATCCTGCCTGGTTAATTCCCGCCACCCTTGCCTTGGCCGGATTATTTGAACAAGATCAACGCTTTTTGGTCGCCGCATCGTTGTTGGAGCAATTAACCGCCCAAGCCGACGTCGCGCAACGGCGTACTTTGTTGGAACGGGCCTCGCGTTTGCGCCAAAAAGGCGGCGATTTACCAATGGCCTTGGCGGATTTAGAGCTGGCTTTGCAGGGCATTCCCATTTCCGAGGCCGAACAACGCCTGCTGGATCAATTGAAGGCATTTCAAAATGGCGAATTCAGCCACGTGCACGACGCAGTGAAGGTCTTTCACAACCACGAAAATCTGCAGTTGCGCCTCAAGGCCGGGCATTATTTAGCGGCTCAAAAAGAAACCGCGCCAGCAATTTTCGCCGACGCGTTGAGCGATTCCCATCCCCAAATCCTGCTGCTCAGCCTCGCCGAATTAGTCGCGCGCAGCGACGGTTTGAATGGAGCCGCCATCTTTCCGCTGTTGGATCACGAGCACCCAGAAGTCCGTATCGCGGCGACGTCGGCCTTGGGTAGCATGAAAGTGGACGGCGCCGCAGCATTAATTTTGGCTCGATTGGAACCCAATGACCGCGAGCTGTTTCGGGCTCAAAACATGGCTTTGGAGCGCCTCAGCGGCCAAAGCATCGCTCCCGACCTGGATCCGAACGACGAACGTCGGGCGCAGATTGCTGAGCTTTGGCTTGAGTGGTGGAACCAGCACGGCTGACCTGCCAAAATGCTGCCATCATGAAAGTACTGGTTACCGGTGGTTGTGGTTACATAGGCTCGGCGACGGCGCGTTATTTACGTGCTCAGGGCGTAGATGTGCAGGTGATTGACGATCTGTCTGAAGGCCATCGCCAAGCTTGGGATGGGCCGTTGGAGGTGTTGGACCTGCTCGATCGCGACGCGTTGCACAGCTATTTAAAAGGCAAGACTTTTGACGGCGTGATCCACTTCGCCGCACGCTGCTACGTCGGCGAATCGGTGGAGCAGCCGGTGCGCTATTGGCGCGCCAACGTGGTGCCGGTGATCCATTTGTGCGAAGCGCTCGAGGGGGTGCCGTTTGTGATCAGCTCCACGTGCGCGACCTACGGCGAGCCGCAAACCGAGTATTTGAGCGAAACGCATAGCCAAAACCCAGTCAACCCCTACGGCGCGACCAAATTTGCCGACGAAATGCTGCTCAAAGCGCGCAGTGAGGCGGGCCAAGGCAAATGTGCGTTGCTGCGCTACTTCAACGCGGCTGGCGCTTCCGAATGCGGTGATTACGGCGAAGCACACGATCCCGAAACCCACCTCATTCCGCTGGCGGTAGAGGCGGCGTTGGGCAGCGGCCGCACTTTGACCGTATTTGGCACCGATTGGCCGACGCCCGACGGCACCTGCATTCGCGATTACATCCACATCGACGATTTGGCGCAGGCGCATTTCCAGGCTTTGCAATGGATGGCCGCTGGCAAAGATTCCGGCGCATGGAATTTAGGCACCGGCAACGGTTTTTCCGTGCGCGAAATCTTGGATGCGGTGGAAAAGGCGACTGGCAAGCCAGTTCCGCACGATGAGGGTCCTCGTCGGGCTGGCGATCCAGCGCGCTTGATTGCCGACTCTCGTAAAGCGCGAGCAGAGTTGGGCTGGAAGCCTAAATACGAAAATGCCCAAGCTGTGGTCGATACTGCCGTACGCTGGCATTTGGCCCATCCCGACGGTTACCAAAGCTAATGCTGCGATTCGCTCTGCTCTTACTCCTTGGTTTGGTGTGGTTCACCACGCCAGCCATCGCCCAATCTGCTGAAGAAGCGCCGCAAACGGCCGCCGATCAGGAAACGGTTTCTCAGCGGCCAATCATCGGTCCAACTTTCGAGGAGGTGATCGCAAGCATCACCGTGGACGAGATTCAGGAGCACGTCAACTTTTTGGCCGGCCCAACGACGCGCGGGCGCGGTACTCTGACGCCTGGGTTTGATCTGGCTGCCGAATACGTGGAAGCGCGATTGACAGAACTCGGGTTGAAACCTGCTGGATCCGAGGGCAGTTATCGGTTGCCGATAGAGTTGGCGGTGGCTGGGCCGAGTGGAGATTGTTTTTTCGAAATTCAAAACGGCAAGGACGATCCGCAACGATTGACCATGGGGGTGGATTTTGTGCCAGTTCCGGGCAGTTCCACTGATGCGATCGAAGGTGAACCCGTTTTCGTCGGCTTTGCAATTGATGCGCGCAAAGAAAAATGGGAAGACCTTTCGCCGCGTAAGGTCAAAGACAAAATCGTTTTCGCATTCACCCGCGAACCCTTTGCCGACGACAAAAAAACCAAGCGCTTCGATGGCTTGGAAGCCACCAAACATTCCGAGCTAAGTGCAAAAGCACGGGCGGTAAAAGCAGCCGGTGGTCTTGCTTTGGTTTTGATTCCGGACCCTGGGGTATTTCCAGACGAAGTGGGGCCGATCCCGAATTTGTTGGAATTGCCGATGTGGCCGGGTGGACGGGCGCGTGATTTAGGGCGCATGGTGAACCTGTCAGGACTGCCGGTGGCGTCGGTATCCCGCAAAGTGGCGAGTGAATTGTTTGGCACCGATATCGACAAGTACTACGAAAGTATTTTGAAGCGCAAGAAGCCGAAACCGCTGACGGTGAAAGGCAAAATCAAGGTGCATTTTTCGTCGGCTTTTGTTGACCTAAGGGTGCCCACCTATAACTTGGGGGCGTTGATCCCCGGGACTGAAAGCGACGGCCAAGTGGTGGTATTAGGCGCGCACTTGGATCACGTCGGCTTTAACTTTTTGATGGATAAGGGCCAAATGCGGGTCCACCCGGGCGCCGACGACAACGCCAGTGGGAGCGCCGCTTTACTCGAGGTTGCCGAGGCTTTGGCCGATCAAAAACCGAAGGTCGATTTACTGCTGCTGTGGTTCACTGGTGAAGAAAATGGCCTGCTAGGCTCGCGTGCTTATTGCGCGGATCCTTTGTATCCGCATGATAAAACTCTAGTGATGTTGAACATGGATCAAATTGCACGCACCGATCCCAAGGAAATGTTTTTGGGTGGAGTTTGGGATTCCGAAAGTTGGAAACGCTTGATCAAAAAGCAGTCGAAGCGCATCTCCAGTCCGTTAAAAATCGAAATGGATGGGCATAAAGACATGTACATGCGCAGTGACCAATGGTCGTTTGCCGAGAAAAAGGTACCGGCCATCTTTTTCTTTGAAGGCAATATCGAAAAGAATAAGCTCTATCACAAACCGGGCGACATCGCCGACTCCATTTTGACGGATAAGGTGATGTGGACCGCGCGCTTGTTTGCGGCCACGGCGTGGGCGGTTGCAATGGAGGCAG
>JACNIZ010000108.1 GCA_014382805.1 Planctomycetota bacterium
GCGTGTAAAGTCGTTTCCAAGAGGAAGGCGGCGGGCGTATGAATGAATGGGATGCAAGTTTTGCCACAAGATGGAACCATCCGCCCCAGAAAAGGCAATGACGGCTTGGTCTTTCTGGAAAAAGGAAGAGACGTGAAACCCGGCAAGGTAGTCAGGGATGCCGTCGGAATTTATGTCGTCCGGTGGACCAGGGCCTGGTTGAAAAATAGGACCAATTCCAGAATAGTTTGGAAGGTAATGCTGCCAAACAGGCTGGCCCGATCTTCCGTCCATAAGAATGGTGACGCCCCAATTTTGGGTTCCGTGGGCGTCGGTTAGGATGTAAAAGTCGTCGAAGCCATCAAGGGTGGGGTCTCCAGCCCACTGCATGTGCTGAAAGTAATTGACTGGGGGCTCCCCCGGAGGCGGGTTTGGGAAGGAATAATGACCCTGAAACTGTCCTGTAGCGGCATCCCATCGCGAACATTCCCCCGGGAACTGTAAATCACCAGTGACCAATTGAATGCCGCCAGCTGAATTCAAAAGCACGGTGAAATAATGAGGCCATCCATCAGCATAATTGAATCGTTTCAAAACAGATCCATCCGGCCCGATGCGGTATGAATTGCCTCCTAGGTAAAACAAACCTGGGAGTCGATGGTGGGCGCCAGGAACCGTCGATTTCTCCGAAAAGGTAGCAATAAAGTCACTCTTTCCATTTCGGTCGACATCGCCGAGTGGAAAAGAGACAGTCCATGACCTTTTAAAGGGTGCGTTCACTAACGGCATAAGAACTTCTTTAATAACCAACTCCCGATCCTTGCCTTGGGGAGTTCCTGCATAAAGGAGCTCCCCGGAAGTACCGGCAAGGATGAGTATTAGTAAATGGGATGCAATTCGCATTGCTTAAAAGTAGATGTAAGTTCCTTGGATTCCCAGAAAAGCTAAGGAAGCTCTGATTAATTCGGGCGAGTGAGACTGTGAGTGGAAATCGTTTGATTCAAGGCGCGAATCGAAGGCTGTAGCCGCGCTACAGCCGAGATGAAGCAACGCCGAAACTGGCGATTTACGCCGCAGGCTCGCCGATCGGAATTAATCCGAGTTTCCCCAAAGTTGGCAATCAAGGCAAGGATCTCGTCATGGCAGAACAGAGTCTATGTTAGCAACCAGATTAAACCTCGCGCTCTTCATCCTTCACGACCGGCTCTTCTACTTCCTCTTCCGGTTCGCGCACGTCGATTGCCCACATGCCGCGGCCGTGAGTGGCAATCACCATGATTTCATCGCGCGGATGAATGATGAGGTCATGCACGTACAAAGTAGGGAGTTTGCTGCCGATGGTATTCCAAGTCGCGCCACGATCCCGGCTAATATAAACACCCAAATCGGTGCCTACGTAAAGCACGTTTGAATCGCGCGGATCCTCGCGAATTACGTTTACCGGTGCGCCTGGCAATCCAGCGGCGATGCTGCTCCAAGTCTTGCCGTTGTCGTCGGACTTCCAAAGATATGCGGCAAGGTCATCCCAGCGTTTGCCGTTTTGCGCCGCGTAAACGACGCCGTCAGTCCATTTGGAGGCGATCACTCGCGAAATCCAACGGTCCTCTTTCATGCCACCGTCAATGCGCTGCCATTCTTTGCCGCTATCAAAAGTGACATGCAAACGGCCGTCGTCGGTGCCGGCGAAGATGCGTCCGAATTCATACGGCGATTCGGAAATCGCAGTAATGGTTTGGTACGGAATGTCGCCAAGCTCGGATTCCAAGTTGCGACTTAAGTCAGGGCTGATCGGGGTAAAGTTTTCGCCTTGATCCATCGAGCGGAACAAACGATTCATGCCGTGGTAAATCACGCGCGGGTTATGCGGCGAAATAATAAACGGGGCCAGCCACTGACCGCGGATTTCTTCGCCCTCTATACCAGTGTCCAATTTCAAACGCGCACGCTCACCGCTTTCTTGATCGGTACGGCCAATGCTGCCATAAAAACCGGCGTAATAAAGTGTGTCAGGATTGGAAGGGTCAACCGCGTGGAAACTGGCTTCGCCGCCCGAAGTGTAATCCCACTCCACCGTGGCACTGCGTCCACCGCGTCCTCGCCCACCCCATCGACGACCGCCTTGGCCAGGCTTGGCGCGAATCGCGTCGACGTTCACTTCACCTTTGCGACTGCCGTGATCTTGAATCGATCCGTAAACATTAAATGGCGTCGCCATGTCATAGCCAACGTTATAAAACTGCACCACTGGAATGTGCTCCGTAAAGAAGCGCCAGTTTTTGCCACCGTCGTAAGAAATGTTGACGCCGCCATCGTTGTTGTTGATCAGGTAATCGGAGTTATTCGGATCAATCCACAGCCCGTGGTGGTCACTATGCATGCCACCAAGACGACCCCAAGTTTCACCGCCATCGTGCGAAACGTGCAACGACAAACCCATGATGTAAATCGTGTCTTCATCACTAGGGTCAACGCGAATCTGACCGAACACCCAACCGTAAGTTGAGCCGATGTTCGCCATGTAGTTGTCGGACTTGCTTACCTTGCGCCAAGTTTGCGCGCGGTCGTCGGAGCGATAAACCTCGCCACCTTTAATGCGTGCGGTGCGGTCGCGTCCGTAAGAATCCTTGGATATGTTCTCGTCCTCCGACTTCTGCAGTTCATAGTTATCTACGAATGCATAAACCACGTTTGGATTAGAAGCGGCGACGTCGATACCAATGCGGCCGCGGTGATGTGGTGCCGGCAAACCGGTCGACGCGTTTTGCCAACTATCACCGCCATCGGTGCTACGCCAAATTCCACTGTCAGTGTGATCAGCAAAAGTACGTGGGTCATTCCAACGTTCGCGCTTGCGCTGCCAAGTGGAGGCATAAATAATCTCCGGCTTCACCGGGTCCATCGCGAAATCAATCGCGCCGCTTTGTGAACTTATGTGCAGGACCAATTCCCAAGTATCGCCGCCGTCGGTGGTGCGATAAACACCGCGCTCTGGGTTGTCAGTCCATTCATGGCCGGATGCGGCTACGTAAACCACATCAGGATTGGTCGGGTGCACGACGATGCGCGAAATGGTGTGAGTTGCCGCCAGCCCTTTATGCTGCCACGTTTCACCACCATCCATAGACTTATAAACTCCACAACCCGCCATCGAACTGCGGAAAATATTCGGCTCGCCAGTGCCGATCCAAACCTGCTGCTGATCCGACGGCGCCAAACTTACATCGCCGATGGATTGCGTAGGTTGGTGGTCAAAAATCGACTTCCAAGTAACGCCTTCATTACTGGTTTTCCAAACTCCGCCTGAAGCTGTTGCGATGTAAACGGTATAGGTCTTGCCGCGAGGAGTCGTCACCGCGACGTCGGTCACGCGACCGGAAACATTGGTGGGCCCCAAAAAATGCCAACGCCGATCGGCAAGATCCGGGCTTTCCTGCAAACGTTGATGGTCTGCAAACCACTGCAGCCGCTGCTCCGGGCTGGTGGTCTCTTCCAACGGAGCGTCAAATTCGACAACGCGTTGACCCTGTAACTGATCAATGGACTCCTCCAACCGATCCAGGCGTTCCAAAATCAGATCGAGTCGCTCCTCTAGCCCCGGATCCTGAGCCGGCGCAGCGAGGGGGAAAAGCAGGAGACCGAACAGGGGAAGAGTTTTGCGATTTCGTAGCAAGGCTGGATCCAATTGGAGGGCAAGGGCAGTTAAAGTCTACCTCAAAGAGAGGATTTTGCCCCCTTTCCTTCACTTCTGCAGCGGAGAAATTTCGGCCACAAAGAAGATTGCGTCGGTTTGGCGATTCAAAGTCGCGGTTTCGGACCAGCTGAAGTAGCTGTGCAAACGCGGCTGCGACAGGTATTGCTCGCCAGCTTTGCCAGTGCCAATGGGGAGCAAATAAAGGTCGCCAGCTTTGGCCAACACACTTTCGACGCGATCCGGATTGCACGGAACTTCTTCAATCGGATCTTGGGCCATTGGATTCAACAACCAACCATGGTCATATAGCGTCCAGATGGAAAAAACCTGACCTGGGTTCGCCGTTTCCACCATCTGGCCAATGGATGGATTGCGCGCCCGCGGGATGTCCTCGCCATCACGGCATAGGTGGTTGTTGTGGCCAATCATGATCGCTTTGCCGTTCTTCGGCAGGCTGTCCAACGCAAATTGCACTTGGCGATACATCGCCGTTTCGCGACGGATTAATGCTCGGTCCAGCTCCCCATCTTCTCTAGCAGTTTGGAAAAAGACGATCGTTTCCACCAGGCAATCCGCGAATTTTTTCAACTCTAGCCGATCCGCTTTTCTGATGCCATTCAACGCGCCGTCGGTGTTTTCTTCAATCGCATGCCGCAGGCTTTCCAGACGCTTGATTTCCTCTTTGATCGTTTCCCCTGCCACCTTGGGGAGCTGTTGCCGCAATCCATCCAACTTGGTGTCGTCGGAATATTTGGCGAGCACGCCTTCGATGGAGTTGTAACAGCCTCCCGGAGCCATATCGATGTCCAGCGGATGAATTCTCAAACGTGGACTATCCTTAGGCAACGCCAAATTTATCGCGCGCAAGGCGTCGAAAAAACGTACTCGGTCGGCGCTTACTCGTTCTTTGAAAACCGATCCTTTTGCCCCCACCCAACTTTCAAAAGCCTTCTCCTGATAGCGATTTCCGACGTCCTTGCCACCATTTTTAGCCTTCGGCGCAGGACCCTTTCCAGTTTGCAGAAAATGGTCCATGGTTGGCGCGGTGCTCGCCCCCAATCCTTCCAGGAAAATATGCCGGTATCCCTTGGTGACCAAATAGCGAATCAGCAGCAACTGAACCTCGCGCCGCTCGTGGAAAAAATGGCTTGCCTCGCCCAAAAATACAATGCTCTTGCCTTCGATCGCCTTTGCTAAATAGCTCTCCAGCTCAGGATTCATTTGCCAATCCTCCACCGGGATGGCTTCTAGTTCCACCCACCTAAGGAAAGCCTGCTGGCTTGCTACTTCAGGTTCCTGGGCACATGGCGTGAGCGCAAAGAGAGCAAGCAGCGGAATGATCATAGAGACCGCTACGGGCCAGCCACCATTTTGCATGGCGGACTTTTGGCCCTTAACCGCCGCTTAGCGAAGTGGATCGATGATCGCGTTCATCGTCGCGCTGGGGCGTAACGCGGCAGCGCACTTGGCTAGGTCGGGGTGGTAATAACCGCCGATGTCCACTGGCTGACCTTGGGCGGCCAGCAACTCTTTAAGAATGACTGGTTCCTTTTCTTGCAACGCCGCCGCAATCGGAGCGAAGCGCGCGGCAAGCTCGACGTCGTCGGTTTGAGCGGCGAGTTCGGCGGCCCAGTATTGCGCCAAGTAGTAGGTCGAGCCGCGGTTGTCGAGTTCGTGGACTTTGCGCGACGGATAGCGCGCGTTTTCGAGGTATTGCCCCACCGCGCCGTCCAAGGTTGCGGCCAATACTCCAGCAGTTGCGTTGCCGGTTTGCTCGGCAATTTTTTCCAGCGACGGAACCAACGCACAGTACTCACCCAACGAATCCCAACGCAAGTGACCTTCTTTCAGAAACTGTTGCACGTGCTTAGGTGCGGAGCCGCCAGCGCCAGTCTCAAACAAACCGCCGCCTTGCAGCAACGGCACGATCGACAACATGCGTGCGCTAGTTCCCAGTTCAAGAATCGGGAACAAATCGGTTAGGTAGTCACGCAATACGTTGCCGGTGACTGCAATGGTGTCTTTGCCGCGACGAATGCGCTCTAGGGAATAGCGCATCGCATCGATCGGTTTCATCACTTTAATTTCAAGCCCATCGGTGTCGTGGTCTGGCAGATAAGCCTCTACCTTCTTAATGATCTGTGCATCGTGGCCGCGTTCGGCGTCGAGCCAGAAAATCGCCGGTGTACCAGCGGCGCGTGCGCGCGTAACCGCAAGCTTGACCCAATCGCGCACCGATTCATCCTTAGTTTGGCAAGCGCGGAAGACGTCGCCAGTTTCGACGGTTTGTTGCAGCAATACATCGCCGTCGCTTGCAACGATACGAATGGTGCCTGCGCCCGGAGCGATGAAAGTCTTGTCGTGGGAGCCGTACTCTTCGGCTTTTTTCGCCATCAAGCCGACGTTGGCAACACTGCCCATCGTCGACGGATCAAACTGGCCATGCTGTTGGCAATCTTCGATCACCGCCTGGTACATGGATGCGTAACACCGGTCCGGCACCATCGCGACGGTGTCTTGCAGCGCGTTGTCGTTGTTCCACATGCGACCGCCGTCGCGCACTACCACCGGCATCGACGCGTCGATGATCACATCGTTGTTGACGTGCAAGTTGGTGATGCCTTTGCTCGAATCGACCATCGCCAAAGCCGGACCCGCTTCATAACATGCGTTGATGTCGGCTTCGATTTCAGCTTTCTTGGCGGCGGGAAGACGATCCAATTTACCCAGCACGTCGGCTAAGCCGTTGTTGACGTTGGCTCCGATTTCGGCCAAAGCGGCGGCGTGTTTGTCGAGGGCGGCAGCAAAGAAAACCGATACGCAATGCCCAAACAACACCGGATCGGAAACCTTCATCATCGTGCACTTGAGGTGCAAGGACAACAACATGCCGTCGGCTTTGGCGGCAGCAATTTGTTCGGCGTAAAAAGCACGCAGAGCGGTCGCGCTCATCACCGACGAATCCAGAATCTCGCCCGCCAACAGCGGCACCGACTCCTTGAGCACACTCACCGCACCGTCGGCAGCCGCGAACTCAATTCGCACCGACGTATCTGCACCAAGCACCAGCGAGCGCTCGCTGCCAAAAAAGTCACCGCTATTCATATGAGCGACGCGCGTTTTTGAGCCGGACTTCGGCCAATCCTTCATCATTTTGTGCGGATGCTTTTGCGCAAACCGCTTCACTGCCGCAGCCGGACGACGGTCGGAGTTGCCCTCGCGCAATACCGGGTTAACCGCCGATCCAAGCACTGCAGCAAAACGCGCCTGCAATGCCTTTTCGTCCTCGTTGGATGGCTCCTCCGGATACTCCGGTACGTCGTAACCATGTTCGCGCAGTTCGCTGATGGCGGCTTGCAGCTGTGGGATCGATGCACTAATGTTCGGTAGCTTGACGATGTTCGCCGCTGGATCCTTTGCCAGTACGCCCAAGCGCGCCAGCTCATCCGGAATGCGCTGCTCTTCGGTTAGCGCATCCGGGAAATTGGCAAGTATGCGGCCAGCCAACGAAATGTCTGCCGTCTCGACCTCAACGCCAGTGCCGTGGGTG
Organism: Planctomycetota bacterium; assembly: GCA_014382805.1. Classification (GTDB taxonomy): domain Bacteria; phylum Planctomycetota; class UBA1135; order UBA1135; family UBA1135; genus JACNIZ01. Next base: position 7,221 of record JACNIZ010000108.1, read on the forward strand.
AATGCTTGAAGTATGGGAAGCAGAGAGTGCGTTGCGAGGGCCGGTGCCTCGTCAATCAAAGTCCAGGTGATCTTGGCGGAGGACATGAGTCGGGTAATTTGAGTCGGGTTTGCCGCGTCGGGGGGGGGCCGAAATCGTCGGCCCAGCGCGGCGAGAAACGGCGGCGGTGGGCGCAGATTATAGGTGCGCCCGGGGGCCTAACTTCGGGATCCATAGATTGGGCGAATCCCGATAACGACGGTAATCCCCTTCGAAACGAGGCAGCAAATCCCCCTCCTCCCGCGGCCGCACCCACACCTCCC
>JACNIZ010000107.1 GCA_014382805.1 Planctomycetota bacterium
GCCCTCTACATTAATTGATTCGGGGTGGGTGTCTCACTGATATTGACACAGAGGGTTCAATGCCAATGAACCCTCCCTCCGCCCGGTAATTTGTCCAGGATTATTCAAAAAGCTGACTTGTTGAGGCTAGGACTAGGGTTATTGATATTCAGTCAAGAAACTGCTTTCCGATTGCGGCTAAGTGAGACTTGATGTTCTGCCCGAATGCGCTGTGAATGGGATCGGTGTTTGGGCCCAATGAGCAAAAAATGGAACCTACTCTCACCTACAACATTCAGGCCGGACCGATGTGGGACTGGCGAGTTGCAATGGATCTTTTCCTTGGAGGGGCCGGGGTTGGCGCAATACTCTTTGTCATCCTCTTGGATACAATTTTCCATGGCAGGTACAAAAGGATTTGCCAGACTGGAGCTTGGCTTTCTCCTATTCTGGTTTCATTAGGCTTGCTTTTCCTAATGGCAAAATTAGGCCGTCCGTCTCATCTTTTCCTGACTTATTTTAATTTCAATCCAACATCCCCGCTTTGGTGGGGCGGAATTTTCCAACCGATCTTTTTGGCGGGATCCATTTGGTATGCCTTGAAATGGAATAAAGCGCAGGACAATCCAAAGGACTCCTCCCGCCGTGCCCTGGGCGTTGCAATGGGCGCTTTGGCGATTATTGTTGGCGCATACCATGGCTTGCTTTTAGGTGTGGTCACTGCGCGGCCGCTTTGGTCGGCAGGCCCCACTGTGGTTTCAGCGATGCTTTCATTCGTTGCCACCGGAACCGCGGCAGTGCTGCTCGTGCACTTAATTCGCATGCGAATTAGAGGGCGATTGAATGAGGAAGAGGTGACCCGGAAGTTCTTCCGCGACATGACCTTTGCTCGCAACGTGATTGTTGTATCTCTGGTTTTGCAGCTCGGAACTTTCTTCTTGTGGTGGCTGAGCCTCAAAACCGGACCACTTCAAGCTCAAGCAGCCCTAGAGGCAGCAACCGATGTTTATGGAACCACCTTCTGGTTTATGGGCATCGTCATAGGCTTGCTACTCCCCTTAATCATTGGTGTGTATGAACTCACTCGCGGGGGAATGAAAAGTGTGTCTAGACAGAGCGTCCTCCTTTCGGCGACCTGTTTATTAATTCTAATTGGTGGATATTACTTCCGTTTGACTGTTGTGCTTGGCGGTCAAGTTTCCCTTCCTGTCGCCAGCTTGAATTAGAGAAAACCGATGCAAACAAAAACAATTAATAGCGGTTACGAAACTGGTCACAAGGCCATTTCGAGACGGGGGTTCTTAACTGGGATTGCTGGCGCCGGATTGGTGGCGTCTTCAACCGGCTCACCTTTGCTTAGTTTTCTTAAGCCATCCAAAAAGAATTTTAGTACAGCTCAATTAGGGAAATGGGTGTCCTCGACCTGCCAAGGCTGCACCACATGGTGTCCGGTTCAGGTCAAAGTAATGAATGGCCGCGCCGTCAAAGTGCGAGGAAACCCACACGCCAAGGCGAACCACGGACAGATTTGCCCAAGGCCGCACCTAGCTTTACAGCAGGTCTATGACCCCGATCGGATTAAGGTGCCAATGAAGCGCACGAACTCCAAGAAGGGTAGGACTGAAGCTCCGGAGTTTGTCCCTATAAGTTGGGATGAGGCGATGGGGACGATTGCGGATAAAATCCTAGAACTTCGGGCGAACGACGAAACTGAAAAGTTCATGTTCTTGCGTGGTCGCTACAGCTACCTGCGGGACATCCTTTATTCGGCGATGCCAAAAATCATTGGCTCACCGAACGGGATTAGTCACTCCGCAATTTGCGCTGAAGCCGAAAAATTTGGTTCCTACTTCACAGAAGGATTTTGGGACTACCGCGACTACGATTTAGACAACACTCGTTACGTACTTGCGTGGGGCGCTGATCCACTGTCCTCGAATCGACAAGTTCCACACGCGATTAGCAAATGGGGCGACGTCATGGATCAGGCGGTCACCGCCGTCATCGACCCGCGGCTCTCGGCAACTGCCGCGAAGGCAGACGAATGGCTGCCAGTCATTCCGGGTGAAGACGCAGCATTAGCAGTCTCCATTGCCCATGTAATTTTGATTGAAGGTTTGTGGGATCGTGAATTCGTCGGCGAGTTTGTTGATGGTGCGAACCTCTTCAAAGCCGGCGTAGAAGTTGACGAAGCCGCCTTTGCGGAAACGCAGACTTTTGGAGTTGTGAAGTGGTGGAATCTGGAACTCAAGGACCGCACGCCTGAATGGGCAGCGGAGCAATGTGGGATTCCAGCCGACCAAATCCGTCGCGTGGCGATCGGCTTTGGCAAAGCTGCACCTTACGCATTGAGTTGGGTTTCGCCTGGCACCGCAATGCAAGCTCGCGGGGGTTATGCAGCGATGGCAGCACATGCTTTGAATGGTTTGGTTGGCGGCACCGATCACAAAGGTGGTTGTGTCGAAAAAACCAAAGTCCCATATAGCTCGATCCCGGATCTTGCTCCGTATCAGGATGAAATTGCTAAAAAGGGTTCAAAGGCCGCGAAGATTGACCAGCGTGGAACCTTGCCGTTCGCGTCGCTCAAAAAGGGGATAAGTGGCGGCGGCGTTGTAACAAACAATACTGCCGACGCGATCCTTAGCGAAGATCCATATCCGATCAAAGTTGCCATTGCGAACTGGTCAAACTTTGCATTCTCGTGCTCCGGAACCAGTCGCTGGGAAGATGCGCTTTCGAAAATTCCGTTCTTCGTTCACATCACGACCAACGCGTCGGAAACGACTCACTTCGCGGACATCGTTCTTCCGGCAGCGCATCAAATGTTTGAGAAATGGAGTTTCTTAAACTCGAAGCAAAACCTGTATGGCTATTCGTCGCTGACTGCGCGAATGATTGAACCCATGTGGGATGTGCGTCAGGATGAAACTGAGATTCCTTGGATGTTGGCTGAAAAATTGGCTGAGAAGGGATTTGATAACTTGCATCGCTACTTCAAAGAGGCTTTTGTTGATCCAGAAACAGGCAAACACCCTGAGGATGAAAAAGAGTTCACTATGACCGCTCTGAAGATGTTCACCAGCTCGTTCTGGGACTCCAAAGATGCCAACTACGGCAAGTATGGAGACAAGTTGGACGGCTGGGCAGACTTCGTCGACAAAGGGGTCTGGAATTCCACTCGCTTGGAGCCTGGCAAAGTCCGCGGTCACTTCCATACCGTGACCGAAAAGTTTGAGTTCTATAGCGAAACGCTGAAGAAGGCATTGAAGGGTCACGCTGAAAAACACGGCAAGACCATCGATGAGGTCATGGATGCAAACAGCTACCTCGCTCGCGGCGAGCAAGCGTTCATCCCACACTTCGAACCGGCCAAGCGCTGGGGCGATGAAAAGGAATTCCCATTGATCTTCTTCGAGCACAGAAGTCGCTTGAATCGCGAAGGACGTTCAACCAATTGCACTTGGTACCAGGCGCACAAAGATTGTGATCCCGGTGACGAAAATTGGGACGACGTTTTGAAGATGAACCCAATCGACGCTAAAAAGTTTGGGCTCGATGATCGTGAAATGGTGAAAGTAACTTCCAGCACCGGCGAAATAACCGTTCGCCTCAAGTACTGGGAAGGAGTTCGGCCAGGCACGGTAACCAAATGCTACGGCCAAGGCCACTGGGCATACGGACGGATCGCAGCTCTGGACTTCAAGAATGGAGTTGCACGTGGTGGTAATAACAATGAGATATTGCCAGCCGAATATGAACGCTTAAGTGGGTCTACAGCCCGCCACGGTGGGTGTGCAAGAGTCAAGGTGGTCCGCGCGTAATTGGGAGGAAAAACAATGGCAAAAAAACACTACGGAATGGTAATCGACCTGCATAAATGCGTCGGTTGTTCAGCATGCGACATTGCATGCAAAAGTGAAAACAATGTGCCGGCGAACATTTCCTGGTCCAACCACATCACGGAAACGACTGGGACCTTCCCCGACACCAAATACCGCTACATCCCAACGCTCTGCAACCACTGCGACGACGCACCTTGTGTGGCGAACTGCCCGACAACGGCGATGCACAAAAATGATGAAGGATTAACACTTCATGATACGGGTAAATGCATCGGTTGCGGCGCGTGCCAGATCGCCTGCCCTTATGGGGTCATTTACTTCAACGATAAGGAGCCTTTTGCTGAATACCAAGAGGATCAAACTGCGCTCATTCCGGGTTGTACTTCAACCGGAGCCGAGGACTCGAAGAAATTCGAAGAACCTATCCCGCATTACAACCCCGACCGAGAAGATACCTACGACGGGATTAGGCCTAAGGGCATAGTTGAAAAATGCACCTTCTGTGACCATCGAATTGCCAAGGGTAAAGACCCTTGGTGTGTAGACAGTTGCCCTTCCGGCGCAAGGATATTCGGTGACCTAAATGATCCAGCTAGCCCTCCACGTCGAGCCCTAGCGAAGCATGCACCTAAGGTCCTGCAGAAAGACAAAGGAACGAAGCCAAATGTGCTCTACATCCGTGACTTCTAAACCTGATCATGTTTTAAGAGCAAATGCTTACCACTCCCTGGCTGCGGCGTTTCGTCAGCCAGGCGAGTGGGCGGGTGAAGAACCGAAAGCGCTTGTGCAGCATTTCAAAGAGTTCGGCGGCGAACTGGCCGAGCTCAGCGAGAAGGTCGCATTTGCGTGGAATCAGGCAATCAGTGAACCACAGAATGCTGAAATTGCTTTTGCCAAGTTATTCCTCGGCCCGTTTGAAATACTGGCACCGCCCTACGCTGCGATTTACCTAGATTCAGAAAGACGGCTGATGGGCCCGATTAGTCTATATGCATCGACAGCCTATGCTGCCGCGGGCCTTGATCAGGTGGGGGAGGTTCGGGAGATCCCCGATCACATTATTATTGAACTTGAGTTCATGTACTTTTTAAGCTTTTCAGCATCAAGTTCGGAAGATGATGATTTCGAAATCCAACAAGGGAAGTTTTGGTCCGAGCACCTGGGCAAATGGTTACCGCCCTTCGCCAAAAGCATTGCTGTCGCAAAGGTCCATCCTTTTTACGATGCGCTTGCACAGCTGCTCTCCAAGTTCATTGAGTATGAATCCTCCTTGCATGAATCCGTCACGAGTAAATAGTCAGAGTTGAAGCAATTTTGCGGAAATTGCGTCAGGGGCGTCGAGGGCCGATTAGCTCTCGACGCTTTTCTTTCGCCGAAATTGCCTTTACGGAGTGATTAAAACCATGACCGCCACTGAGCTGTATTCAGGAAGTTGACCCGGTTGATTGGCAATTGCAGCAAGCCAATAACTGTTGCCGATCAAACCCGATGGCAAACCAGCGGGAGCGGTCAGGCTAGCGGACGCATTGCCCGCTGCATCAAGCGTGCCATGCATCCGCGTATGGTTAGGTACTGGGTAATTTCCAAGGTACGTGTCGATGACCACGGAATCTTGGGTAAGTGGGATCTCCACGCCATATGTAGTCGGGCCTGCGCCGGTGGCGGAAATCAGGATTTTGTAGTCATCTGCGGCAGCGGTAGCTGGGAAGTTCAAGTCAAAATCAATGGTGGCACCGGTGGCAGCGGAAATCGAATTGGAGTTGGCGGTTAGGAACGGGTGGTGACCGTAAACGAAGGCGGATCCAGCACCAGTTACAAAGCCGGGGTCATCACCACTCGCGCCGACGAAGACGTCGTCGTAGCCATTTCCATCTACATCTCCAGCAGCCGCGACCATACCCATGAAGTCTTGTGGGTCATCGCCGTTTGCCTGGAACAAAAGTGCGCCGGTTGCGCCGGAATAAACGAAAGCTGAACCTGCATTTGCCATGCCCTCTGGCGCGGCGCCGTTTGCGCCTACTAAGACGTCGTCGAAACCGTCGCCATTAAAATCACCGGCATTGGAAACGGAAAAGCCAAAGTTGCTGCTAGCTTGGGTGCCGTTGAATTCATGCAATAAGAGTCCTGTTGCGCCGGAGTAAACGTAGGCTGAGCCAGCATTCGTTATGCCCGCCACATCGGCACCCTTGGCTCCAATAATGAAATCGGGGTTGCCGTCACCGTCAACATCGCCGGCAGCAGAAACTGATTCCCCTAAACCATCAAAAGCTGCACTGCCGTCGTATTGGTAAATCAAGGATCCGTTGGCGCCAGAGTAAATGTACGCAGACCCTGCAGCACTGATTCCGGCAGGGTCGGCTGAGAAGGCACCGATGATGAAATCGTCAGAACCATCACTATTCACATCCCCGATACCGGAGACGGAATGGCCGAATAAATCCCATGCGGCCCCACCGTCGTATTGAAATAACAAGGTCCCGTTTGCACCGGAATAAATGAAGGCGGAACCCGAAGAAAACAGTCCGTTTGACCTCGCGCTATCGGCGCCAATGATGAAATCGTCAAAGCCATCATTGTTGACGTCGCCAGCGCCGGAAACGGAGCTTCCTAATTGGTAGCTGACGTCCGCACCGTCGATTTGATAAAGCAAAGAACCGTTGAAACCGGAGTAGACAAAAGCCGATCCCGCCGACCCCAATCCACCGGGCGATGCTCCGCTTGCTCCAATGATGAAGTCGTCGAAACCATCATTGTTGACATCGCCTGCTGCAGAAACCGCCACACCAAATTCTTCATAGGCGGCTGAGCCGTTGTATTGATAAATCACCGAACCGTCCGCCCCGGAGTAGACGTATGCCGAACCGGCGAACACCATTCCCCCCGGATCCGCCGACCACGCACCGGCGATTAGATCTGGAACACCATCGCCATTTACATCACCTGCGCCGCTCACCGCTTGGCCTAATGCGTCCGAACTGGATTCTCCATCAAAGCGGAAAATGGTTTGAACCTCACCGCCAACAATTTGAGCCGGGAGGGTGGGCGTAAATAGGGAAAGAAATAAAAGTGAGGTGGCGCGCATTTCTGAGGGGAGGGTTTTTGAAGACCAATGATTGATCTTCCATCCTATCCCATATTCGGAGATCCGACGCGCGTCTCAAGAAATCCACCAAGCCAGCGGCAGGGCCAGGATTAGCAGCGTTTCCCGCCTTCCCACCTTCTTAGCCGGTAACGGCGACCAAGTCGGTGCCCATGGTTCAGCTAGGCCAATCAAAACCGCCACCCCTACAGGCCAAGCCAAACTCTTCGTAGCAATTAAAGCCAACACAATTGCCGCCCCGCCGACGGCCACCCAGCGCGCCACGATGCGGTTCTGCGGCTGCAAATGCGCGTGAGTGCGAAATACCGCATGGCCGACGTGAATCAAAAACGCCAACGACAACGCCGCGATCGGCCAGCCTATCGGGCAGCCCGTCGCAATCGATGCGGCTGGCAGTGCCAACACCAAACCGGTCATGCCTACAAACTCGAATTCTTTGCGCCGGTGGCGACTAGTGGCGAGGCGCTTTTCGAGCAGGACTAACAGCAGCGCGCAGGGGACCAACCAAACCAGTCGGCCGGGCCCGACTTCCACCCGAGTCCAAATACCGGTGACCGCCGCCGCAGCAGCTGCCACCAGACCAGATCGCA